>MVRP01000136.1 GCA_002067405.1 Syntrophorhabdaceae bacterium PtaU1.Bin034 | reverse complement strand
GAAACCCTTGATCGGGAGGTGATCGGACGCTATTCTCGCCAGGCGGCTCATGTGAACTTTGGCCTTGAGGAACGCTTCATGGGGCCATACAAATATGCGGTCGAGGGGAAGCACTGGAAGTCGCGAAGGAAAAGTCCGGAGAGAGGGAGATCGGGTAAAGGAGACGCGAAGCGACCGAAGGGAGCGCGCACGGGGCAGCCACTCATTCATATCGCCCACCAGTATGGTCGGCCTTTCATGCTTGGTGGTGATGATATCGAGAAGACGGGCAACCTGTTTCTTCCGCTCGGCGATGCCGAGACCCAGGTGGGTGACAATCACTCTCACGATCCTGCCATGACAGTCAAGGTCCACGTCAAGCGCTCCCCGCGGCTCTCTCCGTGGTACGCTCAAATCAATATGACGGACGGATGAAATATCGAACCTTGTAAGCAGTGCATTGCCGAAATGACCATTATCCCCGAAAATGGTGGGTCCGGCAACGACGTTCAGCCCCGAGGCCCGCGCAAGATACTCCACCTGGTTTATCCCGTCGAGCGACAGGACACGTGAATCTACTTCCTGTAACCCGAGTATGTCGGCGCCGACTTCCTTGATGACCGATGCAATCCGTTCGGGATGACAAAGACCGTCAAGCCCCACACACCGATGAATATTATAGGATGCGACCTGAACAAAATGGGCAAACGGTTCTTTCAATTTCACGTTCTTTTTCCTTTTATGTTCTTTTCGTGGTGAAGTCTCTATGAGAGTATCCATCGGTGGTCTCCAGCATGTTGCGCAAATACCGGAAAACCAGAAGAGCGAAAATGATTATGCCGACAAGGATGGCAAAGCTGCCTATCCCCGGGTTGAGAAGGGCATGTTCGAGACCTTTTTCAAAAAGCGTAATAACAAGCAGGCCCGGGCACAAGCCGATTGCCGTTCCTATCAGGAAATCTCTGAAGTTAACGTTTGAGGCGCCGGCAACGAGATTGGTTATCGTAAAGGGAAGCAGCGGGATCATTCGTGCGATGACGATTGCAAAAACCCCGCGATGCGCGAGTTTCTTGCTCAGCATGTTGAGCCTTTTGCCTGCAAACTTCCTTACCGTGTCGCGGCCCAACATTTTCCCGACCGCGAAGCTCACGGCCGCACTCGACAGTGCGCCGAGCATGGCGTAGAAAAATGCCGGGAGCGGATCAAAAGCAAGGGCAGTGGCAAGAATCATCAGGGTGAGAGGGCACATCAGGAGGCCGCTGACCACGAACGCACCGGTCACCACAAAGGGCGCGAGCAGGCTGCTTCTGAAAGAGGTGATAACGACCTCGATATTGCTGAGGGTAAACCATCCTTTGAGCGGTCCGTAATGCCATAGAAGGACGAGGATCAGAAGCGCCGAGACGAGGACGCCGCCTTTGAGGAAGGGATGGCGGATCGGTTCTTCTTCTCCTGCAACGAGATGATTAAATAGTATCTCGCTATCGATCGGCCGCTCGGGGTCAAGAACCACCCCGTCCGGCACGAACTCATCAAGCCATTCCGGGACGGAATCGTCCAAGGTTTCGAGCGTGCGTTTCCCGCCCCGCATCGTTTCTACCGCCGTTACCAGCGACCCTTTCATCCTCACAGTTTCCTCGACCTCCTCTGCCGTGCTTCCCAGGTGCTCCGCCAGCAGACCGCTCCTGAACCGGCCGATGCCTTCCTGTAGCGTACTGTCTTGCCCGGACTCCATGGAAAGGTCACATTCGGTGTCGAGGCCCATGGAACGATTGCTCAGGTTGGCAGACCCGATACGCACAAACCGATCGTCCACGATCATGACCTTCGAATGGACATTCACGCACTCGCCGTCCTGGATATCCGGAACAACAGGATAATACAAGCGCAACCGGTTGTGGGCGTCTCTCCTCCTCAATCCGTTCACGATCCTGGCCCTCAGCACCCCCATCGTGGTCTCTTCCAGCAGTCCTCTCGGCACCTTCGGAGTTACGATCACGATTTCCGGGCCGTTCTCCTCATCCAGGCGCCGGGCCAGGGCCTCTGCTATCCTGACCGAAGTGAAGTACTGATTTTCGATATAGATGCTGTGTTGCGCACCGGCGATCGAATCGAAGAAGAGCGCTTCCACCTCCTTTACCTCGGGCCGCCCTGAATATGCCGGCTCAGTGCGGGAAATGGCTACATAGACCCCTTCAATATCGGGTTTTACATGCCGGGGCCAGGGGTCGCCGGTGGCTGTTGAATGAGGCAGACGGTGACCGGTAGCAAGAAGCCAGCGTCTTCGGGCCAGTTCACCAAGGCTTTCTGCGGTTTCTCCGTCCACCATGATCTGCACGTCATGAAAGGGTGGATAGGCTATCCCTCCGGGATCTACCCTTCTCGGATCATTTGCCCGGTGCTCGGGTGTATCCCAGCGTCGCTTGGTAATGTCCAGGCCTCCGACAAAAGCCACCGAGTCGTCTATGACGACTATCTTTTGATGATGGGATCCTCCGAAAGGGTGGCTTCCGTCAAGGCGGAAGTTAAGACGATGATGCGTGTAAAGCCCGAATTTAAATAGCGGCAGGGGCTCCCGCTCAAGGGCGTATATCATCGCGAAGTCCCAGCCGAGTATGTAGGCGTACAGTTCCGGCCTCCGGTTGAGGACGGCAGTGAGGAAGGCAGCAAAACCATCGGACAGAGCCGAATCCTTGACGTCCGGACGCAAGCGGGTCCGGCTGTCAAAATCCCAGCCGAGCATAAGAATCGAGCGCTCGGCTTTTTCGAGGGCCTCAGCAAGGGCCGAAAAATAGGCCGAGCCGTCAACGAGAAAGGCGATACGGCTTGACCATGTCCGCCTCCAGCAGTTCCGACCTTCCGCAATGATAGCCGGTTTGACCATTGCCGATGCCATAATATTATCTCTATATTTAGGTCGTTTTCGCACCGATAACAAGATTTCTTGCCTACACGTACGTCTTGCCCAAGGCCCGCGTCCGCTCGTACTTAAAAGTTTGATTTAGCAAGCATGTTCTTTCTGTGCTAACAAGGCTGCAGACATAACCAAAGTAATTACGGCAGGTTATAGTAACATAGATTATTTCGAGAAAACAAGGATCATTATATTGGGGCTCAGCGCCCCCTCCACAGGCAAAGCCTGTGGAGCCACCCCCCTCATCTCGCTTCGCTCGTGGTTGTCGTTGGGCTTTAGCGCCCCCTCCGTGCTATGCTGAGGTGCGGAGGAGAGAGGGAGCGGAGGGGAAAATGCGCTTGTTCACCGTTGCTCCTCTGCCCCGTTGCTTCGACAGCGAAGCCACGACCCGCTTCATGGGTGCCCCGGCCCCCCTTTTCCGCGATCCTTCATTGCGTTCCCAAAACGATTATAATAGTCTAGAATGGCAAGCGAGCTCACAAGGAGAAAAACCCATGGAAGCATCAGAGAACCTGTCAGAAGTCGGACTCTTGCAAAGACTTCGCGTCGAATACCTGCAGGCGCTCCAGTTGGGGGACTACGGCCGCATAAACAGTGTGATCGTGCCTCAGTTCTGGGAGCATTTCGGGAAATACTATAAGCACTACGAGAAAAGCTGGAGGGATGTTTCGCTCTCCCGCCTCCCTGTCTTCGTGATCACGAATCCCAGGAACCAGCGGGAGATGGAACTGGACTGGATGGACCGCGTACTGAGGGGTCAAATGGATCCTATCGCATAACGGGCCTGTAGGTATTCACCGGTCCGTGCCGGTCTTCCCGGTTTCTTGGCTTGCCGCTCCCGCTTACGATACTTATAATCCATTTATTGAAAGCTCGTTTAATACTTGATGAATGCTTCAGTTGAACGCTACGCGGGCAAGTACTTTTCCCCGTAATATCTATCTGGCGGTAAAAGAAGTACAGCAGAGTCAGCCGGAGAGTGGATGAAGCGATCTTTTTCCCGCCTCTTTGTCCTGGATATCGTCGCCATAACCCTCTTCATCGGCCTGATTGCGGGGATCGTCCTTGACCGCAAAGTTATCAACGCCTTTATCCCGCCCGAAAATATCGAGAAAGAAGCTGCCCCGAACTTCCGTCTTATGGCCGAGGCGTGGAACACTATCAAAACCTTCTACATTCACCGCGGATCGGTGAGCGATCGAAAGATGACATACGGGGCCATAGAGGGTATGGTGGATTCGCTGGGCGACAAGGGACACAGCCGTTTCATGACCCCGGAAATGGTAAAGCAGGTAAAAAACGTCGTACGAGGCCAGTTTGTGGGCATAGGTGTGGAATTGCGGATAAAAGACAATGAAGTGACGGTGCTCGCCCCGATGGATGGTTCTCCTGCCCAGGAAGCAGGCATTCGGCCGGGCGACATCATCTTGAAGATAAACGATCATGACGTGGGAGGACTGCCCTTGGACCAGGTGGTGAAGCTCGTCCAGGGGCCGGAAGGCACAACAGTCGACCTGACGGTAAAAACACCACACACGGATATGACCAGGGAGGTGAAACTGAAGCGCAGGAAACTGACTATCCGGAATGTAACCTGGCATCGGCTGCCGGGAACAAACGTCGCTCACCTTCGCATAAGCAGCTTCAGTCGTGGAACGACCCGGGATTTGAAGAAAGCGCTGACGGCCCTTCTTCAGAAGACGGATCGGCCCGTTGATGCACTTATCCTTGATCTTCGCAACAATCCGGGGGGCCTGCTCGAAGAAGCCCTTGGGGTGACAAGCCAATTTATAAAGAACAAAACCGTTGTACAGGTCAAGAACGCAAGGAATGAGATCGAAAAGCTGTCATCGGAACCGGAAGGCCTGGCGCTTACCGTTCCGACCGTCGCGATCATCAATACCGGCACGGCAAGCGCAGCCGAGATTCTGGCGGGCGCCCTGCAGGACTGGAGCAGGGCAAAACTCGTGGGCGAAAAAACAGTGGGAACAGGCACCGTCTTAAAGGAGTACTCCCTCGGCGACGGCTCGGCCCTCCTTCTTGCCACGTACGAGTGGCTTACCGCCTCCGGTCGCGCCATCTGGCACGAAGGGATCAGCCCGGACATCAAAGTTGGCCTGTCCCCAAAGGCAAAACCACTTTTCCCGTCCGCCGGGCGAAACATGACCGAGGCAGAGTTCAGGGCAACGGACGACAAACAACTTCTGGAGGCCCTCAACGTGATCAAAAAAGAAAAGGACGACCTGGCTGACGGCTCAGCGATGCTTTTTGAAAACCAGATGGACCAGCCAACTGAACAATCGCACGATATGATGGCGGAGAAAGTAAAGCAGTGCAGTGACTATTATGCTGCCGACAAGGAGCACAAAGAACGCTTCGTACTTGCCGGTCCTTACCGCTTCCCCTTCCAGGTTCAGGATAAGGGTCCCCGGAAGTCTTCCGAATATGTTCATTAGAAGAAAATCCGTGCGCCTGAGATGGGTCAGGCCAAGCAGGTAACAGAGCGAATCTTTCGGAAAGCCCGGTATAAGGAACAGCACAAAGGCGATGTGGACGCCGCGATGGGTGACGAAATCATCGAAACGGTCCATGGCTTCTTGCTTGACAACCCTCTTCACGAGCCTGGTTCCGAATATCCTTGTCACTTCGAAGGCAAGAATGGAACCAAGGGTAAGGCCGAACGTCGAGAGAACAGTACCCATAACCTTTCCGTAGAGAAAGCCGCCCACAAAACCGGTTATCTCGCCCGGTATGGGGGCGCACACCACTTGCGCCGCCTGTAACACGACAAAAACGATCTTTGAGTAGGCCCCGAAAGAGAGGATGAATATCCTGAGCCTCTGAAAACTGAAGAAATACTTGAAGCGGAAGAATGCCTCCCTCCATTGCCCTTCATGGTACAGATAGAACACGAAGACAACGATTGCGAGAAGAAGAACACCCAGGGCGATCTTCAAGGACAGGAGAACGAGTGGCGATTTGAGCTTCTCTGTTGATTTCATCCGGCGCTAAGACAATATAGTACCTATTTCTTTTTGACAAGCCAGTAAATATTTGCGTCCCCTCCGGAACTCCCAATAAAAAAAGCCATTCAAGGCCAAAAGGGGCCGGGTCCGGTCCTGTGGTGACGGGCGAACAATGACTTGCGTAAAGCCCCCGTTTTAACGTAAGATTCTGTTTCCTGACATCTTTGGAAGCGGAGAGCGAAATGAACGGAAAGATCACAAGACTCTGTCTCACACACAACTGGCGGCCGCAGGAGTTGCTCTTGTTTGTGGTTTTGATCGCCGCAGGTCTCACCCTCCTCTGGAGCGGACTCTCGATCCGCTCTCTATGGGGGTCTGAAGGGCGATGGGCCGTTATTGTGAAAGAAATGCTCCAGTCGGGCAACTATTTCCTGCCTACGATCAACGGGACCGTCTACTTCGACAAGCCTCTGCTGAGCTATTGGGCGATACTTCCCTTTGTTAAGCTGGGTGGGTTGACCGAGTCCATGCTTCGCATGCCTGCAACCCTGGCGGGACTCGGCACGGCAATGAGCATTTTCTTCATGGGTCGGCGTCTTTTCGGAGCGAGGGCCGGTTTCTTTGCCGCAATCCTTCTTCTCACCTCGCCGATGTTTCTACTCTGGGGCAGGACTGCTTCAGCGGAGCTTCTGAACACGCTCGCCATATGGGTAATGCTCACGGCAATCCTCGCCGCCCGCTCGCAAAACCGCTTTCGCAATCTCCTTCTGTTCTACTGTGCAGGGGCTGTCGGCTCCTTCCTGAAGGGACCTGTCGCACCGGCCGTGGTTCTCTGCGCGATCCTTATCTACGGGACCTGGGGCACATTCGATGAACTGAGAAGATCGGGGTTTGCCTACCGCACACTAAAAGCGAGCGTTTTCAAGGAGTTCTTTTGGCTTCTCTCAGGCCCCGGAATGGCCGGCCTTCTTCTGGGTGCGGGTCTCTTCTGTTTTCTTCTTTTCCTGCCTGTACTTTTGACCGGTTCATGGACATCTGTGCTCCTCATGTGGAAAGAAAACGTCGTCCGCTTTTTCTCACCCTTCGATCACCGCGATCCGGCCTATTCTTATATCGGCCACATCATGCTCTTCTGTGCTCCCTGGACGTTCCTGGTGCTTGCTTCGATCTGGCAGGCACGATACTGGGAAACCGGCAACACCCGGCGCTGGACGCTGGGATCGGCTCTTGGGATCCTCCTGTTCTTTTTGATCTCCGGCTCCCGCCGGGGGTATTACATACTGCCTCTCATTCCCGCTCTCGCGTTGATAACAGGCAAAGCGCTTGACGACTGGGTGGCCAACGCGAGAGGTTCGACCTCGAGGGTTATGGACCGGGCAGCCCTGGCCACCACCGCTTTACTGATCCTTCTTTCCGGCGCGCTGTTCTATGTCTACCTGTTCATGCCGGCATACCGTCACGGCTCGGAGATCCTCGTTGGCGTAATCGTGGCTGTCGGGGCAATCCTGGCGGGCATTCTTCTGGCAGTCAAGAAAAATCGGCTCAACGCACTGTCGGTATTGTTCCTGCTCGTTTTCATCATCAGCCTCTGGGGTTTTACCCAGGGGATGAAGATAGGGGAAAGGGAGAGGGGGTTGCGCGATTTTGCCCGCCAGGCAAGCAAGGAAATCGACAAGGCAGGACAGGACGCCGTCGCCCTGTACCGTGAAGGGAACGCCATACTCATATTCTATCTGAACCGGGCTTCGGCCATTAAATATGTCCACTCTATCGCAGATATCAACAGCTTTCGCGAGAAGTATCCCAAAGGTCTTCTCCTCGTGGACGTAAACGAAATCCCCTCGGATACGAGAGATTACTTTCAGAGATTGATACCACTCATACACCAGACGGGAAGCGACAATCAGCGCGAAGAGCGCTTCACGGTCATGAAATTCCCGGATGGCGGCAAGGAGGGGGAACGCGAGCGCCGATGAGAATCACCGGTTATTGGTAAACTTCAGGATGAGGAGGTTCGCACCGTAAAGAACAGCCCCTGCGAGAAAGAGGCTGAGAACCGAAATCCTGATCCACGGGCCTGTGGTGATCTCGGTGATTCTGCCTATACTGTTCCACGGGATTCGGTGCACTGCAAGTATAAGGATGCCCATGGCGAAGAACCGCAAGATTCTTGCCACCTCCTTTCCCGTTATCCTCGTCAACGAAAAGCCGCTAAAAAGGTGCTTCACGTTAAAGATCGACCGGGAGTCGGGGAAAACCTGAGGCGTGCTCAGGATGTGATCAACAGCCTCGGGGTGTATGCTGACAAGTGTTCTTTCTTCCTTTCTCATCGTCGGTCCATAGCTCGAGAAGAAAAGAAAGGGATAGAGCAGGAACAGGTAGTAATTGCCGCTCATCAGGCAAAAGCTGGAATCAACCAGATAATTCGCGAAGTAGTAAGGATGGCGAATGAGGCTGTAGATGCCTTCTTTGCAGAGGACTTCGTTCCGGATCAGCACCCCTTTTGCAATGAAGTGAATGAAACTTCCGACGAAAAGAACAAGAAAAGCGGTGACAATCTCTGCATTCGTGACCTTAAAGAAAAAGGCAGAAACCGCGCTCAGAAGGATGACCAGATCCCTCAACCCGCTTCTTGTAAGAAATTCCTCGCCTCTCCGAAAAAGCATTCGTTTGTCTCGATAATGCAGTGTCAACCACGGGCCGCCTTCGTCTACTCTTTATGCATGCCTCTATCGGCCTCGAGACTATCCTCCTTCTCGTCTATGAATTGTCGTCTTTTCTCTTGAATCGGTTACAGAGACTGCTAAATCAACCAGGAAAGAAGGCCAGGAATTGCGTTCGCTTCTCTCATTTTATGCTCGTCCCGGATGAAGCTGTCGGCCACAAAACAGTCGAGCATACACATCATTTTGCCTTATCCTGGCAGGACAGTCAACGATTTTTGGATCAATACGGCAAAACAGACATATTGTTTATTGGCCGTGACAGGGTGGTAGTGACGCGGAGAGCGGCACGTGGCAAAAACCGCCACGTGCCCAAATCAAGTGCGATTAGGGGTTCGGATTGGCCTTGAGCAGTATGCGGGTGTTTCTTCATGAATCCTGCTCTTGTTGTTTGGACACGCACTCCAGACAGCGTCAGGCGCTTGCGCCCCCGTCTATCACCAAAGAATGGCCGGTGACAAATGATGATGCATCCGAACACAGCCACACAGCCGCTTCTGCAACCTCTTCTTCCTTCCCGAACCTGCCCATGGGAACGAGTTTCCTGTATTTTTCCTCCAGATGCGGCTTCTTCGCTATCACAAGCCTCGTAAGCCCGGTATCGATGAAGCCCGGGCAGATGACATTGACCCTGATGCCCTTTCTTGCGTATTCAACCGCGGCTGTCCTCGAAAGACCTATGATGGCATGTTTGCTGGTCGAGTATGCCGACTGATAGGCTAGGCCACGCAAACCCGCGCCCGACGAGGTATTTACGATAGCGCCGCCTCCCTGGCGAAGCATCTGCTCGATCTCGAATCTCATGCACAACATGATTCCCTTCTGATTGACGCTGATCACCCTATCCCATTCTTCTTCCGGGTATTCGCCGACGAGAAAAGCGGGCCCTTCTATGCCGGCGTTGTTCAGCGCGCAATCCAGGCGGCCGTACCTTCGAACAGTCTCTTTGACCAGGGCCTCTGCCTCGTCTGCCTTGGAGACATCGGCCTTCACGTAAAACGCCCTGCTTCCCGATCCCTCGATGATGGTTACGGTTTCCGCCGCGCCCCGCTCATTCACATCCGCGACGGCGACCGCCGCGCCCTCTTTCGAGAACATTATGGCCGAAGCCCGCCCCAGTCCGGAGGCCGCCCCTGTTACAACGGCCACCTTGCCCTTCAGTCGATCCATTGTTCCGACCTCCTTTGTCTAGTCTACACAGTCTTTTACAACCCGGCTTTCCTGATCCTTAATGACCTAAACAAGGGCTGTCTGCCCCCCGTCAACCACAAAGTACTGGCCGGTAATATAATCCGAAGCGGAAGAGGCGAGAAAAACGATCAGGCCTTTTAAATCGTGGTCCCCGCCGTACCGACCAAGGGGGATCCCGGGGATTATTCTGTCGGCCATTTCCTCGAGGTGCTTGTCGTTGAGACTGGTGGGGAACCATCCCGGGCAAATGGCATTGACCGTGATGCCGTATCGGGCCCACTTTACCGCCAGGTCTCTCGTCATCGTGAGGATGGCGCCTTTGCTGCTGGTATAGGCGACCGAGTTCGCATTCTCCGGCCAGTCCCCGCCAAAGCCGCCTATGGACGCCATGTTGACAATTTTGCCGCCCCCCTGTCCTTTCATTATCCTCGCTGCCATGACAGACAGCTGGAAGGTTCCGTTGACATTAAGGTTCATTACCCGCTGCCACTTGTCCATAGGGAAATCGAGGGCGTCAGCCACCCAGCTGATCCCGGCGTTATTCACAAGGATGTCGAGCGCGCCGAATTCCTTGACCGTTACGTCCACAAGGCGCTGACAATCTTCAGCCTTGCTCACATCGCAGGCGACAGGGAGTGCCCGAATGCCGTTCTTTTCGAGACCGGCGCACATCTCGATACACCGTTCACGCTTTCGCGCCACTACTACAATATTCGCGCCGGCCTCTGCCAAGCCCGTGGCGAGCTGTGCCCCCAGGCCGACCGATCCCCCTGTGACGACTGCCGTCTTACCCTTCAGTGCAAACATGTCCATTACGTGCATGGCTTCCTCACGATTTGCTCCCTTTAGCCGTCAGATCGCACTCCTTCTTTACAGCTTCGGAGGGAACTGCGGAAGATCATCAAACAAAGCATGTCCTTTCCTGTTGTTGATCTGGGCAGCCCTCATTGCCGCCGCCTTGTACCTGTCGAACTCTGCGAGCTGGAGTATTGAAAGCTTCTGGGCCTCGAGCGACCCTTCCGCGTGGATGGTAAGGACATCTTCGTAGGAAGAGCCGATATCCTTGACGAGCTTGATCATGCGCAGCCTGTCTTCCGTCGAAACCCCCGCCTTTCCTGCCAGATACTTTTCTATTATGTCATGGGTCTCGGGATTGAAGAAGTCCTTCGCCGAGGGGGCTGTCGCCACAATGCCTCCGGCGATGTCCTGCAGGTATTTCGTGGCCGT
>MVRP01000135.1 GCA_002067405.1 Syntrophorhabdaceae bacterium PtaU1.Bin034 | reverse complement strand
CGCCCCTGGGCCATGGCCTGGAACGTAATAAAGGGTGAGGCCGATATTACCCCGTCTACGGTTTTCAGCTTCTCCACGACCTGTTGGGGCTCCCTCATTTCTCCCTGGACGCTTAACACGAGCACGTGGGGGTTTATGCCCAGTATTCTCTCCCTGATCTCGTCCTGAAACCCGGTCATGACCGCTATGACCAGGATAATCGCCATCACGCCTATGCCTATGCCTATTATGGATATCCAGGTGGTGAAAGATATGAATCTATCTTTCCTTTTTGACCTCAAATAGCGCAGCGCGATGGTTGTTTCGTATTTCATCGCAATTATGGCCTCAGCAACGGGAAGAGGATGACTTCCCTGATCGATTGACTGTCGGTGAGCAACATGGTGAGCCGGTCTATCCCGATACCCTCGCCCGCAGTGGGAGGAAGGCCGTATTCCAGCGCATTGATATAGTCTTCATCCATTGCGGCGCCCTCTTCTTTTTCCTTCAGCTGCTCCAGGAATCTCGCCTTCTGGTCCGCGGGATCGTTAAGCTCGTTGAAGCCGTTCGCTATTTCCATACCGCTCATATACAATTCGAACCGCTCGGTCACTTCGGGCCTCTCCTTTGACCGTTTTGCGAGCGGCGATACCTCGACAGGATACTGGGTAATAAAAGTCGGCTGTACCAGCTTATCTTCGCACAGTCTTTCAAAGATCTCCGTGATTACCTTCCCTTTTGGCATTTTCCCGATATCCTCTATGCCCAGTTCTTTGCCATATGCCTTGAGCCTTTCGATATCATCAGCAATAGCCGGGTCGAATTCGCCGTATTCGATAAGGGCCTGTTCCATCGTGATGCGCTTCCACGGTCTACCGAAATTGATCTCCCTGCCGTTGAAGACCACCGTGTTGCTGCCGAACAGCTTCATTACCAGGGAAGAGACCATCTCTTCGGTCAGGTCTATGAGGTCTTCGTACGTCGCGTAGGCCTGATAGAACTCGAGCATGGTGAATTCCGGGTTGTGCCTGACCGAGATACCTTCGTTCCTGAAGTTCCTGTTGATCTCGAATACCCTTTCAAGCCCTCCTACAATCAACCGCTTAAGGTAAAGCTCGGGCGCTATTCTCAAATAAAGGTCCAGACCGAGGGCGTTGTGATGGGTCTTGAATGGTTTTGCAACTGCCCCTCCCGGAAGAATCTGCATCATAGGCGTCTCAACTTCAACATAATCACGGTTTACCAGGAATGATCTTATGTACTCGATGATCTTTGCCCGCCTCAGGAAGACTTCCTTTACCTTCTGGTTGACGATCAGGTCAACGTACCTCCTGCGATACCGCTCCTCCACATCTTTCAAGCCATGCCACTTTTCAGGCAAGGGGCGGAGCGATTTGGTCAAAAGTTTCACCTGCTCCGCGAGGATTGTCAGTTCCCCTGTTCGGGTCCTGAAGACCTTGCCCTCCACGGAGATAATGTCACCCACATCGAACTTCTTGAATACGGCATAATCGGGTGATTTGAGTATATCCTTTCTCACATAAACCTGGGTCTTTCCTTCCCGATCCTGCACATGGATGAAACTGCTCTTGCCAAAATCCCTGAAAGCCATGATCCTGCCGGCAAAAGGAACGCGACCGTCCTTCTTCTCGATCTCCTCGTCGGTCAACCCGCCGTACTCCCGTTCGATATCATCGCTCCCCCAGTACTGCCCTCTTTCCTGCGGGTACGGGTCTATCCCCATGCTGCGGAAGTATTCCTCCTTCTCCTTCCGCACGCCCAACAACTCATTTATCGGTTCCATTCACTCCTCCAAGTTCCACCATCACGTCATAATCCAGAGTCCCTACGATCTTGCCTTGCCTTATCTCTCCAACCGCGCAGTTGCCTCTGATGAAGGCGATGCCGTCAACATCCGGTGCCTGGAGAAGCGTACGACCGGTCGTCGTGCCTGCCTCGCGGGCCTCCACGATAACCTGCGTCTGCTTTCCCAAGAACCGCTTTAACCGCCGTTTCGAGATGTCTTTTTGCAGTTCCATGATCCGCTGATATCTTTTCTTTTTCGTGCTCTTCGGCACATGACCTTTTATCCGGGCAGCCGTTGTTCCCTTTTCCCTGGAATACATGAACGCCCCAAGGTTATCGAACTCCCATTCACCTACGAAGGCGCAGAGACCCGAGAAATCCTCTTCCGTCTCTCCCGGATATCCTACCATAACCGTTGTCCGGAGCACGGCATCCGGCATCTCTTTTTTGATCTTTCCAAAGAGGTCGCCCAGTTCCTTCTTCGTATATCCCCTCTTCATCGACCTTAGCAAGCGGTCCTCGGAATGCTGTATCGGGATGTCGAAGTATTTGACGATGCGTTCATCGTTCGATATCATTTCCGTGAGGGCATCGTCAATACCTTTCGGGTGCATATAGAGCAGCCTGATGAAGAAATCACCCTTTGTTGCAAGCAGCCTTGCAAGTAACTTCTTGATGTCTGACCCATTGTCCCTGCCATAGGAAGTGATGTCCTGCCCTATGATGTTGAACTCTCTGAAGCCCTTTTCCAGAAGCGTCAGAAACTCCTCTTCGATATGGTCGATCGGCAGGCTCCTCAAGGGACCCCGTATGGAGGGTATGGTGCAGTAGCTGCACCGGTTGTTGCACCCTTCCTGGATTTTCAAATAAGTCGTAGGGGCCGGGGTAAGCACCCTTCGCGGCGAGCACTCAATGGAACTCCCTTCAGCGGCGCAATCCCCGGACAGGCAGGCTCCGTTTACGTCTACCAGCCTCTCTATGTCTCCGCAAGAGCCCCTTCCCACAAAAAGGTCCACCTCCGGCAGCAGTTTGGGAAGCTCCTTACCATACCTGTCGACAAGACAGCCGGTGACGACGAGCCTTTTGCCGTTTCCGGAGATCTTCCGCGCCTCCTCCAGTATCGTCTCTATCGACTCGCTGCATGCATCGGCAATAAACGCACAGGTGTTGATGATGACGAGGTCGGCATCCTCCGACAGCGCGTGACCTGCATGGTCAAGGCGACCTGCCAAATGTTCCGAATCTACAAGGTTTTTGGGGCAACCCAGACTCACAATCCTATACTTCATTGAGAAAACATCCTTCTGCGCAGGCAGAATTCCTCGTGCCCGTGCAGCCTCCGCCAATACCGACCACATGGCAGAGAAAAAAATCATACTTTACCGGATCATCCGGGCAATGCTTCTTGAGCTCATTTGTGATCTGGCAAGCAGCCTTCCATGATTGGGCTCTCTGGTCGGTCCAGTTGTTGCATTTGCCAATCTTGAACACATTGGCGTCAAGGGGGATGACAAGTGTTCTTTTATCGACAAAATTCCACAGTCCGAAGTCGATCTCGTCCTGTCTCACCATCCATCGGGCATAGAGGCTCCATCTTTTTAAAGGACTTGAAGGAGAAGGTTTGGGGAAAAAGAAAAGGAGCCTGTCGTTCGCATGGAACAATTCCCGGCGGGCAGTCCATAATGCCTGCCTGAAATCCCCTTCATAATAATGCTCGAGCATACTGCCTATTCCGCCGAACTTCTCGACAATCGCTCTCAGCACCTCAAAAACCTCGATTATTTCAGCGTCTTTGTGCAAACGATAGTAGAGGTCGCGGAGAGCGGACAAATCCCCTGAAGTGACAAAACGATAAGGCCCATCGGCCATGCGTCCGAAAAGCGCGTCGAGAAAGCGCCTCACCAACTGCACCCGACCGTACGCGAATTGAGAGGCGATGAAACCCGCGAGCTCAATGTCCCTGGGGTCCTTGAAACGGTGGAGAAAAGCCACCGGGTCATTCCCCACCAGCGTAACAAGGCTCTCCTTGTGTCTTCTATATGCCTGCTCCAGATTGATGCTGATTTCCTTTTCCGTCTCTAAGATTGATTGAGGCTATGCTGAGACTACCCAGACCTTATCTTTCCACTCATAAAGTCGCTTCCTGCAAACGCTGCCTGTCTCCTGGAGCGCGTTCTTCCACTCGTCCCACTCAGTAACGTTCGGCTCTATGCTGCTTCCTGAAATCCCCATGGAACTGAGGCGACCTAGTATGCTTTCTTTTATGCCGCTCAGCCTGGCTTCTAATTCCTTCTGGAAGGCACTTTTCAAGAGCCGGGCTTCATCTCCGAGTCCGCCGCCTGCTTCGTCACCCATAATTTCCAGGAGCTGGAAAAGCCTCTCGTTCTCAACGGAAGCATTGAACTCCTCGACAAGAAGATCGACAAGAATTCTTCTTTTCTGCGACTTTTCGGCCTGTATGTTCTTGTATTCGGCCAGGAATTCCTCCGGTTCTATAATTCCCTCCAGGAATCGGCGTTCGATGGCCCTCAGCCTGTCCGTAAGGTCTTTCTGGGCGAATTCCTTCTTTTCCTTCTCATCCATGACAAGGTTTTTCGTTCTTTCCATTGCAATCTCGATAGCGCTCTTTATCTCAGCCATGATCACACACCCATGTCCATTCTGTAAGCATCAGTCTTATCATAGACTTGCGGACTATATTCTACAACAGATGCATCATCGATTCCATAGAAGATGTGCCAGCAGCGCGGCTTTACGCGCAGCCTCTGGCCCTTTGCCAGCGTGTACTCCTCTCTCTGGCTGGAGTCCAGATCGACAAAGACCGCCCTGATCCGTCCGTCTATGACGTAGAACGTCTCTTCCTTCTTTTCATGATAATGCATACCCCGCCAGAATCCTTTTTTGATAACAAAAAAGGCGATATGACGTGTCTCTTCCGCATAGCAGATCTGGGCAAACTCGCCCTTCTCCTCTTCCCATCTTTTTACGCCGTCGATATTTTTGTCTTCAGGCAAGCTCTCCAGAAATACCTTGTCCATACGGGGCATAATATAAGGTGACGGGACAGAAAGGTCAAGCAATACGAACAACAGGGATAACGCGAGGGATAACACAGAGGTTACGGGAACGGCTCGCTTTTTGTGCCTCGGACTGTCCCCGGCCGGTGACGCACCGCATACATTAGTCCGAATCAGGCATTCATTCGTTTATCCAGGACCCGGTACTGTATGGCTTCTGCTACGTGGGAGTCGTCGATGCTCTCTTTTCCATCCAGATCAGCTATGGTCCTCGATACTTTGAGTATGCGGTGATAGGCCCTTGCCGACAGGCCGAACCTTTCCACCGCCTGTTCCAGCAGGTTTTTCGCGGCCTCATTAATCCCGCAGTATTTCTTTACCATCCTCGACGTCATCTGCGCATTCGAATAGATCGACTTCCCCTCGAATCTGCCTGCCTGCATCGCCCGTGCAGCCATCACCCGCTGCCTGATGGTTTCGGACGATTCTTCAACAGTATCGAGTGATAATTCCCGTATTGTGACCGGAGGCACCCCGATCTGTATATCGATCCTGTCGAGCAACGGCCCGGAAATCCTCGTTCTGTAGCGATGAATTTGGGCACCCGAACAAATACAGGCCCTCCTGCTGTCCCCGTAATAACCGCATGGGCATGGGTTCATCGCCGCTACAAGCATGAACCGTGCCGGGAACGTGATGGTATGGGACGCCCTGGAGATGACGACATTGCCGCTTTCCAGGGGCTGGCGAAGCGAATCGATTATGTGCCGTTTGAATTCCGGGAATTCATCAAGGAATAGGACGCCGTTGTGGGCAAGGCTTATCTCTCCGGGCTTTGGGAACGAGCCTCCTCCAATGAGTCCTGCATCGGAAATCGTATGGTGAGGAGACCTGAAAGGTTTCTCCGTGACAAGAAATTTCTCCTGGCTGAGAAGACCCGCTATGCTGTGAATCTTGGTCGTCTCAATCGCCTCCTCGTAATCGAGGGGCGGCAGAATAGTGGAAATCCTGCGGGCGAGCATTGTCTTGCCGGAACCCGGAGGACCGATCATAAGAACATTGTGGGCCCCTGCTGCCGCAATCTCCAGTGCCCGCTTCGCCTGGGCCTGCCCCTTAATATCAGAAAAATCGAGTGGTTCCTCCTTTCCTTCCGGCATACCCCGGCTCTCCCTCGCGTGAAACTGTTCTATCTCCGCATCACCCTTAAAATAATGCGCTATTTCCAACAAGTGCGATGCCCCGTGGACCTTTATGTCCTTCACGACCGAGGCCTCGGGTCCATTCTCAAAAGGCACAATGATTCGGGCAAAGCCTTCCTTGGCACCAAGGAGGGCCATGGGGAGAATGCCCTTGATACCCTTGATCCTTCCGTCCAGTGACAGTTCTCCCGTAATAACGTGATCCAACAAGGCTTCCTGCTTGATAACGCCCATTGCTGCCAGCATGCCTACAGCCACGGGCAAGTCAAAGGAGGAACCGTCCTTTCGCACATCTGCCGGCGCGAGGTTAATGGTGATCCTGTCGTTGGGGAATTCGAAGCCTGCGTTCTTTATGGCAGCCCGCACCCTTTCCCTGCTTTCCTTTATGGACGGCTCAGGCAAACCGACAATATTGAAGGAAGGGAGGCCGTGTGTTATATCAACCTCTACCTCCACCTTTATGCCGTCTATGCCGTAAAGACTTGCGGTAAACACCTTGGATACCATGTCCGCTCCTTTTCGCCTTCCCCAAGCTCCTCACCTTCCCGGCTTCTCACCTTCTGTCTTCTCACGCATCCTCCCCGTCGTCAAGCATCCTCGCGATTCGTCGTGTGTCTTGATCTCTCGCCAGATCGCAGACGAGAACACCGTCTTTCGATGCCACAACGATCAGGTTCGACAGACCGACAGCCCCAACCCTCATATTTTCCGCATAGATGACGCAGTTTTCCGTATCCACGCACGTGGTCTCGCCCCTGCGGTAATTCCCGTCGTCGTCCAGCTCCATGACCCTTCGAAGCGCCCCCCACGAACCCACGTCGTCCCAGGAAAAATTGGCTTTCATCATCAGCACGTTATCCGCTTTTTCCATGAGGCCGTAATCTATTGATATTTTTGGAAAGCTTCTGAAAACGGCCTCTACCTCTTCCGTGTCGCCGCACTCCATTGCCCGTCTTATCTTAAGGAGGGCGTGGTGAAGCTCAGGCATGTAGCGTTCGATCCCCCTCAAAACAGTCTTTGCCCGCCAGACAAAGATACCGGCATTCCAATAGTAACTCCCTTCGGAAAGGTATTGCCTGGCCTTCGCTTCATCAGGTTTTTCCACAAAGCGATTTACCCGGAAACACGATTCCCGTTCCGTGATACCGGCCGGCTCATGCGCCCGGATGTACCCGTAACCTGTCTCGGGCCTCGTGGGAGTTATGCCAATCGTCAAAAGATGCTCTCCCTTTCTCGCGCATTCGACTCCCAGAGACACTGTTTCGACAAAAGCCCTGGTGTCGGGAATATACTGATCAGCGGGAAGCACCACCATTATAGCGTCAGGATCGGCTCGATCCAGGATAGTGGCAGTAAAACCGATACATGGAGCAGTGTCTCTTCCAACCGGCTCGACAATGAACTGCTCGGCCAAAAATTCGGGAAGCTGCTGCCGCGCCACGTCAAGGTGCTCGCATCCAAGGACTACGAATATGCGCTCCTTGGACACAAGACCGAGCAGGCGGTCAACCGTCATTTGTATCATCGTCTTGTCGCCGATCAATTTTATGAAGGGTTTAGGTGCAGCCTTTGTACTAAGCGGCCAGAATCTTTCCCCCTTGCCTCCGGCCATAATCACGCAGTAAGTATGCTCCATCAGGTACTCCTCTGTAGTAAGGCCTCTGCTATGATCATCGCATAAAAGTAGTTATGCATCGCGTCATTTCTTTCCTGTAAGCAAAATCGAACAGACTACGGGCCGATCTGTGAAGAAAGCGGCTCTGGATGTAAATCTCGAGAAGGCTGGCACTCACGGTCAGGTCGCTGCGGCAACCGTACCGTGGGCATTCGTGAGCGCAGGCAAAGTGCGAAAATTTCGTGTAAGGAGCGAGCTTGTCTTTGACGTAGGAATCAAGCACTCTCTAACCCGAGCTCCTCCAGGATGCCCGGCAATATGTCCGATGCACTTCCCTCAATAAAGTGGTGTGTAATCGCCGAGGTAAAAGGCGTGGGGGAAACGTTGATCTCAACAACCTTCGCGCCGTTCGAGCTCGCCATAAAAGGGATATCAGCAGCCGGGTATACAACGCCTGATGTTCCTATTATGAGCATGACCTTGCAGTTGTTTGCCTCGTGGTTCGCTCTTATCATTGCTGTACGAGGTATCTCTTCGCCGAAGAAAACAACATCCGGCTTCAATACTTCTTCACACCTGTCACATCGCGGGTACGGAATAACTTTGTTGGATTCCTCGGTAAACGGACTGGTCGTGGAGCAGCCGGGACATATCAGCCGACGGTGATTCCCGTGGTACTCAATGACATTCCTGTTGCCCGCCGCCTGATGAAGACCATCCACGTTTTGGGTGATCACCGCATTGAGCAGCCCTGCCTTCTCCAAGGCAGCCAAAGCCCTGTGCGCCGGAGACGGCTGAGCCCCGAGGATGACATCGCCCATTTCTCTCAGCATCGTCCATACTTTATCGGGATATCTCAGAAAAGATTGTATATGGGCATACTCCATGGGATCGTACTTTTCCCACAGCCCCTGTCCGCCCCTGAACGCAGGAATACCTGCATCTACCGATATACCCGCTCCGGTAAAGGCAACGATGTTCCCTTTTTCTTTGAATAACTGTGCAACTTCTTGATGTTTTTTCAAAGGATATCTCCTGTTGTCATCAATTTCTTCTGACATAATAGGCGCTTTTTCTCTCCCCGGTGTCTTGAGGCTCGTCGTTCTTATGCGGCAGGCGGACAACCAACCGCGCCTGACCCTTTACCCCCTCAGCGCAAAAGTTGATTTTGACGAACCGCGGGCAATATCCTTGAACGCAGGCAACTTTCCAAAACCGTCAGCCTTCTTCACTGCCCTTTTGATTGCCTCTGTCACCACAAACTCGCTGAGCACGCCTATGCGGTTCACATCTCCTTTAATAGTTCCAAGGGACACGCCGAAGACGAGGTCACCGTCAAAGGTAGTGTGGACAGGAGTAATGGTCTTTATCAACCCTCCCTGGGCCATCTGGGCAACCTTTGTAATCTCCTTTTTATTAAACTGCACATTGGTCGCCACCACAGCAAGGGTCGTATTATCTATCCCGAACATCTTCCGCACCTGGCCCTGCTTAAGGCAATCGACAGTACCGGCAAAAGTGAGCCGGTCTTCAGCAGTCCGAGCCCCGGCGATTATTTTACCGGTTACGTTGTCCATTATGTCGCCGAATGCATTGACGACCACAAGCGCTCCTACCACGGTTCCGTCGGGCATCGCAACGCTTGCCGTTCCTATGCCCCCTTTCATGGCCCTGCCTATAGCGAAAAGCTTCCCTACAGTAGCACCCACTCCCACGCCAACACTGCCCTCTTCAACGATCTTACCTGCCTTTACGCAGGCCTCGTAACCCATCCCTGCCGTGGGTCGGGCCTTTGGGTTACCGAAACCGAGGTCGAATATTACGGCACTCGGTACGATCGGAACCCTTGCAACGCCAACATCAAAACCGATATCTCTTTCCTCCAGGTACTTCATGACGCCCGTGGTCGCATCGAGTCCGAATGAACTTCCACCGGCCAGCAGTATGGCATGAACCTGCTCGACAACGTGGGCGACCCCCAACGCATCTATCTGCCTCGTCCCGGCAGCGCTTCCCCGAATATCTATCCCGGAAGTAGCACCTCCGTCGAGCAGGATGACCGTGCACCCGGTGCCTCCGTCAAAATCCGAGGAATGGCCGACCCGAATACCTTCGATGTCTGTTATTGCGTTGTACATGGGTTAAATAAAGGTAACAAAAGTCCCAAATGTTGTCAAACCGAACCTCCCTGGAGCAAGCTGCAGAGAATGAGTGGGGCTGAGAACAATGAGAGCATTAGAGCAGGTGTCTTACCCAATCCGGTTCTGCAACTTTCGGGATTTTTCATCAATCTCTTCCCACATTCGCTTCTTCATGGCTTCGAGTTTTTCACGAATCTCGTCGTACTTGATCGAGAGTATCTGGCATGCCAGTATGCACGCGTTACGCGCCGCATCAATGCCCACTGTCGCTACCGGCACCCCCTTTGGCATCTGGACCATCGACAAGAGCGCATCCATGCCGAGAAGGCTGCCCCCCTTGAGCGGCACACCGATCACGGGAAGCGTAGTATGAGAAGCTATGACCCCGGGAAGATGCGCGGCGAGCCCGGCAGCGGCAATAATCACTTCAAAACCCTCACTTCGGGCGCTCTTCGCATAGACAGAAGTTTTCTCCGGGTGGCGATGTGCGGATGATATGTCAAGATGGTACGTCACCCCCATTTCCCTGAGCAAGCTGAGGCCGTCCTGCATCAACGGGATATCGCTGTCACTACCAAGAAGAATCAGAACTTTCGCTTTTTCCACCGGTCCTCCCTCCTCCTTTTCCTCTTTCTATAGCACGGGCGCCCGCTTAGAGCAACAGTTAACTTGATCGCCGATCAGTCGATGACGTGACTCTGCCGGGCTCACCATGTGCACGCGGGCTTTCAGCCCCACGGGGCCGGAGGTGGTCTTGACGAACGAAAGAGTGGAGGATTATACTCTTTATCGAAATTCGGCAGGAGGTTGTGTCATGCCCATATACGAGTACGAATGCGCCGATTGCGGCAAGATATTCGAGATATTCCAGAAGATTTCCGACGAGCCCTTGAAAGAGTGTCAGGAGTGTAAGGGTCAGCTCAACAGGCTGATTTCCATGTGTTCCTTTCAACTGAAAGGCACAGGATGGTACGTTACTGACTACAAATCCTCCGTACAGTCGGCCAGAGGCAACGGCGGAAAACAGGGTGAAAAGAAGGAAGAGAAGACAGAGCCAAAGACCGAAGCCAAGAGCGAGACAGCAAAAAGTGAAACCACCGGAGGAGCGGCATGAAGATCGGAGATAGGGTGAAATTCCCGTTCGCAAAGAAAGAGATGGAAGGAATCGTAGATAAGGTATTCGAAAAGACGGTTTATATCAAAGCCGATATGCCCAGGCAGAAAGGCAAAATAGTCAAAAGAAGAGTCAAAGACATCAAGGCATAGGACGTTTCTTACCCGGCCTTATTCAGATCTCAGCTCGAACAAGAACCTTAAGCTTTTATTGAACGATTCGGGACGCTTTATTCGGTCTTGAATCGTTCAATAATACCATCCAAAAACCTCCCTCGCTCTTCGAGCGCCTTCCTGAAGTCCCTTTTGTACGTGCGATGTATTTCCACCTCGAGATGGGACCGGTAGTTCTCCAACACGCTTTTAACAAT
>MVRP01000134.1 GCA_002067405.1 Syntrophorhabdaceae bacterium PtaU1.Bin034 | reverse complement strand
ATAACCTCAAAGCCGTCTGATTCCTAGGATTTCGAAAAGAGGTATCCAATAGACGCCTGTCGATTCCGAGGTCACGCCGACCTTCCCTGAGCCACTGCGAAAGCCGGTGGAGATCGGCGGTGAAGGTTTGAAATCGCCTGACGGGCATACTGTCGCATTCTGGCGGTACGGCAACAACGTGAAAGGTGGACCCGATGTCAATGCCGGCGGCATGGGGGTGAACAACGGAGAACGGTAAAGAAGATTGTTTCGATGGCATGGCAGCCTCCCTTTATAAATTTAGGAGGCGGAATGAAAAGGATCGTTACCTTTCTAAACGGGATCACCTCACAAGGCGTCGCCACTGTCAAGCTCGTCTTCATTCCTGGACCATGTTTTTTAACGGGCTTTGAAGCACCAAAAAGCGTTCGGCCTCTCCTTCTGGCATTGAGTATACCAAACAAGTTTCTTGTCTCACAGGGAAAGGCGAGGCCTTTTCGATGGTTTTTTAGAAGAACGGGAGTGGGGGCGCTATTGCCAAGGGGCTATAGACAAAGGCACAGCAGTCGACAATACTTTTGGTTATCGGTGTCCGCCCGCATGGAATGAGGGGGTTGCATGAGGGGTGATAGAAAGCGGGAAGGGGAGGGATGAAGCGGGATATGGCGGGATGGCAAGGGAAAAAGGGATTTGGGGGTGTTAGACATGCAATTGTCTCACAGTTTTCGTGCAATTTACTTGAAGTTTGGCCCCAGCAACACCTCAGATACACTTTTGTCGGGGGCTATATAGCGTAAGTTATTGAAATTATTGGAGCCGACGCGGGGATTTGAACCCCGGACCTGCTGATTACGAATCAGCTGCTCTACCACTGAGCTACGTCGGCGTGTTTGCTGTTCCTGCCTGGCGGCTAGGTTCGTTCGACCCCTTATTATACAGGTTTTCTCTTCTCTTTTTCCAGTTTTCTTTTTTCCTCGTCCCTGATTTCTCTCCTGAGGAGCTTTCCTACTTTTGACTTTGGCAGCATATCGCGGAATTCTATGTAATGCGGGATTTTGTATGGGGCGAGACGGTCCCGGCACCATTTCGTGAGGTCGCTGCTGCCCACCCCCTTGGCATCTTCCTTCAGCACCACTATTGCCTTAATCCTTTCGCCGACCCTCGAGTCCGGGATTCCGACGCAACACGCGCCTATAACGGTCGGGTGGTCCTGGAGAACGGCTTCGATCTCGGAGGCCGATATCCGGTAGGCCTTGTACTTTATGGTATCCGCCGTTCTTTCTACGAATTCCAGGTCTCCGTCCTCGTTCATCTTCATGAAGTCGCCCATCCTGTAATACACATCGCCATTCATTTGGATGAATGAGCGGGCAGTCTCATCCGGCTTCTTCCAGTAGCTCTTGATGGTATAGGGTGAGGTGACGAGGAGTTCGCCTACCTCGCCGGCCGGAACCGGATTTAAGGATTCCTGGTCCGCGAGGATGCATTTGCGCGACCTGAGTGGCGCGCCGACCACCGTCGGCTTTGGGTTCTTATCCAGCAGGCTGTAGGTAATGTGGCCTACCTCCGTAGAGCCGTAAACCTGATAGATAGGAATGCCGTACTTTTCTTTCCATGTCTTGAACACCTCGGCAGGCAGAACATCACCGCCACAGTAACAGTATTTCAGGGAGCTCAGGTCATACTGGTCTATTCGGTCGCTTTCCAGGAACATCCGGTAAAGGGCAGGGACACCGAGTATCCAGCCTGCTTTGTACCGCTCGATGGCCTTCAATACCGGGTCGGTTTCAGGGGAAGGCATAAGAACGACCGTGTTCCCGAAGTTGAAGCCGAAGGCAATGGTAAAACCCTTTGCCATAATGTGGAAGAGGGGATTCACCATAAGGACCACTTCCTTGCTCTCTGTCATGCGCTTGTCGATCACGTCGTTCATGATGTCCCTGATGTACGAGACTTCTCCCATATGGTTTCCGGGGACGCCCTTCGGGAATCCTGTGGTGCCGCCCGTATACATGATGTAGGCAAGGTCCTTCCACGGGTCTATCTCGATCTTGGGAGGTTTCGGCCAGTTCTCCTTGATCAGCTCCCAGAAGGAATATATCTCCTTGCCCTTCTCGATCCTGCCCTTCGGGATCTTGTCGAAAAGCCCTCCCACGACCCTCTTCCAGACAGGCATCAGCTCTACGAAGGTGGTGACGATTACCCTCTCCAGGCGGGTCTTTCTCATAACCTCACGAATGTAGACAAAATTGGTATCGAGGCAAATGACCGTCTTAATGTCCGCATCCTCGATCATGTATTCTATTTCGTAGGCGGTATAGATGGGTGACACCGGGACCATTACCGCTCCGATCCTGTTGATGGCGAAATTGGCGATGATCCATTGAGGGCAGTTCGGGATGTACACCATGACGCGGTCCTGAGGTCTTACCCCGATCTTGACCAGACCCGCGGCAAACCGGTCGATCAGCATTTGAAGTTTGCCGTAGCTGAACCTTTCTCCGAGATAATAGAGCGCGGTGTTACCCGGCTCCCTGTTGCATACTTCGTCGAAACGGGAAAATGTGTATTCGGCTTCGTATGTTTCCATCATTCCGCTCCTTTATACGCCAAAATACGCGGATTTTACGTCGGGGTTGTCAAGCAGCTCTTCCTTGGTCCCCGAAAGAACGCCTGAGCCGTTTTCCAGAATATACCCGTAGTCGATAATGGGGATGACGGGACGTGCGTATTGCTCGGTCACAATGATGGAAATCCCCATTGTGTCCCGTATCGCCCTGGTTCCGTTGATGACGATGTCCTGGTACGCGGGGCTCAAGCCGAGAAGAGGTTCGTCGAGGAGGAGAACCTTGGGTTTCGCCATAAGGGCCCTGCCGATAGCGAGCATCTGTTGCTCTCCGCCACTCAGGAATCCCCCCTGACGCTTCAGATGGTCCTTTAATCTGGGGAAGAGATTGAGGACGTAATCGACGGTCTCTCTGGCCTCTGCTTTGGATGAGAGATAGGCGCCTATCTTCAGGTTCTCAAGCACAGAACTTTCAGGAAAGATGCGCCGCCTTTCGGGGCAGAGAACAATGCCCATCCGGGCGCGGAGATGCGGCTTTACCGTGGAGATGTCCTGGCCGTCCAGGAGAATACTGCCGAACACGCAGATCCTTTCGCCCCCGCGCATCTCCTCCTTCTTCATTATGTCGAGCATGATGCCGGAGAGGGCGTACATAAGAGTGCTCTTGCCCGCACTGTTCGAGCCGAAGATGCCGATGATTTTGCCTCCCTCACATTGGAGACTGACGTTGTTGAGGGCAAGCATGTTCTCATAAAATACCATGAGTTCGCGGCCTTCAAGCATGGCTATACCTCTTCGCTTCCGAGATAGGCTTCCCTAACCCGTTTGTCCTCTATGACGTCCGTGTAGTCGCCTTCCGCAATCTTTTCGCCGAAATTAAGAGCCATAACCCTGTCCGCCACCCGGAATAGTTCGCGCAGCCGGTGCTCGATCATGATCAGGGTGACCCCGTCCATCTTCAATTTTTCAATGAGGGGTATCATACCGGCGATCTCGCTCATGCTGAGGCCTGAAAAGACCTCGTCGCAAAAGATGATATCGGGACGCAGGGCGATACACCGTGCCAGCTCGAGCCTCTTTTGATATCCGGTAGGCAGGGTCGAAGCAAGCTTGTAGGGAACCCTCGAATCTCTCTCGAATCCGATTTCTTCAAGAATGTCGACTGCTACCGTATCCCTATCGCCGTGTCTGCCGCCCCCGCGCCAGCCTCCGGACTTCTTCGCCCTCGGAGACCAGAGCGGTATGATGAGGTTTTTAAAAGCTGGCAGGGAGTAGTAGGGCCTCATGATCTGAAAGGTCCTTGTGATGCCGAGTTGGGCTATCTTATGAGGGGGCCATTTGGTGATCTCTTCGTTGCGGAAGAAGACGCGTCCTTCATCCTGTTTGATGAATCCCGTGATACAGTTTATGAGCGTCGTCTTGCCCGACCCGTTGGGTCCGATGATCCCGAAGATCTCCCCCTGATATACGTCGAAGCTCACTTCCATAAGGGCTTTGAGCCCGCCGAAAGATTTCGTGATGCCGTTGATCGAAAGAATGACCGTGTCACTCATAATACCTCCCCGCCGGCATTGCTCCGTGTTTTTCGCACATGAAAAGGAAGAAGCGCTAGCATAATCAAATCCCCGGACCCCGCCTTTACGCACATTGGTGCTTTTCTCATACCTTGACCCACCTTTCGAATTGATGGTACTTTCGCTGCAGATAAACCATTATGCCCTCGCTCTTGAAGACGATGAAGGCGGTGAGGGCAGCGCAGTAAATGACGATCCTCAACGTTCCGAACACGCGGAGGAACTCGGAGAGGGGGACGAGAATGAAGCTGCCGATCACGGCCCCGATGAGTGTTCCGCCGCCTCCTATGACCACAGCGGCAATGGGAATGATGGAAAAATCGAGGGCGAAGAGCGACAGGCCGGCCCACATATAGAGGTGGGCCAGGTAAGCGCCCCCGAAACAGCCCAGCAAAGATGCGATAAAGACGGCCAGTGATTTCATGTAAGTGATATTTATGCCCGATGCCCTCACTGACTGGTCGTTGTCCTTGACACCCCGGAGTACAAGCCCCGTATCCTCGTTTACCAGCCGCCTCATGCCGAAAAGGGCGAAGAGCATGACGATGATGATCGCATACATCTCGATGTATTCATGGGGAAAATTATCGATGCCCGTTATCCCGTTCGTCCCTCCGAGTATATTCAGCGCCTCGATGATCCTTGAGAAAAGGATGGGATACATGAGCGTGACGATCGCAAAATAGACGCCGCGCAGAGGCAGGCAGGGCAGGATGATGACAGTGCAGATGAAGGCACCAAATATGGTAGCGAAGGGTATAGAGAGGTAGAAAGGAAAGGAAAGGTAAACGTTGAATATGGCGGCCAGGTAACCGCCCACGCCTATGAACAGTGCGCCGCCCAGGCACACGAGGCCCACGTAATTGGCCAGGAAGTCGAAAGCCAAAGCGAGGATCGCGTAGACGCACATTATGTTGACCACCCTCTTCCAGTAGGGAGCAAGTTCGAGGACGAAGGGCAGGAGGAACACCCCCACTATAAGCAGCAGTCTCGGCCCTATAAGATAGGAGATTTCCTGGAAAGCAGAGATGGCGTAGATGCCTTCCGTCCTTACTTTCAGCCCGCGGTCGATTCGTTCTCTTCTCATCATCTCCATGGCTACACCCTCTCTTCAAGCTGTTTCTGTTTCCCGAAGATGCCGGATGGTTTGATCAGGAGGGTGACGATAATGGCAAGGAGCGCCACTACCATCAGGAAATGAGAAGAAATGAAGGTTTCGGTCAGGATCTGGGCGAACCCGATGATGAAAGAGGCGACTATCGTGCCGCTCCAACTCCCCAGACCGCCTATGATGCAGACCGCAACCGCAAAAATAAGGACATTATATCCCTGCTCGACCACGATGTTGCCGAGGGGCAGGAGAAGGACGGCGGCGAGACCCGCAAGGCCTGATCCTATGGCGAGAGAGATGATGGCGGTCGTGTCCGAGTCGATGCCCAGCATCATCGCCGCCCGCTCGTCCTGAGCAATGCCGCGAAGGGCAAGCCCGATCCTGTTGAACCGGGTGAAAAGAAACAAGAGGACAAAGGTAAGCACGCCCGCGCCGACAACGACAAGTCGCTGATAGTCTACTATGACACCCGCTATGGTCGTGGAACCGGGGATAAAGACGGGCAGCGTGTAGGTCATGCCCCGTAGCCCTGCCCATCGCAGACCCTCGATAATGGCAAGCCCGATCGCGTAGGTGCCGATGATCTCCGAGATTTCCATGCCCCTGATCCTTATGATGATGAATCGGTACATCAGCGCGCCGATAGCACTTGTGGCAGCGATGCCGATCAATATGGAGGGCAGGTAGGGTAGGCCGGCCTTGTGTAAGAGGAGCCAGACGAAGTAACCGGTGGTGAGGTAGAGCGCACCGTGGGCGAAGTTCGGGAGCCTGCTGATACTGTAAACCAGGGCAAAACCTAATGACAAGAGCGAGAGCACGATACTGTTGATAATTCCGTAAATGAGGATCTCCACAGCCCCTCCTATCTTTGTCCGGCTACTTCATCCACGGTGGCAGCAGGACCTTGCCTTCAGCGTATTTAGCGGGAAAGACCTGAATCCTTTTGCCTTTCTGCCACTGAATGATGCTCGTTACCGCGCCTTCGTTTGCATCCATGGACGGTATGATCTGATGCGATTTCTTGTCGAACCTCATCCTTCCGTAGACCCCCATGATATCCGAGTTCTCAAGACCGGCGATGACCTTGTCGGAATCAATGCTGTTTGCCTTTTCTATGGCGTCCTTCAATTGATAGACAGCCATGTAGCTGGAAGATGTGCCGTAGCCCTCCGGTTCCAGGCCCCACTTTTTCTTGTAGGCGTCCGAGAATTTCATGGTCCATGGGCTGATCTTCGCGGGTGCGTTGCCGCCGTTCACCAGGTTTACCAGAAGGTACTCCCCCTTTCCTCCGGTGGCTTTCCAGAAACCCGGCTGCTCCGCTGCATTAACAAATCCGATAGGGATCGCTTTCAGCTTGAGGTCGCTCCACTGCTTGAGCAGGACTGCGCTCTCGGGCATATCCATCCACAGAAAGAGGATCTGGGCCCCTTTTTTACCGGCGTCGAGGAGCCCGACAGAGTAATCGCCCGTACCTGTCGGGTACACCTTCATGTCGGTAACGGTCCATCCTTTGGCGGTAAGCGCCTTCTGCATGGCTTCTCCGCCGGCCCGCGCATGCGCAACGTCCTGGACCATGATATACGCCTTGCTGAATCCGAAGGATTTTTTCATATCTTCAAGGAGGGTGACGAATTCACCCATCATTACACCCACATGGCTTGAGTTTCTGAAGCAGTACTTGTACTTGTTGTAGTTCTCCTCCACCTTTTTCGAGTATGCAGGGGTCAACACGCCGGTCGTAAGGATGCTTACCTTTTTGTATTTGCTCAAAAGGTCCATTGCGGCGAGCGCGGCCTCGGAACGGACCGGCCCTCCAATGATGAAATCAGCCTTCTTTTCGAGGATCAGTTTTTCCACACCGAGCAGTGCCTCGCTTACCGGCACGCCCGGCTCAAGGTCTCGCGTGTCGATCACCTCAACCTTGAACGGCCTCTTTTTGCCTGCTACGCTCACGCCGCCCGCGGCATTGATCTCGTCCACCGCAAGCTTTATGCCCCTTTCAGCGTCCCACCCATAAAGAAAGGCTGTTGCAAGGGGAGCTCCTATGACGATCGGTTTCTCGGCCGCACTTGACGACAATGCCAGGCCGCAGACGCAAAGAGCCAGAATGACAGACCCGAAGATCTTTCTCATATTCCACCCCCATTGTTTGGTGCCTTCGATTTATTGTCTTACAGAAGAGCAACAAACATGCCAGTAAGAAGAACAGATCATTAAGGGCCGGGGAGCGGTGCCATTGGCCAGGCCGGGCTGAGGTGCGTCGGCCGCTCCGGGGCCGGTCGTTAAAGCTTTCTTTCCATGGTGAAATTTTCTTTCAACTTGTGGATTCCCTGCAGCTTGCTGCAGGGAGAATTTTTTCGCTTCGCTCCGTCGGCAACTATTGGGGCTCGCGTCGCCCCCTCTACGGGCAAAGCCCGCAGAGACTCCCCCTCAAAGACTCGCTTCGCTCGTTGTCTTGAATACCCTGTTGCTTGCAGCAGGGCCATTTATTCCTCATCCTCCGTGCGTCGTATCGAAGCTTCATCCGCGTACCCCTGTTCCTGACACGGGCCTTTGAGTTTATGTACCTGTTTTTGAAGCCATTTTACCGAAACCTGGAGGATGCCGCTTGCCTTCTCGATGTCCCAGCCGGTATTTTTCAGGACCGAGAGGATGTAGTCGTGGCGAATTTCTTTCAAAGTCTTCATAGCGCTCCGGAGTTTTGAACAAAATAAAATGCAAAGAGGGTGCCAGGGTGTGAGCATGTGGAGATGAGAAGGCCGGGTAAGGGAGAGGGAAGGTGAGAACGTGAGATAAAGGGAAGGGTTACCTGCTACTTTCTGTTTTCAAGGTCTGTGAGGGAGTACTCTTTCAGCTTCTGGCGCAAGGTGGGGCGGGAGATCCCGAGAATCCTGCATGTTTTGCCGAGGTGCCCTCCTGTCTCGTTCAGCACGGTCATAATGTATTCCTTTTCCACCTCGGCAAGGCTGTGGGTCGTTTTGGGAAAGGTTGACCGTTGTCCGATGAGGGGCTTGTGCGGGATACCGAGCAGGGGGCTGACAAATTCCTCGAATATGGTATCCCCCTGGGTCTTGATCGCAGCGCGGGTGAGGACGTTTTCGAGTTCCCTGACATTGCCCGGCCAATCGTAGTCAAGGAGCATCCGCATAACCTTCTCTTCGATCCTCTTTATGTCCTTGTTCAGCTCCGAGTTGATCTTTTTTAAGAGATGCGTGGTGATCAGCCCTATATCCTCTCGCCTCGCCCTGAGAGGGGGCACCCTGATCGTCGCTACGCTAAGGCGGTAATAGAGGTCTTCCCTGAACGTGCCTTTTTGGACCATATGCCAGAGCTCGCGATTGGTGGCTGCAATAACCCTCGCGTTCGAGTGTAGCGTCCGCTCGCCGCCTACGCGCTCGAATTCCTTTTCCTGAAGAAATCTGAGGAGTTTGGCCTGAAGCTCCATGGGTATATCGCCCACTTCATCGAGGAAGATGGTGCCCTCGCCGGCCAGCTCGAATTTTCCCTTCTTGATGAAGAGCGCTCCGGTAAACGCGCCTTTTTCATGTCCGAAAAGCTCGCTTTCAAGGAGCGTGGGGACGATGGCTGAGCAGTTTATGGCAAGAAAATGGTGGTCCTTCTGCGAACTGTTGCAATGGATCGCCCTGGCAATCAATTCTTTGCCCGTGCCCGTTTCGCCTTCGATCAGGACAGTGACCCGGTTTTCTGAAAGGGCACCGATACTTTTGAAAATTTCTTTCATCTCCTTACTGTTCCCAATGATCCTGCCTTTTGCGTATGCCCTGGCCGGATCCTGAAAAGCAGGATGCTCTTTCGCTGCACCTGTCAGCCTCATTGCCCGGAGAACGGCTTTTTCCAGTTCATCGACATCGATGGGTTTCGTGATGTATTCCGTAGCCCCCAGCTTTATCGCCTTGATTGTGGTATCCATATCATGGAAGGCCGTGATCATGATGACGGCCGTTTCGATCCTCTTCGTTTTCAGCTCCCTGAGGAACTCCAGGCCGTCCCCGTCAGGCAGGCGTATGTCAAGGATTACGGTTCCTGGTCTCAGTTCCTCGATCTTCCTCCGGCCCTCCGAGGCGCAAGACGCTGTCTCCACCTCATAGCCTTTTTCTGCGAGGAACATGCTGAGCGACTCGAGGATGACCTTCTCATCGTCAATAATGAGGATACCTTTTCCCTTCACACGATCTCCTCCTTGACAGGCAGGGTCAGGCTCACCAACGTCCCCGTGGGCTTTTTTGAGCTCACTCCTACGCGGCCGCCGTGGGCCTCCATTATCTTCTTCACATTGGCAAGACCGAGCCCGGTCCCTTTTTTCTTGCTGCTGAAGAATGGGTCGAAGACGTAGCGCAGGTCCTCTGCTGAAATTCCCGGCCCGGTGTCGGTGATTTCAACGGCCAGATAATCCCGGTTGCCACGGACCGGTCTCGCGGATATCTCGATCCTTCCGCCGGTGGAAAGGGCGTCGATGGAGTTTATCAGAATATTGATGACTGCCTGTTCAATCTTTTCCGGATCGAGGAGGAGACGGGGCAGGCGGCGTCTGGCGTACCTTCTCTTCACCGAGATCTCCTTGGCCTTGAGGCGGACATCCATTGTCTCAAGACAGGAATCGAGGATTTCCCTTATGGAGCACCGTTTCATTTGAAGGGTGAGCGGTTTGGCGAAATCGAGCATCTCGTCGAGAATTCTTTCGAGCCTCGATATCTCGTTCACCACGATCTCCATACGTCTCTTATCGTTCCCGTCAAAACCGGCGTTCTTGAGGAGTATCTGGCTGTTCATCTTTACGGCGCAGAGGGGATTTCGTATTTCATGAGCCAGAGACGTTGTCAGCTTGCCGATATGAGCGAACCGCTCGGCCTCCCGTATGCGTTTTTCCGTCGCCATCCGCTCGGTGATATCCCTGCAAATGCCTGCAACAGCGTGCTCGCCCTGGTAAATTATCCTTTTTACCTTGTTCTCCGTCGGCAGCGAGTTATGATTCTTATCCAGCCGCAAATAGATATAGAGGTCTTTTGAATCCTCGCCCGCCATCCTTTTTTCATACAGCTTTTGCACGGCGGGGAGCGACCTCGGGGCAATAATTTCCGTGTAAGCTTTTCCGACCATTTCTTCAAGCGTGTAGCCGTGCAGGTCGCAGAAGGCCTGGTTCGCAAAGACGATGCGACCGTTCTGATTGACAAAGTAGCCGTCGCTGATCTCCTCCACGAGGACCCGGTATTTGGACTCTGATTCCGCAAGCTCCCTGGTCCGTTTCTCCACCTCCTTCTCCAGGCTCCCGGCGTGAGCCCGTATCTGCTCCTCATGGAGTGACTGAAAGTAGTTGCTGAACCTTGTGATCGTGTAGAACAGACATTCGTTCAGCTTTTGCATCGTATTCACCTGCTCGGTGCCGCGGAGATGTCTAAGTATTATGGGCACGAGCACCACCCGATAAAGCTCGTACGCGTTCTGAACTTCGGACAGAGAGAAGCCGCCTTCAAGGCGGATCCGGGTGATCCATTTGATGTGCTCGTCTATGAGGGAATAGTTGCTGTCGACAAGGACCGAGTAGTTGGCTTCATTGGCACGTGTTACCGTGACAAAAAGCTCGCTGAGCGGCCGCTGACCGTATCGTTCGCTGACTGATTCATGAAGGCGCAGCACCCATTCATCAACAATCCTGTGGTGGTGCTTCCTCAGAATTGACGCGAGGGGCATGAGCCAATTGTATATTGGTAAAACAGTAAATTCAAGGGGATACGGGCTAATCCAAATCCATCTCGCCTCTTCCCGCTCCTCTCCTCTTCCGGACCGGTTTGATGGGTATCGTATTTGGTTTTCTTTGATCAGCCTGCGTGCGCGGCGATACCTGCTGCCGCTGTGCGGGTTGTTACCCCCAGCTTCTCGAAGATATGCTCCAGATGTTTTTGGACAGTCCGGCGACTGAGACCCAATAAATCTCCTATTTCTTTGTTGGTTCTGCCTAGAGCCACCCAGGTGAGCACCTCCGCTTCTCTCCTTGTGAGTCCCAGTTCCTCAAGCGCTTCCGGC
>MVRP01000133.1 GCA_002067405.1 Syntrophorhabdaceae bacterium PtaU1.Bin034 | reverse complement strand
ACCAGATGGGCGTACTGGATAAGACGGTCTGCGAGGGTCGATTTCCCGTGGTCGATATGGGCGATGATGCTGAAATTCCTAATCTGTTTCATTGTCCTGCTGTCATTGAAGATCCCCCGGATAAAGGGTCACATATAATACTCCATTACGAGGCTGAAATAAAGATGCTTGCCGCTCTCGCAGCTTGCTTTCGGCGAAGGCGCCGGAGGGCGGGGAGGCAGGACAAGGGCGGTTCCGGGAGATTTCCGGGCCGGAAGGATGGGGTGGGCTTTCGCCCACCCTGATCTATTCCGTTTTAACAGTGATCTTTTTGGCCTCTTCGATGGCCTGCCTGGTCTTGGGCAGGCTCACCGTAAGCACCCCTTTCTTGAACGTGGCGGTGGCTTTGTTCGTATCCACCTCTACCGGCAAAGGGATGGTGCGGCTGAAGGAGCCGTAAGACCGTTCAGAGCGGTAGTAGTCTTTCCCCTTCTCCTCTTTTTCTTCCTTCTTCTCCCCCTTGATAACGAGCGCTTCGCCGGTCAGGGATACATCGATGTCCCCTTCGTCCATGCCCGGCAATTCTGCTGAAACTTTGATCTCTTTTTCCGTATCGACGACATCGACATGGGGCATGAACGTATCCGACCTTCTCCCGAAAGGCAACGTCCGGAACCCGTCAAAAAAATCCTCCATCAGCCGGTCCATCTCCTGTCGAAAGGCAAAAAAGGGATGGCTCCACTCACCTCTTTCGACAGGCGCCTTTCCCGCACCTTTCTGGGTCGTTACTACGTCTTTTCGTGGCATATGAGCACCTCCTTCTGAATTTACCCGCGGGCCCTCAGGGGTTAGGCCTCTGCCTTTACCGCGATCTTTCGGCTCTTTGCCGCTTCCGCTTTCGGCAAAACAACCTTCAGCACGCCGTTTTTTACCGCGGCCCGGATCTTGTCCCTGTCTATCTCGTCCGAGAGGGTGAATACCCTCTGGTAATCACCGACGCCGTATTCGGTATGGAGCGGTTGATACTTCTCGAACCTTTCGTCATCAACCCTCCCGTAAATAGTCAGCACGTTCTTCTCAAGGTTGATATCTACCGATTTCTCGTCGACCCCCGGCATATCGGCCGTTACCACTATGTCCTCTTTGCGCTCTACTATGTCAACCTGCGGGCTGTACATCCTCCTTGCCCATGTCCGTTCCACCCGCTCGGGCGCCTCTGCCTCTTTTTTCTGTACCTCTTTTACCATATCGGCCATGATCAACCTCCCCTGTTACTCTGATTTGACTTTTATCGTCCTTGGTTTGTCCGCCTGGGCCTTCGGCAGGGTGACCTGCAGCACCCCTTTACGGAACACGGCTTGTACTGCGTCGGCTTCGATGTTGAACGGCAACTCGATGGTCTTGCTGAACTGTCCCTGCCACCTTTCGCGACGATGGTACACTCTCCCGTCGCCTTCCGGGTCGGCCTCCCTCGAACCTCTCAGGGTAACCGTCTTGCCCGCGACCGATATCTCAACCGATTTGGCGTCAATTCCCGGTATCTCGGTAGTAATCACCGCTTCATCCGCATTCGCCCAAATGTTTACCAACGGGAATTCACTTGCCCTCATCGAGGTGGCGGTCGAGAATCTGTTCGCAGGTCTCGCCAACCAGTCGAGGTCGTACCATGGATCAATGCCTCTGCCAAATCTGCCTAACTCCGTCCACAACATAATTACCTCCTCGTTACACGTTGTCTGGACCCTCGTTAGCAATGGTCCATGTATATTGCTAAATAGAATATAACGGGGAGAGGCCATTCGCGCAAGGTGCGGGGTCGACCGTTTTTGGGGGAGCGGAATGAGTCAGTCGTAAGCTTTTAAGGGGGGCCCACAAGGCCCTTACGCAGGGTTCTACCGGTAAATGGCGAGGGCGGTTCGGCTCTTCATCCACGACTGCAACGACTTGAGCTTTCTCTGCTGCTCGCTGATAATGCTCTGCGCAATCCTCCGCAGTTCCGGATCGTTCTCAAAGATCAGGACCACCTTTGCCATATCCACGGCGCCCTGTTTGTGGGCGATCATGATCGTTACGAAGGACTGCTGGGGGTCCAGGGCTTGGGCCGAAAAACCGGGCCCTGTCTCTTCACGAACCGAATCCCTTATTTCCTTCATCAAACGCAGGAAAGACTGAGCGGAACTGCGGTTGAGCGGCAAAGTGCCGGGATCGCCCTGGCTGTGCCACCTTTGCAGGTCCCTCAGGTAAGATTCGTCCACCAGCGACATTTCTCCGGCCAGTCGCTCTATCTCTCTATCGGGGTTGAAAGACTTTACGGTTCGTGACAGTTCCACCCCTGCCCTGCAATAGGGTATCATGGCAGCAACGTAGTAACTGCCTGCGCTTCCCTTCATCGTGATCAGTCCCATGTCTTTCTGCATCTTTTCAAGCGTGCTCATCAACGGCGCCTCATCCTTTTGATAAAGGGCCGGCAAAACCATCATTTCGCTATCTTCGGTTCCCTTCGAGAAGAGGGAGGGCGTGATGGTCGCGAGAAGGAGACCGATGCTCAGTCCTGTTGCAATAAGAGCGCGTTTCATAATGCCTCCTTTTGGCAGCTTTTTGAGCGAGGAACAAGATTCTTACAATATCCGTGCCAGGAGCGCCGGGAGGCCGCTTCTTGAAAAGAGGGCGACTGCAGGAAGGGGTTTCGGGGTAAGTCTTGCGGGGCGAGACGTATGTCTTGTCCTGCAAGATGGCAGTCTTGTCTCTCAAGACCGAAGGGGGGCTCAGCGTATATAACTACGCTATTTTTATGAGGAAAAAGTGCGCCTGAGCTCTTTCACGAGGGCAATGTTCTCCAGGTGGCCGGTCTGACGGGCGATGACCTTGCCGACCACCGGACGGGCGATCAGATAGAGGTCCCCGATCAGGTCAAGGATCTTGTGCCTCACGAACTCGTCCTTGAATCTCAGTTCCGTGTTGATGACCTGGTCGTTGTTGAGAAGGATGACGTTGCTGATCACGCTGCTTACGCGTCCGGCCGCAAGTCCGGCCTTCTCGAGCTTTTCGAAATCCTTTATCGAGCCGAAGGTACGGGCAGGCGCGATATCCCTGACAAAGGCGTCACGGCCTCCCTTAAAAAGGTACTTCTGGATGCCGATGGGCACCGGCTGGTCGAGCGTGTAGTCAATCTCGAATGCCGCGGCCGGTTCTATGGAAAGGAACTTGCCGCCGGGCAGATTGCGAAGGGTCACCTTCTCCGTGATAACAAGCGGCTCGATGCCCTGCTTCTGCTCAATAATGCCTGCTTCCTCGATCTTCGCGCAGATCTCCTGCGCCGAGCCGTCGAAAATGGGGACTTCGTCGCTTATCTTCACCAGGAGATTGGTGATCCCGTACATGTGGCAGGTAGCGAGGAGATGCTCGATCGTCCTGATGGTGCAGTTCTTTCCCTTTATGGACGACGCATTTCCGGATGAATACGCGTAGTCGATAAAAGCAGGTATTCGCTCGCCTTCCGGGACCTGCTCGAAGATGATGCCTGTACCGGCCGGCATGGGCAGGAGGATCATGCCCGTCTTTATGCCTGAAAAAAGGCCCATCCCGTACACGACGATGCTCTTCCCTATGGTCTTCTGACGGCACGTCTGCGGACCTTTTGCGATCTCGAACCGCACGTCGTCCCCTGTCTTCTCTTTTCCATTGGTCCTGCCCGCAAGCCCCCTCGAAATTACCTCGAGCACCTTGTCTATGGAAAGGGGCTTTTCGAGAAAGTCGGTCGCCCCCATCTTTACCGCTTCCACTGCGGTGGAAATGGTTCCGTGTCCTGAAATAACGATGACTACCGCGTCAGGGCCCCTTTCCCTCACCTGTCTCAGCACTTCGAGGCCGTCCATCTCCGGCATCCAGACATCGAGCAGCACGACCTTGGGCTTTTCTTTTTCAAAGATATTAAGCCCTTCCTTGCCGTCTTTTGCGGTGCTGACAGTGAACCCCTCATCCTGCAAAACCGAGGAAAGGCTTTCCAGGATGGACTTTTCGTCATCGATGATAAGAACTTTCGTCATGCTCCCTCAACTACTTTCAGATAGATGTATTGCAGCACGGCCGCAAGGGATTCCAGGTCCAGGTAAGAAGGCGCCGAGCTGTCGAAAAGAAACTGGAAGGATGCTGCAAACTCCTCGTCCCTGTCGTAAAAAAGACAGAGCACGGGCACCCTGGGGAAAGGATAGACTACAAGCGCGACATCCGCCGCGAATTCTCCGCTGGGTAACCGGCCGCCAAGTGCTTCGAGCCGGGCCTTCAGGTCGGCGGCTCTCCCCGAAAACACCCGGGCCAGCTTGTCCTCGATATGGGCCTTGAGGTGAGTGGCGAAGTTGGCTCCATCCTTCAGGTCCCTGAAAGGTATCCAGACATTGTCCCACGCTGCCCTCCCCCCGACAAGCAGGTACCGCGCGACGAGGATCGATCCGATGGCATCGAGACGACGGCCGTTCGCCTGCACCTCGCCGTCTCTTATATGGCAGTCCTGACCGAAAAGGGGAATATGTGCAGTATTTCCTTCAACCGTCCCGCCGAGGATAACGGCATTCGCGATAGCGCCGGTCTTGTGCATTACGGCGAGCAAATCCCTGCAGACGCTGTCGTAATTCGATCCCCCGTCCGTGACGAACATGTCTTAGTTTAACCAAAAAGAGAAGCGATTTACAATGGTTGTTCAGGCAGCCGCAGAACCGGCCGGTTAATGCCGTTCTTCCGGCCGCCTGCGCTTCGCGGCTACGCTCGGGGCGCGATCCTCAGCTTCTCCATGATCTCCTCCACTTCCCGGGCCCCATCGGCATAGTGTGTTTCCTCGTCCGGCGAAAGCTCCCTCAGTACCCTCAGGAATTCTCCTGCGTGTTCGAGCTCCTCGATGGAGATATCCTCCAGCACCGCTTTGGCCAGCGGATTATCGATCGACTCGGCCAACTGCATATAGAGCTGTACTGCCTCATATTCTGCGGCGATCATGAAGCGGATGGCGCGAACCAGCTCGGAGTGCGTGAGTTTGCGGCCGGAAGCAAGTCCGGAAAAAGCGTTCCCAAAGTCCGGCATACGAAACCTCCTTATTATGAATTATGATACGAGTATTGTAATTCCCGCACGGGCGCTTATCAGGGATTACCCGGCCGCTGCCCCTGAGGTTTCCAATGTTCTTTCCGCAGGCGGATGATATCTCTTCAGGGTCAGGGAAAGGGTGACCACCGTGACTGAGCTCATTGCCATGGCAAGACCGGCCCATTCAGGCTTGAGGGTCAAATGGAAGAACGGGTAGAGGGCTCCGGAAGCCACGGGGATGAGGGCGAGGTTGTAAGCAAAGGCCCAGAATATATTCTGCTTGATGCGCGTCATTACTTTTCTTGCGAGCTGAAGGCCGGCGACTGCATCCATGAGGTCGTCCTTTATGAGCACGATGTCGCCGCTCTCGATGGCCACATCCGTGCCGCTCCCTATGGCGATCCCCACGTCTGCGCGGGCAAGGGCCGGCGCGTCGTTGATGCCGTCACCTACGAAGGCCACTATCCCTCCCGATTCCTGCAGCTTCTTGATCTCGTCTGCTTTGTCCTGGGGCAGTACTTCGGAGATCACCTCATCGATACCCGCCTGTTCGGCGACCGCCTGCGCTGTTCTCGCATTGTCTCCGGTGATCATGATCACGCGGAGCCCCATCTGCTTGAATCGACGGATCGCTTCCGGCGTGGTCTCTTTGAGCACATCGGCAATGGCAAGGGCGCCGAGGACCGCCCCTCCGGAAGCGACAATCACTACTGTTTTGCCCTGGCTCTCAAGCGTGCTTATCTGCCGGCCGATCGCTTCCGGATAAGGAATGTTCTTCTCTTCAAAGAGCAGCCTGTTACCGATGATCACCTCCCGGCCGCCCACTTCACCGGTGACCCCCTTGCCTCCAAGGGTATTGAAGTTCATACTGTCAGCCGGTTCCGTTCCCTCTACCCGGGCCCTTCTTACTATTGCCTTTGCCAGGGGATGCTGGGAGTTCTTTTCAAGGCCGCCGGCAACCTGCAGAAGTGTTCCCGCATCGGCACCGACCGGGATCACATCCGTCACTTCAGGCCTGCCGAGCGTAAGAGTGCCGGTCTTGTCCAAGGCCACGACGCTGACCTTCTGAGAGACTTCAAGCGCCTCTCCGCTCTTGATGAGGATACCCAGTTCCGCCCCGCGGCCGAGCCCTACCGTGACGGCAGTAGGGGTTGCCAGGCCGAGCGCGCACGGGCACGCGATCACGAGCACTGAAATAAGGGCCGTGAGGGCAAAAAGGAGTGAATTCCCTACAACCAGGTACCAGATCAGGAACACGCAAATCGCGATGCCGAGCACTACCGGGATGAAATAGCTCACCACGGTATCTGCCAGACGCTGGACAGGAGGCTTCGATCCCTGTGCCTCTTCCACGAGGCGTACGATCTGGGCAAGCACCGTTTCCCTGCCGACTTTCGTCGCAGTAAACCGCAGCACGCTGTTCTGATTGAGCGTTCCCCCTACCACGCTGTCCCCTTTCTGCTTCTGGACAGGCATGGGTTCCCCCGTTATCATCGATTCGTCCACGTAGCTCTGGCCGTCCACGACCTCCCCGTCTACGGGGATCCTTTCGCCCGGCCTCACGAGGAGTACATCGCCTGCCTGAACATCCTCTACAGGAATTTCCTTCTCGACACCCCCCGTTATTATGACTGCTGTCCGGGGCTGGAGGCCCATGAGCCTTTTTATTGCAGCGCCTGTCCTTCCCTTGGCCTTCGCTTCCAGGTATCGCCCCATGGAAAGGAAGGCGGCGAGCAAAATGGCGCTCTCGTAGAACATGAAATCGCGGGAAAGGATCAGCCGGAAAGTGCCGAGGACGCTTGCCGCAAAGGAAACGCCGATGCCCATTGCGTACATGACGTCCATGTTGAGGTTCCTGTTCCTGAGCGCGCGCCACGCTGCCTGGAAAATGGGATAGCTCACGTAGAGGAAGACGGGGGTCGACACGACGAGCAACAGGTAGGCAAGATCGGAGTGGTGGAAATCTACCGGCAGGTACATGAGGATCATGAGCGGGATGCCGAGAGCAAAACCGACGAGGACCCGTTTCCGCCGCGCAGCAAGCTCGCGCGCCCGGACCTTCTCCTCCTCGCCCTCGCCCAATTCCCCTTCGACCCCCAGATACTGGTAGCCCGCGTCCTCAATGGCCCTTCTCATGTCGGCCGGTTGACTGAGACGGGGGTTGTAGGTGACATACACCTTTTCGGCGGCCAGGTTCACGTTTGCCTCAACGATGCCGGGGAGGCGGCCGAGGCTCTCTTCGATGGCCTTCTTGCACATGACGCACGTCATGCCGCCGACCTTTATGGCAGTCTTTTCATCGATGACCTGGTAGCCGGCATCAACGATCGCCTTCTCCAGGTCGGCAAGACCCAGCCTTTCAGGGTCGTACTCTACCGTCGCCGTCTCTTTCCCCAGGTTGACCCGGGCTTCCGAGACCCCCTGCAGTTGCCTGAGCGAGTTCTCGACCGATTTCACACACATGACGCACGTCATGCCTGCAACCTTGATCTCTGCCTCTGTCCTTCTGGCTTCCACGACATCCTCCTTTTACCGGAAACCGACAACGTTAACAGTATAATAGCCCGGGAGGCAGGTTGTCTATGGGGTAATCAATGTGGCCGGCCGCACAGGTCCCACCCCGCCCTTTCCATTCATGTTGACAATAAGTGCCCCAAAATATAGATTATTGCCAATGTTCACCCTCTTTGTAAGAGAAACCTTTGCAGCGGCCCACAAGCTTGATTTGTACGAAGGAAAGTGCGAAGAGCTGCATGGCCACAATTTCAGGGTGGAGGCGCTCTTCAAGGGGGACAAGGTCGGCAGGGAAGGAATGCTCCTCGATTTCACCGTTCTCAAGGCATACCTCCGGGAAATCGTTTCCGATCTCGATCACAAGTACCTGAACGACATCCCGTTCTTCAAAGAAAGGGCAAGCTCGTCGGAGTATCTCGCCCTCTATATCCACGACCGGTTGAAAGACATGGTGAAGAAGGACGGTGTCACGGTGAGCGAGGTGCGGGTGTGGGAGTCGGATAACGCATATGCCGCCTACGGGGAGCCACGGTGAAAGACGTCCAAAACATGTACGATCCACGCAACATCGATATCGACAAGGTGGGCGTCAAGAACGTCAAGTACCCCATTATCGTGCTCGACAAGGCGAACGGCACCCAGCACACGATTGCGGACATCAGCATGTACGTGAGCCTGCCCAGAGACTATAAAGGCACCCACATGAGCAGGTTCGTGGAGATCCTCCACCAGCACAAGAATATGATCAACATGAAGGATTTCCCGATAATCCTCAGCGAAATGAAGGAAAGGCTGAACGCCGAATCCGCCCACATGGAAGTGCGCTTTCCCTACTTTATCCGGAAAGACGCGCCCGTATCGGGTACTCAGGGATACCTCGAATACAATTGCGCCCTTATCGGGCATATGGATAACTCCAACAGTATGAAGGAATTCACGGTTTCCGTATCGGTCCCCATCACCACACTCTGCCCCTGCTCAAAAGAGATAAGCGATTGGGGTGCTCACAACCAGAGGGGTATCGTGACCGTGGGCGTGCGGTTCAAGCGTTTCTTCTGGATAGAGGACCTCATTGCGACCATCGAGGATTGTTCGAGCTGCGACATCTACTCGGTTCTCAAGAGACAGGATGAAAAGTTCGTCACGGAAAAGGCGTTCCAGAACCCGAAGTTCGTCGAGGATGTGGTGCGGGACGTGGCGGAAAAACTGGGTAACGAGCCGAACATAACCTACTTTGTCATAGAGGCGGAGAATTTCGAAAGCATCCATAATCACAGCGCTTACGCATTTCTGGAGAGAAAAAACGAGGGAGGAAACGCATGAAGAAGGGAGTCATTCTGTTTGTAGCCGTTCTGATGTTCGTGTCCGGATGTTCTTCAGTGCAAAAGTGGACAGGAAAGGAAGAAACGCCCAAATCAGGGCCTGAAGCTCCGAACGTCGCGTACTACACGTTCCCTGATATTCCTGTCCCCAAGGAACTGGCTTTCGTCCGCGAAAAGAGTTTCATTTACGAGACGCCGACGGTCAAGGCGGGCGTGCTCGTATTGAACGGTAACGTTGAGATGGGTTCGCTGGAGAACTATTTCAAGGTGAACATGATCAAGAACGGCTGGAGGTTTTCAAACAGTTACAAGTACGGCGATGTCATTTTGAATTTCCTTAAAGACGACCGGGCTTCCAATATCAGGATGGCAAGAGACGCCTTTACCACGCAGGTCGAGATTTGGGTAGGACCGGTAGACAGGGCGGTTTCGCCGGGTGTGGGACAGTCGAGAGGAAATGACTTCAAGTAGGTGGATAAAAGCCCATACGGCCGAGAGCATCTTTGAGACGGACATGATCAAGGGCGCTCTCGACAGAGAGGGTATTCAATACGTGGTAAAAGAACACAAGGACACCGCATACGACGGCCTCTTTATTCTTCAAAAAGGTTACGCCTCCTTTTTTGTCGAGGAAAAGGACGAGCCGACCGTGATGACCATCATCAGGCGCATCAAGAGTCTCCCCCATGTGGTATACACAGAAGATTGATCCGCTCCTCTCTGTCGTCAACGGTAAGTATATAAGCTTTGTGGGCGGTGGAGGGAAAACCTCCCTTGCCGAATTCCTGGCCGGCCAGGCCCTTGAAAAAGGAAAGCGGGTGGTGATCACCACCACCACCAAGATACGGGCGAAAGAGCCGTGCATAAGGCTCGATCGACAAAAGATACCGGGCGGCAGCGGCGGTGATTTCATCAGGGTGGGCAAATCGGTAGAGAATGAAAAACTGACAGGGCTCGACGAAGACGAGATAAAGGCCATCGCCGCCCATTACGATTTGGTGCTGATCGAAGCTGACGGCGCCAAAGGGCAGCCCCTCAAGTATCCCGCATCGTACGAGCCGATAATCCCCTCCTTTTCAGACAGGATAGTGGTCGTGGCCGGCCTTGACGGTCTTTCGGGCCAGGTCAGAGAAAAGGTCTTCCGCTGGGAGCTTTTATTAAAAGCCACAGGGATAGTGCCCGACATGCGGGTGACTGCGGATATCTTTGTGAGGCTCTTTGGTGAAGACGCTCTCATGAAGGGGGTGGACAAAGCGAAGTGCGCCGTTTTCCTGAACAAGTATGATGCGTGCCACGAAAGGGAGAAGGTTCTTCCGCTCGCCCGCGCCGTTTCGGAGAAGGCCGGGGACGTCCCCGTGGTCGTCGGGAGCGTACGGCATGGAATCTTCTGCAACACGGTACGTCTAGGCTAACGCGGAATAGGCAGACGCAAGGGACTTAAAATTCCAAGAAAATCATTGCTGACTTAGCAGAAGTAGTCAGATCGCAATTTCCAGGGCTATCGTGTCATAGTCGAAGGTCGGTTTGGTTGCCCTCCCTGTCCCTCTCCGCTCGATCAACCCCACCTGTTCCAGGTACTTTACGTCATCGGAAACGTTCTTCACATCCCTTCCTGCAAATTCGGCGAGTTCCCGGAGTGATTCCGGCGCTTTGTTTTTGATCACACGAAGGAGTTCCAATCTCTTCGGTGTAAGCACTTTTCTGAATGCCTCAAGGCTCGTGAAATAGACGCCCGTACTCTTTTGTATTGTCTCCCCCCGTTCGATGTTCTTCATGGCCGCTTTGGCATCGTTCAGCGTATCCTCGACCGACTGTATGCCGATCTTCACTTTTTTGATTCTCATGTAGTGTACCTCCTTATGTCGGCGTAGAAATCATCAAAAAGCCTGTCAATGCTTTCATTGGTGTGATTCCTCTTTCCCCCGGTAGTGCCGGTGGTCCCCCTTTCCCTCCCCGTTATCGTAGCCGACGGTACGCTGTCCATCCACAATGCAGACGAGGGAGTAGCGGTATCCGTGGGGCTTGTCCGGATTCGCCGCAATAAGTCGCCATATCTTGATTTCGACCGTGTTCCCATGCTCATTGGTAACCTTCTGATGCATGACTAAGGTAGCCTTTATTGTAGGTATAGTATACCATGATAGGCATGAAAGCAAGGGCCGTCTCAAATCCACTGCCGCAGCTTTCTCGGAGAAGCGGCCAGTCTAAGTGGCGGATAAAAGGCGAGACGCTTGTTTGACAGAAGCTGAAAAACCGCATAAAATAAAGCAGGCCTGGGTGGCGGAATAGGTAGACGCAAGGGACTTAAAATCCCTCGGTGCCTGGCACCGTACCGGTTCGATCCCGGTCCCAGGCATTAAGTTATAATTTTATAAAAATCAAGGATGTCCAAAACCCGTTGAAACCAGCGGGTTTTTTTATTGC
>MVRP01000132.1 GCA_002067405.1 Syntrophorhabdaceae bacterium PtaU1.Bin034 | reverse complement strand
ACGCATGGGTTTTTCCTGTGGCATAATCGGTCTCCCCAATTCCGGAAAATCTACGATCTTCAATGCCTTGACCGCTTTGTCAGTGGCAGCTCAGCCCTATCCGTTTTGCACCATCGAACCCAATCTGGGTATCGTCCCGGTTCCTGACGGGCGTTTGACTGCACTGGCCCGCATAATGAAGCCGGAGAAGGTGACGCCGACAACGATAGAATTCATCGATATTGCAGGTCTCGTCAAGGACGCGCATAAGGGTGAGGGGCTCGGCAACAGATTTCTCGGACAGATACGTGAAGTTGACGCAATAGCTCATGTGGTCAGGTGCTTCGAGGGTAATAATATCCCCCACGTCTATGCGACCATTGATGCCGGAAGAGACATCGAGACGATTGAAACGGAGATAATCATATCCGATCTCGAGATCGTGGAAGAGAGGCTGAACAAAATAGAGCGACTGGCCAAAGTATCAAAAGAGAAACATGGAGAAGAACAAGAGGTATTGGTCAAGATCAGGAAGGCCCTTGAGGCCGGCCGTTTTGTGAATATGGACGACCTGAACGCGGAGGAACGGGAGACGGTCAAGTCGTTCAGCCTTATTGCCACAAAGCCCGTATTCTACATTGCAAACATTGATGAAGGCGACCTTGAAAACCTCCCCCTGGAGGAGATTGAAAAGGCTGCCGCAGAGAAGGGGAGAAAGGTAGTCTACATCTGTGGCAAGCTGGAAGAGGAATTGGCCCTGCTTCCAGCCGAGGAGCGGGCCGGCTTTATGGAAATGTACGGAATGAAAGAAATCGGCATAGAGAAGATCATCAGGGTCGGGTACGACGTTCTCGATCTCATCACGTTCTACACGGTCGTCGGCAGGGAAATGAGGGCATGGACAGTCAGAAAGAACACGCCGGTCGTGAAGGCTGCGGGGAAGATACATTCGGACATGGAGAGGGGCTTTATCAGGGCCGAGGTGATGTCCTGCGAAGATTTCATCAGGCTCGGCTCCGAGCACGCAGTCCGGGAAAAGGGACTGATAAAGATCGAGGGTAAGGAATATCTGGTACAGGATGGGGATATACTGCACATCCGCTTTAACGTGTAAATGACCATGCGTATGGAAATGCAGGGATGACGGAGCACAGACAATTGTAAGACTGGAATGTCTCTGTAATCATCTGTTTTTGCTGAATAAAATGGACACTCACCGCGTGGCTCAACCGTCCGATGTTGATGTGGCCAACATTGACAATTACTGTCCTTTTTATTCTTCATAAGGTGTATGCCCCATTCACAAATGACTCCTGTGAGGGCAGCGCAGATTGTTCGTGATCGCCATCACGGTGTGACCGTGGGCCAATTACCGAATTTGTATACACATAGCTTTGGCTACTCGATGAAGCCCAGGCGATGTGGTCACCGAAACGAGAACATTACCTGCCTTGACCTTTAGCCGTTCAACGGCAAAGGCTTCCGACACCTGACCCCCTTGTCTTGCATGACAAGGTACTTTCTTTCATGCATCCTCCACGTTGAGTAGCGGGTTGCCGCCCGTAATCACAGATGCTATCGGTCGATGAAAGAACAGGTCCGGCAACCGTACTGTTTTATCCTTTGCCTTCATAAGATGCGAGCGCACGATCCTTTCAACGCCTTTATATCATTGTCCTCCATTGCATCTTCTCCATTGTATCAAGGATTCTTTTGTGCTGGTTGGGAGAATTGTTGCTGCTCCTTTAACGTTGAGGGCAAGCGCTCTGAACACTGAAACTTGTCGACGAACATAGAGATCGTCTCAAGAAGCACGATCGACTTTGCTGTCCTGCCTTGCCTTCAAATCGACGTTCTTATTTTTTTCTTGACAAAGTTTTATATATGTATAATGTTTACTATTAAAAATGTCAGACTTTATATGAAGAGAAGTTTAATTTAATTGGGATCAGAGCTTTTGGCTGTTTACGGATCTGACAGGGACACAAGGAGAGAAGATGTAATGAGCGAACAAGTCAGAAACAAAAGACTATGGGACGATCAATTCTTCAAGATCCGAAAAGAAGAAGTGCTGCCGATGTGGGAGACCGGAAAGGAAGTCGAGAACTTGGAGGAGTGTATTGCCGCGGCTAAAGAACTGTCTCAAGGCAAGAACCACGCGCTTAAGTTAAAAGAAGCAAAGGACAAGGGGGCTAATCTACTTATACCCCAATTCGGGCAAGCCCTCACTGAATATGTGATTGAAGGGCTGAGGTATGTGGAGGAAGAAACGGATCTGGCGCCCAACGGTATGTGGAACATCTACTCGGACTCTTATACCCGAAAGCTCGATTTCAGAAGCGCAGCCTCCGGCATCGAGCGAAGCAAGAAAGAAGGAATGTCCATGCTCAACGGCTGGCCCATCGTCAATTTCGGCGTTGAGGAAGCAAGAAAGATTATCAAGGCAACGCAGGTGCCTCTAAACTTCAATTCCACCGATGAGGATGGCCGCTTGGCCTCGGAGATTGCCCTGGCGGCCGGGTGGAACGCATGTACCAGTCGTTCCCTTCAGGAGGTGATCGCTCACTGCAAAAACATTCCTCTTGAGGAAGAGATCCGCATCAACCAGTACGAATCACGGCTGGCGGGAATTTACACGGAAAAAGGAGTCCCTATCTGCCCTCAAAATCCCTGCAACCTCACCGGTTATGACAGCGCAGGCTATCGCTCGTTCGTGTGCGTGTCAGAATCTCTCCTGGCTGCCGAGCAGGGGGTGAAGTACCAGATGCTTCTGCATGGGCTCAATATGAACATGATTCAGGATATCGCAATGATCAGGGTAACGGAACGACTCTGTTATGAATACTGCAGCCGCTTCGGTTACAAGGATATGGTCTTTATGCCGGGGACCTTTTCGTTTCTCGGCGCCTGGCCCGCACGTGCAGAAGAAGCCAACGCGATGATCGCCTGGAACACCATTATTTCATTGATGGGCGGCGCTACCGGTGTGATCCTGAAATGCCAGGACGAGGCATTTGCAACGCCGACAAAGGAAGGCATGGCCATGTCCGTCAAGCTTGCAAAGCACTTACTGACCCTGATGGGAACCCAGAAGATTGCCGAAAACGAGAAGCTCAGGCTCGAAGAGGCCATGATAGAGATGGAAGTACGGGCACTCATGGAGAAATGCCTGGAGGCAGGTGACGGCGACATGGCAATCGGCATGTGCAAAGGGGTTGAAGCAGGATGGATCGATACCATGCTGACACCCTGGAAATACAACAAGGGCAATGTCATGGTTATGCGTGATGCGGAAAACGCAGTGCGATACTTCAACGCAGGCAACATCCCCTTGCCGGAAGAAGTGAAGGAATACCACAGAGAAAAGCTGGCCCAGAGACAAAAACAAGAAGGCCGGGAACTGAGCTTTGACATGGTAGTACAGGACCTGCAGTTCGCTTCGAAAATAAAAAGAAAGCAAGCCGTACGAAGCTGAAATGGAGAGAAGTTCAACCGGACAGGGGGAGAAAACAGTGGAGACACGACAGGTCAATAAAAGCATAGTCATCGGCACCATCGGTTCCGACTGCCATATGATCGGCGCATGGGTTCTTCATAAGGCATTCAAAGAAGCGGGCTTTACGGTCGCCTTTCTCGGTGCGGTTGTCCCTCAACAGGAATTTATCAATGCCGCGATTGAAATTGATGCCGATGCCATCCTTGTCTCTTCCATGTACGGCATGGGCCTTCTGGACTGCGAAGGTCTGAGGGACAAATGTATCGAAGCAGGCCTGAAAGATATCATCCTCTATGTAGGCGGCACGGTGGCGGCACCGCTCGAGCTTGAAAAGAACTGGCCCGAAATAGAGCGTCGTTTCAGGGCCATCGGCTTCAACCGGGCTTTCCCGAACACCTGTACTGCGGACGAGGCGGTCCGGGCACTTAAGGAGGACCTGGGCCTCGACTAGCGGTCGTTGGCCGGAGAGAAACCTAACCCCCGGGAGAGAGGAACGATGACGGGCATATATCTCCTCATAGATTTCGGAAGCACCTATACGAAGATAATGGCTGTTGATATCGCAAGGGAAGTCATTCTTGGAAGAGCCCAGGCACTTACGACAGTTGACACCGACATCACCATCGGACTGAATAAAGCGCTTTCGGAGCTCCTGGCCACGTGCCGCATCGACGAAGGACACATAGAAGGCAAATACGCGAGCAGTAGTGCAGCCGGCGGCCTGAAGATGGCCGCCATAGGACTCGTTCCGCAACTGACGGTGGAAGCTGCCCGCAGGGCCTGTCTCGGTGCAGGAGCGAAGGTTGTCTGCGGCTACGGGTTCGAGATCGATGAAGCGATAGTCGCCGAAATAGAAGCGGCGAAGTGCGACATTATTCTCCTGTGCGGGGGGACGGACGGCGGTGATAAAAACGTTATCGTCCGTAATGCCGGAATGCTCGCCCGGTCAACCATCAACTGCCCGGTCCTGGTTGCGGGCAATCGCGTTGTCAATGACAAAGTCAGGAGCATCATGGAGGAAGCGGGCAAGCGCGTGTGCGTCACAAAAAATGTCCTGCCGAGTATCGACGCCCTTGAGGTGGAGCCGGCGCAGGCCCTGATTCGGGAGATATTCATCGCCCATATCACGAAAGCAAAAGGGTTGCAGAAGGCCCAGGAATTCATCGGCTCGCCCATTGTCCCGACACCCAAGGCAACGCTCCAGGCCGCGGCATTGCTTGCCGACGGCATGCACAATGAGCCGGGAATAGGCAGCCTCGTTATTGTGGAAGTGGGCGGCGCAACAACGAATATCCATTCCGTTGGCGATTCTTCTCCCGCAACATCGCAAACGGTAGTAAGGGGCCTGCCCGAACTACGGGTAAAGAGGACGGTGGAAGGCGACCTCGGGATCAGGTACAACGCCCCGACGATTTACGATTTTATCGGCGGCGACGTATTTTTTGCCAGGCTGAGGGCTGCAGCCCCCTCGATAGACGGTCAAGAATACGACGCTGCCCAATATATCGCCTATCTGTCCCGTAATGTGGGACACGTCCCCACAACTGATATCGAGTTCAATGTCGACACAGTGCTCGCGGAATCTGCCGCGTCCATTGCCGTCCAGCGTCATGCAGGCACGCTCAGGCAGGAGTTCACGGTGGTGGGAGAAGTAATGGTGCAGCACGGAAAGAACCTCGTTCCCACGAAAAATCTCATAGGAACGGGAGGGATATTCAAATACGGCCTCCATCCGGAAAGAATCCTCAAGTCGGCCTTATTCGATGCAGAAGCTCCGTGGAGCCTGAAACCGAAAAACCCGCAGACATATATCGACCGTGAATATATGCTCTATGGCATCGGTCTATTGGCCGAAGACTTTCCCGTCCATGCCCTGAGAATCGCCAAGAAGTATTTGGCACAGACGTCTCTCCAGCCTTAACGCGCGATATACGGTTGCGCGAGAATCGCCATCAGATAAGGGGGTATGTATGAAAAGAAGGAGTGGGATGGCAGTCGGAGTGGTTCTGCTATGTGTGCTGGGCGTGCTTGTCGTACCTTCACATGCAGTGCCAGAAAAGGTGTTTACTCTCAGGTACACAAACTTCTTCCCGGCACCGCACGCAAACAGCATTATTACCGAGCAATGGTGCAGAGAAGTGGAGAAACGAACCAACGGGAGGGTGAAGATCAACTACTTTCCCGGGGCTGTATTGACGCCAGCTGTTCAGACTTATGACAGCGTGGTAAAAGGTATTGCCGACATCGGGACGAGCGTCCAGGCGTATACACGAGGAAAATTCCCGCTCACCGAAGTGATCGATCTGCCTCTCGGTTATACAAGCGGCCTTGTCGCCACGCGTTTGATCAACGAATTTTACAAGAAATTCAACCCGAAGGAATACGACGACACAAAGGTGATGTACCTCCACGCTCATGGCCCCGGCATACTCCATACGAAAAAGCCCGTCAACAGGCTGGAAGATTTCAAAGGCCTGAAGATCAGGTCGACAGGCCTGAGCGCCAAGGTGGTCCAGGCGCTTGGCGGAGCCCCGGTGGGAATGCCCATGACCGAATCCTACGATGCGCTGTCGAAGGGTGTTGTCGACGGCATCCTTTGCCCTGATGAAGCGCTTCAAGGTTTCAAGCTGGGAGAAGTAACGTCATTTACCACGGAGACGTATCCGATCGGCTACTCGAGCGCATTTTTTGTCGTCATGAACAAGGCGAAGTGGAACTCGCTGCCGAAGGATATCCAGTCTATCATCGAGAAGATCAACCAGGAATGGATAGAAAAGCAGGGGAAAATCTGGAACGATATCGATAAAGAAGGGAAGGAATTGGCCCTGAAGCGGGGCATGAAGTATATCAAGCTCTCTCTGGAAGAGAGCGCACGGTGGACAGCCCCGATCCGTCCGATTCTCGACCAATATGTAAACGAATGCAAAGCGAAAGGGTTGCCGGGCGATGAAGCGCTCAGCTTCTGCCTGGATTATTTGAAGGCGAATCAGAAGTAACTCATTCAGGTAAGCCCCCGGCTCCTCTGCCGGAGGTTGGTGACGTGTGCACTGATAGAGGGCCATGAGGCCCTCTATCTCGCGAATACGATTATGTCCCTCAGAGAGGTCTTCATAAACAAAACACAGCATGAAGAAACCAAGAGGTGTTACCCGGCAAGAATTGCAGGTGCCGCTTGTCTCGATTTAAAAGGATATGGGGTGTACACGATGGGTATTGAACGAATCGTTGCGGAGCATGTTTGTCACGCGAGCTTCAAGGATGTGCCGCCATCGGCTCTGGAAGTAATCAAGAATCAGGTCCTTGCCGTCCTTGGCACAACAATCGCGGGGGCTTTAGAAGAAGGATGCGAAGCGGTCGTGAAAGCGGCCAGGGATATTGGAGGCAAGCCGGAGGCGTCGATCCTGATCCATGGGGGCAAGGTCCCCGCACAGCAAGCAGCCTTTGTGAACGGCGTGATGGCGAGAGCCCTAGACTTCTGCGATGCCCTTATCCCCGGCGCCCACGTGGGATCGGCAGCGATACCGGCTGCATTGGCTGCGGCTGAGCTGGCCGGAGGGGGTAGCGGCAAGGACTTCCTCACCGCGGTGGCGGTAGGGACTGATCTGGCAGTCAGGTTGAATCTCGGCGAATCCGAATACGACGGGTTTGACCCGACGGGTGTATGTGTCGTATTTGCTTCAACTGCAGCCGCCTCGAAGATGCTCGGCCTTTCGGAGACGGAAACCTGGAACGCCCTTGCCCTTGCTTTCAATAGATGCGGAGGCAGTTTTCAAAGTAACGTTGATGGGGCTCTCGCGGTAAGGGTCATCGAAGGGTGGGTTGCCGAGACAGGGGTAACGTGCGCACGCCTCGCAAAACACGGCATTACCGGACCCGTGAGTTTTCTTGAAGGGGTGTACGGCTACTTCCATCTTTTCGGGAGGGATCGTGTATCTGCTGATAAGGTGCTTTCAGGGCTGGGTACCACATATGATCTGGGGAGCCTGGTGTTTAAAAAATACCCGAGCTGCGGGGCGACTCAGGGAAGCACCCATGTTATCCTGGACCTGATGCGGGAAAAAAGTTTTCAGGCCGGCGATATCGAGCGTGTCGATATTAGCGTTCCGCCGTATGTTTTTAAGCTTGTCGGCCATCCTTTTCATATCGGCGCCAATCCTAAGGTCAATGCCCAGTTCAGCATCCGATATTGTGTCGCGAATGCGCTGGTGAGGAAAGCGGCCAGCTTATTCCATTTTGAGGAAGCTGCTATAAGGGACTCGGCTGTCCTCACCGTTGTGGAAAAAATTCAGGTCATTCCGGATGAAGCCCTTGAGTCGCGCGGACATACTGCGTTGGACATGAGGGTTGTGACAAAGGACGGAAAGAAATACTCCAGGAAAATGGAAATAGCGCCTGGCTTTCCGGGCAACCCTCTCACAAAAGAGGAGCATCTGCAGCGATTCCGGGATTGTACGCGGTTCACCGCAAGACCTCTTGCTCAGGCGGTAGCGGAGAAAATTATAGGGACCGTTGATCGGCTGGACGACATGGACGACATACGGGAACTTGTTGATTTGATGTCAGAGAGAATATGAAAACCAATTCAAAAAGAAGGGTTTTCTGCACGTGTATTATTCGGCCGTTAAGAAACCCGGGTGTAATCCCCTCTGGCTCGGGATCGCTACCATCTCGAAATCTCTCATATACTTAGGAGAATGGAAGCCTGGAAGATTAGCAAAGAGTCGCTCTCTTCGGGCGGCTACGACATGGTAATACTCGATGAGATAAATAACGCCATCGCTTACGGCCTTATCCCTGTGGATGAAGTGGTAGCCGCTCTCAAAGAACGACCCGAGAAAATCCATGTAATTTTGACCGGGAGGGATGCTCATCCCTTGATTGTACAACTTGCCGATCTTGTAACCGAGATGGTGGAGGTGAAACACCCCTATCGAAACGGGATCATTGACCGAAAAGGAATTGAATACTGAACAGAGGGTAAGGCTTCTGCGAGGCGCGAGATTGATTTTCTCCGTTCGTTAGGCGGTAGAAGCGTAAACAGTGACATCAAGCCGTACCGTTGAGTTATAATTAAATCTTACCGAAGAGGCTCAGCGGAGCTATTATAGCAAAGGTGAAAGATTTTCTTCAGTTTTGTTTCTATTGCCCGTCTCAGAATGAATGGATTGATCCCTTCAAACTGTTTCCTGAGCGCGTCTTTGATGAACCCAGAGGTATAGTGAGACCTCAGGTTTCTGTTTTGATTGTGGGCTCATAGTAGGCCTCCTTTTCGGCCAGCGTAATGGGTAACACTAATTATGAGTCAACGATCCCTTTCGGATTTAACTTAGGTTACATTTTTATGAGTCAATTCGCCTTTTGTTAAACCGTGCAGAATGCCATTATTGTTGTGATATAATACGACAACAAACGCCTGCGGTAACCGAGGAGATTAAATGTTCGATAAGGTGAAGGATAGACGATTGTTTGAAAGAATTGTCGACCAAATAAAAGACGCTATGCTTTCTGGTACGCTCAAAACTGGTGATAAGCTGCCTTCCGAAAATGAGCTGGCCGGCATATTCGGGGTGAGCAGGACAGCAGTGCGAGAAGCTCTGCGAATTCTGGAGTTGTCAGGACTTGTGATTATCAAGAAGGGGAAGCAAGGGGGTTGTTTCGTCCAGGACGCGGGTAGTAACCAAAGATTAATTGATTACTTTTCCGATAATTTGAGATTGGGCAAAATTACCCTTACTCAGGTTACCGAGGCACGTTTCTGGCTGGAATCCATGGTGATTGATATTGTCGGGGAGAAAATAACGAAGAAGGACATCGACAAGCTTAGGAAATCGATTGATAAAGCAGAGCAGTTATACGCGGAAAAAAAGGAAAAAGATGTCATTAATGAGAATTACAACTTCCATGCTTCGCTCGTGCGCATCACGAAGAATGCTATCCTTATCGACGCGCTTTCCGCCATTCTTGAGTTACTTTCGTACATACTGTTCAAGATAAAACCTGACAACGCAATTACGCTTGATGTACTGAGGGCCCACCGCGAAATTTTGAGCTTTCTCGAGACCGGTCAACCCGAACGTGCCAAAGCTGCGAACAGTGAACACATGAAGAATGTTGAGTCCCGGTTGATTCAGCAGTACGTCAGCCAAAACAGACTCATAGATTCCAAAAAATTTCGGAGCTTGTTCTAACTTGAGACCTTCCTATAGCAAACTACGGGGAAGTCTCCTATACTTTGGACATCCGAGTATGTCTAATACGCCAAGGCGCGACGGCATTAGACTTTGTGCATTCCTCTGTGGTATAATCGCCCCGATTTAACTCGAAGGTTCAATAGGTGATCAGGAATGGCACATAAGTGTTTGGCGAATGACCAAGCGATCCGGTCACACCAAAAGATAGATCTGGTCGACCCGAACCCGGACTCAAAAACCCTTACGAAGTTATCCTTTTCGCGCCAAAGACCGCTACCGACCACCTGCTTTTTCCTGAACGGCTTTGTTCATCCCCTGTCCCTGCCTGGTGTTTACCTTTGCTACTCCTAAAGACGACGCACCGTTTTTCGGAAATGGGACCGGGAACAGAAGTGGACGGCCATTTGGGGGATTATGGACAGGCAGCGCGGGAAACGGGGCCATAGGGTTTTGGCAGAGGGCTTTATTCTATTTTAAGCCGGGAGGCAACCATGAAGACGCCGGAGCACGATAAGTTCCGGGAACCTGATTCACGATCCGTGAGGGAAGTCGTGACAACAGAACTGGAAAGAGCCCAGTACGCCCGCAGCCTCATCGAAGCGAGCCTTGACCCCCTCGTCACCATAAGTCCCGACGGCAAGATCACGGACGTGAACGAGGCGACCGTCAAGGTAACCGGGGTTAGCCGTGAAGGCCTTGTAGGGACCGATTTCTCCAACTACTTTACCGAACCCGAGAAAGCGAGGGAAGGATACCTCCAGGTCTTCAAGAAAGGGTTCGTGACCGACTATCCCCTTACGATCAGGCACAGGAACGGGCGGCTCACCGATGTCCTTTATAATGCCTCGGTCTACCGCGACGCGGAAGGCAATGTCCTTGGTGTTTTCGCAGCGGCGCGGGACGTGACGGAATCCAGGCGTGTGATGGCCGAGTTCCAGGAGACGAAAAACTTTTTGGACAACATTCTTCAGAGTTCTACGAAGTATTCCATTATCGGGAAGGACCTGAACCGAAAGATCCTTTCCTGGAATGAGGGGGCGCGGCTGAACTATGGCTACACGGAGGAAGAAATACTGGGAAAGGACTCGACAATACTCCATGTGCCCGAAGACATTGTGACAGGGGCTGTCGACAGGTTGATGCAAACGGCTTACGAAAAAGGGCTTGCCGAAGGAGAGTTTCAGCGCGTGCGCAAGGACGGCTCCCGTTTTGCGGCCAGCGTTGTAGTAACGCGGCGTAACGATGCATCCGGTCGGGCCATAGGGTACCTCCTCATGAGCACTGACATTACCGAGAAGAAAGAAGCCGAGGAAAAGCTTCGCTACGCATCCCAGTACGCCCGCAGCCTCATCGAAGCGAGCCTTGACCCCCTCGTCACCATAAGTCCCGACGGCAAGATCACGGACGTGAACGAGGCGACCGTCAAGGTAACCGGGGTTAGCCGTGAAGGCCTTGTAGGGACCGATTTCTCCAACTACTTTACCGAACCCGAGAAAGCGAGGGAAGGATACCTCCAGGTCTTCAAGAAAGGGTTCGTGACCGACTATCCCCTTACGATCAGGCACAGGAACGGGCGGCTCACCGATGTCCTTTATAATGCCTCGGTCTACCGCGACGCGGAAGGCAATGTCCTTGGTGTTTTCGCAGCGGCGCGGGACGTGAC
>MVRP01000131.1 GCA_002067405.1 Syntrophorhabdaceae bacterium PtaU1.Bin034 | reverse complement strand
CCTGTGACGGGTGAACGGTAGACGAGCTTCCGGGCTTTACCGTGGAGGGCATGGGCGACCTTCAGATACAACCATACGGGTCCCTTGCCGGTGAGGACTACGTCATTCCCTTCACCGGCAAGGGCGAGGGCTTTGGTGATATAGTCGGGAAGGTGGGAGAGCTTGGCGGTTGGTCCATCTACACGGTAAATCTGTTCTATATCAATTTCTTTCACTGGTTTTGTGCTCTTATCGCTTTACCTTGAGTTCCCTGAACAGCATTTTCTCCATTCCATCCAGATACACATAATCGAGGCCATGCTGCTCTGCTGTTGATTTCTGCTCCGCTGTTTTTGAATCGATGTAGGACGGGTACGACCTCTTCTGATTGCCTTCCTTTTCTATGGCAAGTAAGGGACCGACAATCAAGGCCTTGCCGTAGGTTCCGCTTTTCTTCATGGCTGTCGCTTCCTTGCTCTTCGTCGTATCCCCGGATATGTGATGAGTCTTCATTTCAAGAATTACAAGTGTTCCAAATCGTGTAACGATGACAAGATCCAATTCGGCATCGTTTTTTGCCTTGGGATCGTCAAGCTTTTTTGTCTTTACATTGATCCATACTTCCGATACCTTTTCTCTCAGACTTTCATTGTCTTCGAGCAGCGTGATTATTCTGGATGCGACCATCCATTCGAAAAGGATCCCGTTCGTAGCAAAGGCGGAAAAGCGTATCACCTTTGATCGCCAAAGGTGGTCGCCATCCTCCAACGACAAATCACCGCCGATATCCCTGATTGCGTTGATTAGGTCTGCCTTCTGTCGAGGTGTGTAGGTCTGCGTCACAAGGGCGGTATCCTGCTTTTCCATCCGTTTCAACACCTCATCGGCCGTGAGGTTCTTAATTCCGTTCCAATAGTCGTCGAACAACTGATCAGGTCTCTTGATAATCTTGAGTCTGTCGAGGGGACCTTTAATATCTTCAATGGTCCGAACAGCACCAATCTTATTAAAAAGGAGGGCGATATTTTTTTCAATATCTTCATAGCCGGCTTTGGTACACCTGATCTCTTGAAGCTTCGGCTTAACATTCCTCAGTGCCTTTTTTACAAGGTCCTTAATTTCTTTTTCATTTTTTACAAGGCCCTCATCGGGAACCATGTAGCGAAAGAATGCCTCCCTGAACAAGTCACTTGAGAGAAAATGCCGATAGGCCCTGCTGCCGATGTCGAGGCGGCTTGCTACTTCACTGTCCGCTTTGGGGTAAATGCATTCACCTTCGACCTTTTCAGACCCGTACAGATAGAGTATGGTCTCAAGGCCGAGTGGGATATTAGTAAACAGGTTTTTTGCGGGTTCGCCCTCCCGCCAGTACCAAAGTTCCGGAGGATTCGCTTCTGCATATACCATCAAATCATTGTGGAGTCCTGATCCTCTCCGTTGCTTATATGCTTCGTATTGCGCAAGGCTTGGGATCTTCTGTCCCCCCGATAGGTTCCAGATAACGTGGGGCTTGTCCTTGACTACATCGCAAAGAATGCCAACGAGAGCGGTCAGATTTTTTTCTATATCCTCTTGGATCGGCAGAGCCGTGGCCATTATCGACTTTTCTTTAAGAACTTCACTCAGTCGGCTTGTCAACCCATTGGCTTCGGCCCATTTGGTGGAAACCACGATACATTCTTTTACGTCAAACTGAAGGGCAGGAATCAAATTCACCGTTTGATTTCCGGTGGCACTGCATACCATGAGATGATCAGGAAATTTGTCCATAATTATTCTCCAGCACCAAGTCAACGCCAGAAACCTCCGCAATGCTACGGGTTTCGTGGTGATTAGTCAGTGATTTATTTCGGCAACGCTTTCAAGCCAGGTGCACTTATTAAATACCTTGTTTCCCCACTATACCCAATTGACAAGGAGCAACTCCGGGACGAATTCGAAGTGCCTGACATTGTTGCTGACAAGAGTCGCCATGAGACTTCTGGCATGGGCTGCGATCATCATATCCATTGCTCCAACTGGTGTTCCCTGTTTCTCCAGAGCAGCGCGGATTATGCCGTAATGGTCCGCAGCCTGCTCATCCCAGGGGATCACCGCCAGTCTCGACGCGAAGTCGTCAATTTCCCTTCTTATGACAGCTGACTTCTGATGTCGCGCAGCGCCATAGTAGAGCTCTGCCAGCACAACCGTAGAAATAGCCAGGGCGTCGGCGCCGACCTCGTCAAAGCGGGCTTTGACCGTGGAAGGGTGGTTTTTGAGTATGTAGCTGCATATGTTGGTATCGAGCATGTAGATCATTAGAAGAGGTCCTTCTCTTCCGGCGGCAGATCCTGCCTCTCTTCCAGGAAATCAGCAGGGACCTGCGATGGTCTCGCAAAGAAGTCATCCCATCCCACAGGCTTCGGCCACAGAATCACCTTGTCTCCCTCTTTTTCTATAAAGACCTCGGTGCCCGGAAAACGAAACTCCGCCGGCAGGCGTATCGCTTGGCTCCGTCCGTTCTTGAATATCTTCGCGGTTTGTGCCATCTCAAACCTCCTGAATGGTATATATCATAAGTATATACCAAAGTAACGAGAGGGACAATGGTAAGGGGTAATGATGACCCCACTTACTTTTCTCCATATGGCTGCGGGAAATCTACCATGACGATGGCGAAGCCGTTGCCGACGGGTTGGACGGTGACGTTCGCCTTCACCGGCTCTTTCTTTATGAACAATTTTTTGTGGAGCCCTTCGGCAACCACGGATCGATCGTCACCAATTGTTACCTCGGCCTTGTTATCTTGCCAGCTTGCGAGGAGCTTCTTGTTTCCCGGGTTCCATCTGACGGTTGCTCCTGGCCAGGGCATGAGGTCAGGGGGCTTGATCGGAGCCGGAGGAAGATCGATTTTATTTGATGACACAAGAGATGAAGGAACGACCTTTTCCTGTAATTTGATATGAGGCCAGAATGATTGAGATGCATCTAACGGTTCGACTTGTATGGCTGCCCACCCAAAGGGTGAGAGACTATTGGATTTTTGAAGCCATGCTGTCTCGGAAGCAAGCCAAACTGTGGTTGGTTGATCCATATACCGGGATGGTTTGCCTTTTCCCTGCATTATTTTTATGCATCTATAACCTTCTACCGTAACAGCTTCTGCGCCTGAATGGCGCCCGAGACGCAATGGAAAAAGACTATTACGAGTAGGTGGATAGACATTGATTCCTTGGAAGCCGGAATCCTTTAGGATTATTCTTTCCCGCTCCAGTTCTTTCAGATAAAAATCTTTTACGGCCCTCAATAAAGTGTCGAGTGTAATAGGGGTTTTGATCCCGGAAACCTTTTCGGGTATGGTTATGTTGAGGATGCCGTCAAATGTCCCTTGCGTGATCGTTTCGAGAATCTGAAAAGGTCCTCTTGCTCCAGAGCCGTCTTTTCTCGCATTCACTGCATACATGACCTTTGTCTTTATCGAGTCGGCTACAGGTGCAAGATCGGAGATCTTCACCATCCTGAAAGGATCAGTATCAAAACTCCCCTGTGCCAGTCTATCTTCAAGGAGCTTGGCCTTTTTGGGGGATTTTTCTACATCCGGTTTATTCATCCTTGCACGCATGTTCAGATAAGCTGTTCGCATGGCTCCCTTGAGTGATGAGCCGGAAATATAGGGAAGCTGAGAGACTTCGTTGTAAACCGTTCTGTTGATGGTGAATTGATTGATGACTTCCCTGTTGGACACCTGCGTGTTTCCTGCCATGGCCTTCTCATAGTGCGTGGCAAGTCCATGGGAGATATCTATTTCACGGCCCTTAATATCTGGCTTGAACCGTTGTTTGATAAATTTTAAGATCGGGAAAAGTTGATCTCCAGAACAAATCCTTGTAAATATATCTCTATTTTCGGAACTAAGACTGGTCAGGAAGTCCCACGGGTCGAACTGAATCAACTGTTTCTTGCCTGTATTAATGACAAACCCGGTGGGTTCATAAGCATCGTCGCATCCGATATGGACAGGGGATAAAATATGTAGTCGTATCCTGTAGGGCTTTTGCACGTTAATCCTCCACTCTGACAGGTATATAAAGGGCGTACCCCTGTGCGACCGCTGACGGGTTAACTTTTGAAAGTCCCGTAAGGGCCCTCCCGATATAGGGTTTATCAAAAACTTGCCGGGTGTCCGGGACAAACACAGCCCCTTCGTCGGCCATCAATACAGGGTCTTTGAAGGGGTTGCTCGATTTTGCCATGATGTCGCCATGTCTCCCATAACGAACAAAAGGGGTATAGTAGGTTTTTCGAAAGAAACCTTTTTCCGGAACACAAGGAGCAAGGGTATAGCAGCCATCGGGTGACGGATGACCGAGGTCGGCCAGACTGAATTCTTCTGCTTTTGTAAGAACATCAAACCTTCCCCAGCCCACCGATGCGTCTTTACCAAACCCTGTTTGCCCTATATGCCGCAAAGCCTCAACCACCGATTCCGCATTAATCCTGTCTGAAACACCGAAAAAGAGTGCGAGAACCACGCAGGGGTGATAGATGGTTTGGCCCACGCTGAATGGGGCGAATTGTCCCTCTCCTGTTGTCCCGGTAAATCGGTTGATGGTGTTTCTGGGTTGCAGACGATCCGCAGAAATCCTGCGAGATTCGTATTCGCAGGTCTGGGCAGTCTCTTTCACCACAATATCAACAAGCTCTTCGTCGTCAACATAGATTCTCCCGGTGAGGGTGTTGAGTCTTTCTTCGCTTTTGAGGAGCAGCCACCGTTTCTTCTTCGCCTTCTTTCTTTCCTCTATGACCTTTTTTTCATCGGTCTCTGCCGTAAGGGATTGTCTGAGAGGCAGATCAGGCTTTTTGAACGCATAGGCTGTTCGGCGGTCATGGCGCAGAACAGGGAAGGCTGACGACATGACAAGGAACGGATCGTCCGCATAATCGGCCAGCAGCGCACTAATGCCACTACCGAAAAGGGATTCGTCGTATGCTGCCTGCCAGCAGATGTGACCGAAGAGCGTATCTCCCTTCAGCGGTGTACCCACACCCGATGTCGGTTTAATAATAACCGTGAACACTTTCATCTCCGGTGCTCCTTTTTTTGGATCTACGGTTTGTCGTTATCGACAAAAGGATCCATGGCGTCGAATTCCGGCAGTATATCCTTTCCATCAAGAAGGAACCGGTCCACGAATTTTATTCTTCCGTAGCCCCTGCTTCCACTTCCACCGACGGCATCAAGCTCCAGCATTTTCAGTCCTTTAAGGAGGTATTCATCGAACAGACGTTCGTCTCCGTTCTGAAGTACCTTGAAAGTGATGAGAAAACCGAATCTGGTTCCTTCCGGTACCCGCTCGATGAATCTCGGATGGTCCGCAGTGCCGCTTATGCGATTGATCTTGTTCTCCGACTTGACTTCAGTGAAGGCATACCGGTTGGTTTTGGCCACAGCCTGCCAGTCCTTGTCAAGATAGCAGTCACTAAATGAGACCCGCGTTGGTCCGAAGCCGGTAATATCCGTGTCTTCTCCACCGCTGGAACCAAATATCTTCAGAATGGCCTCTGCCCTTGCCTTAAATTCAGGGTTATCGGCTTTCTTCCATGTTTCTACGGTTACAAGGCCACCATTGTTTCCCGGAGCGGCCACCAAACCGCTTGCCATTTCAAGAAGAGAACGGACTTTTCCTTTCAGGGATGAGCCCGGTATGTATGGTTCCAAGGTGTGGGGGTGTTTGATGACAGTGCTGTCGGTTCCCCCAATATGCATATCCATATCACCGGCGCCTATGTGGAGCCCGCTCTTGAGGGCAATTGTTCCTTCGAGTTTCTTGATTGACGTCAGTTTCATGCTCTTCCTCCCTCAATTTTATCGTCGTCATATAAACGATAGAACCCCATGAATGCTTCGAAAAGACCGGCGAAGACCTGGAAATCATCGCGGTTGTTTATTCTTGACAGAGAGCTCGCAATGAAGTCCCTGAAGCCGCTTGAAATAAGGCCCCGTCCCATGGCGTACGCAGCTTTCGCGTTGAGCATCTTCAGATAGGGAAGAATCCTCTGAAACTCATCGTTTACTTCCTCCTGTTTTAGCCCCTTCAGCATTCCGTCAAATCTCACCACTTCATCATAGAACTTTCGTAGCTGCGTTCTTTTGTTCTTGCCTCTTTCCCCCTCGCTGTGAATGGTCTGTGCCAGTTTTTCGGCAAAGGTCGAAAAGAGTTCCGGCTGAATCTGCTTTTTTGCCTCGTCCTTCCAGAAAGTGATATCCATGCATTCCTCCTATCTCCGGTCGTATATTACCTGCCACAGTGGGATCTTGAAAGCCCCGCCGTAGGTGTCAATCCATTCAACGGTCTTCAAAACCTCCTCGATCATATGGCGTTTCTTTTCCTTTTCTGTGGATTTCAATTTGTTCCCCACGTTCCTTGCGATGACATACTTCAAAGTCGATCGCCATTTGAGGCAATCCATTTTTTCAATACTGATATGAGCATCCGGGGTGAGGATTTTTTTCTCCTGGGCTGCCATAGCAGTTACCTCGTTGAGCCGGTAAAGTGCGGCGTCGTTGATGGTGCCGCTATTCAACCATTTACGAAGGATCTGTGTAATCTTTTGCATCTGCCCGAAAGACGCCCAGGTGACCGGCTCGCCGAAGAGGGTCAAGGAACCTTTTGCCGGTTGCCTTTTGGACTCCTCTAATGCCTCCTCTGCCATTGATGCTATTGTCCTCACCGGTGCCCCCGGTTTAGCCACGGTTATTCCCGCAGAAATGGTAACGGAAGTGTGGTTGCAGACATAGTCGGAAAAGGATGATGCAATGAATCCTGCAAGATCGATGATTCGGTTCCAGGGCCCAATCAGAAAAAGGTCGTCGCCCCCGGCGAAGACTGTATAGATATCTTTGAATTCCGGTTTGGATTGGAGTAAAGAAGGCAGATAGAGAGCGAAATAGTTGTTCAACTGCCTGCTTAACGTCGCAAACCGGGAGAGAGTTCGCATCTCCTTCTTGATGCCTGCGGCGAACAGAAGGCCCAGATTGTCGATATCGGCCTTGAGAATGCCGATAGCTTCTATGCCGCGAAAGGTAATCTTGCTTCCGTCGGTGACGGTGTCTAAAGACATTTTTGCGATTTGAAGGAATGACTTGGGCGCACCTTCCTTTATCATGTCGAGAAGTTCTGACTTTGTTGCTTCCGCCTTCCGGCCGGAGAGTAATCTATCGAGCATTTCAGCGTTGTTGTCCTGCTCCGAAAACTTTGGCACATAGCCGTTGATAAATTTCCTTGTTATCTCCCTTGACGTTCTCTTTTCCTCCTGCAACCCTATATCCCAGTATTTAATAAGGCTTCCTGCCCTTGAGAAGGTTGAGAGCGAACCTGTGACATCAAAGGATAGTTGATACCTCGAAAATAAAGGGGCCATAAGGGATTTTCCCTTCAAATCGGCGTCAACGCCGGTAATTGCCACCCTGTCCTCTTTGACCAGATATTCGCCAATGTAGACGTGGTCTCTGCATATAGCGCAGGCGTTTTCATCCCCGATCATGGCTCGTGCAGAAGAGGGCCTTTTACCGCAGAAGGGACACAGAGGCACATTGAGGCTGTTGTCAAAATCATCAAGATATCCCGTAAAGACACCACCGTAGCGGTCAAGGTCAAGTTTCGAGTATTTGCGCGCATCAGTAGCATTTTGAAGTTCGGTCCAGAGGGCGGGGAATCTGTCATGAACGAAATCGGCAGGGGCCGCTTGCACGGTAGACAGGCCTATACTCACCTCACCATAGAACCGTTCCACAAGCCAGTCGTTGATTATCCTGTCCGCATCGTTGAGGCCTCTTAGTGACGACGGCGTGTTTGCTGCAATTATTGTGAATCTCCCTGCTGCATTGAGCACGACAGAAAGAGGCGACAAACCCAATTGCTCGCATACAATGTGTGCTGCCAGCTCCGACAGAAGAGCTACATAGAAAGAACGGCCGCGCAAAAGCTTTGCAGATGCCTTCCCGGTGCTGCCGCCATGGGAAAAAATGAAGTTCTGGATACCATAGAAATTGCCTGAGACGAGAAGGAACTTCCGTGCAGCCTGTTTTTGGACGCTGTTTATATCGAATGTTGCAGTTTCGGTGTGATACCGATATAGGGCACAAGCAAAAGCGGCGGTCATTTTTGAATGATCGTAAAGGGAAATATCGGGGATCACCATTCCGACAGTTGCAGCGGGAATATGAGAAGCGTAGGACATAAAAAGGCTGTCAAAGTGCTCCAACCAAAGGGCCACATTGTCTTTATGGATCAATTTTTCAAGATGAGCCACGAAATCGAAGAATAACGAGCTATACTCACGTTCAGCATTATCGCTATTCCCGGGGTCCTTTTCCGAATATTTGACAGGGAAGATCGACGACGGTGACAGCTCCTTCAAAGGATACCTGTATTTGTACGAGGTGATACTACCGTCTTTCCATTCACCTTCCAGAGACATGCCTTCTATGACCGGAATGAGCCTCGACTTCCTGTAATCTCTGACGTTGATCTCATGAGTGTAGTCTTCGAACTTGTTTCGGTCAAAACCGCTGCTTATTCTGTCGGCCATAGCGATGATCCACTGGGGAGGCGTGGAAGGCTTATGGTGGCCTGCGGCAAGATTGGAAAAAGAGTCTCCAAGTCCCCATTGACCTTTGTTGAATTCGGCTGGCAACAATTTCTCGACGTGGTCAATGAAGGCTGCTGTATATACTGCATGCTTATGGGTGTACCGGTTTTGCTGTCTGTTATATGGTTGGTAGAGATCGGCGTTGTTGGCGAGGAACTCGGGGTTTGCATGGAAACCTTCCCCGGCTCTCTCCGCAAATTTACCGATATCGTGAAGCAGACCAGCCAAGGCTATTTTGCAAATTGTACTATCCATCTTCGTCTCCTCTTTCTTTGCCTTCCTATCGCTTACATTTAGTCTCTCAGAAATCCTTCCATCTTATTAGCAGGCCACTTTGAACCACCATTAAATCAACGAATTCTTATCTCAATCTTCCCTTTTTCTGCCCTTACCCCGTATCTTGTATCGCCATACCTCTTGATGGAGTCGATAATATAACGCGATGCCAGGGGCGTGTTGCTCAATGCTTCTCTGATTGCCCCGTTGATTTTGCTCCTGTTTTGCCTGATCACCCTTATGCCGTCGTTGCCTTTCCAATGTTCCAGCAGCTCACCGGCCTTGCCGGGGCTGCCGCCATAGATGGCTTCGTAGTCGGTACCCATACGTGCAAGGGCCTGATTCGTTACCATCTCTCCAAGAGTGACAAAGCAATCGGTACAGTCGTTGCAGTAAGGCTGTTCCGGCCGCGTGCATCTTTCAGCTTTCTGACGCAAGAAGGCCAGATAGAGCATGAGCTGTACCGGGACCATCTCAATGACGTGTGCGCCTATCCGGACGGTGCGTTCCGTGAGATTCACCGCGAGGTCGGGCTGAACAATGGCCGTATCCAGCTCCGCCTGGCCTTCGGCCACCAGTTCGCCGAAGCTCTTTCCCTGCAGTTCCAACTTGTTCCAAAGCCGGATAAAAGGCAGCTCGGTGAGAATTACCTCCGAGTCATCCGTATTAAGCCTCTTTGTCGAGCCATCCTGCATTTTCCATTCAATTACCTTGTTCTCCCTCGGTTTATAGAAGAACTCGGGGCGTGACTCGAACTCCGGCGTCACGAGCACGTGGTAGAGCTTGTCCCAGGGCCGCCCAAAAAGCTGAAGGGCAGCGCCGAGGTAGAAGGACATGGTCTTTCTGCCGCCTGCAAGACAGCAATGGAGGCGTGTGCCGGAATCCTGAGCCAGGGTTCTTACGAGAGAGGCGATGAGATCGCCTGTAAGGCTGTTCTCTTCTTCGGTTCTTATATCATCGATCTCATTGCCTTCATGATCTTTGATAATTACGAAGGAAGATTGTTTAATCGCGGGGCCGTGCAGGCCGTACTCCCCGGTAAGCCGGTTCAGTATTCCCTTTTTTACCAAAGTTTCCTCTATCTGCCGCTTTCCGAAGGACGTGGTGATGATATAAATCTCGTCGGCCTGAACGGGCGGATTCTGCATGGCGAGGCCGTAGATCGTTTCTGTCACTATCTGGGGTGTGGACCCGCTCACACAGATCAGTACTTCGGCAAATGCATTGCTTGGCATGACCCATTCTACAAAACTACGCTACGCCTTCGCAAGGAAAGAAATGTTTTTGAAACATTTTTTTGATGCATCTGCCAGGCAAGTCAATGGGGCAGGTCGTCACTACACTTGACAGGCTTCCTTTATGGGTCGGTTTGCCCTGGCCGCGGGAAGCAGTCTCAATGGGGTTTTGACCGGGCAGAGCGGGCCTTGCTTTGCATCTCTCCGATCAGGTGTTCCAGATTGAGAGGGTTGTCGCCCTGCTGCAGGAAATGAAGGAATTTCGATGCCGCCGGTGAAAGGTCCTTGCCTTTGAGATGGATCGCATCGATCTGAAGATAGAACGGACCCTCCTCGATGGGAACGGCTACTAATTCCCCCCGGTCGATCTCGTCTATCACACACAGTTTTGCCAGGAAAGAGACACCCTTGTTGTCGCCCACAAGGGCCTTGATAAACTCGGTGTTGCCCGCCTCAATGATCGATGATGGTTTGACGTTCCTTTTTTCGAGCTCGGTCCATATGGCCTGTCCGGTTGCAGAACGTATATCCTTGCAGATCATGGGTTGGCCGTCCAGATCGCGAAGGGAGCATTTCGACACTAGGGACAGGCTGCTCTGCGGAGATGTTATCAGCAGCACCTCGTCCCGGCTCAGGGGAAGAACGTTTATCTTATCAGGGTACGGCACTCTTGCGACGACGGCCACTTCATAGCGATGGGCAAGTATACCTTTCACTACTTCCGTGGAGCTCCCCTCATCGACGTGAAGGTGAATTCTGGGGTAGTTGTCGCGAAATGAAGAGATTACCATCGGCATCAGATACTGGGCGAGGGTATTTGCAGCCGCGACGCGAAGGTGGCCGCTTTTGACCTCCTGGATCTCTTTGACGGCCTTATCGGCTTCATCGACTAGTACGAAAATCTTCTCCGCGTATTCGTAAAGCAGCTTTCCGGTTTCGGTAAGCGTCAGGTCTTTGCCTGATTTATCGAGGAGTTTGAAGCCGAGACAGCGTTCGAGGGAGCGCACCTGGATAAAGACGGCAGGCTCCGTTACAAACAGGTTTTCAGCTGCCCTGGAGAATGTTCCGGTTTTGACGACCGAATGAAACGCCCTCAACTGGTTCAGGTTCATATTCACCATTCCCTTTCGAGATTCGTGCAGGAACCATTCTTATAAAACTATAAGATTAATTGTATTGACCTATGTTTTTAGAAACCTAAATAATAGCATATGGAACCTGATCACTCAATATCAAATTCTTATAAAACTATAAGACTTTTTTTGAACGGAAGGCAGGTACAGAATGGCGAGGCCGGAGAGATTGCCTGGTGCCGTAGAAGAGGGGCGACCGGGTTGCGAC
>MVRP01000130.1 GCA_002067405.1 Syntrophorhabdaceae bacterium PtaU1.Bin034 | reverse complement strand
AACCTGTCACTCGTGTTGCTGTACGGAGAAGAGGCAAAGGCCATAGCCGAAGAGATGGACAACGGGAGGGCTCGTCATTTTCAGGACAAAAAGCAGCTTATCGATTTTCTTTCAGGGAAGCTGCATGAAGAGGATATCGTGCTGGTGAAAGGATCCAGGGCGTTTGGGATGGACGAAATAGTGGAGGGTCTCATTTAATGCTTTATTATCTTCTATACTTTTTGCACACAAAGGCTACGGTTTTCAACGTCTTCCGCTACATCACGTTCAGGACTGTTCTCGCTATACTGACTGCACTCATCATAAGCTTCTACGTGACGCCCCGCGCCATCAAGCTGTTCCAGGACATGAAGATTAGGAACGGCAAGCGGGAGGACGTGCCGGACAGGCACGAGGCCAAAAAAGGCACTCCCACCATGGGGGGCGCGGTGATCCTCGTGGCTACCATTATCCCCACGTTACTGTGGGCCGACCTGACCAATCAGTACATATGGCTCGGCATGGCCACCATGGTGGCATTCGGGGTCATCGGATACCTGGACGATATAAAGAAACTGAAGGGGCAGAACGGTAAAGGTGTGCCCGGAAGGACGAAGCTCCTCCTCGAAATCGCCTGTGCCCTGGTTGTCAGCATCCTCATTTACTCCAAGGGGACTTTTCTGACCCAGCTCTCCATACCCTTCTTCAAGCATGCCACTCCTGACCTCGGTTTCTTCTACGTGGCCCTGTGCGTGTTCATCATTGTGGGATGTTCCAACGGGGTGAATCTCACGGACGGTCTCGACGGTCTCGCCATCGGCCCTGTGCTGACGGTGTGCGCGACGTTCCTCCTCTTCGCCTATCTCGTAGGACACATAAAATTCGCCCAGTATCTTCAGATCTTCTACGTGAAAGGCGCCGGAGAGCTCCCGATCCTGTGCGGCGCCATGCTTGGCGCAGGCATTGGGTTCCTCTGGTATAATGCCTACCCTGCGGAGCTGTTCATGGGTGATACGGGCTCCCTTTCCCTGGGCGCGACCCTCGGGGCGATCGCCGTCATGATCAAGCAGGAATTCCTTCTCGTGATCGTGGGCGGCATATTCGTGATAGAGACCATGTCGGTCATCATCCAGGTGCTCTCATTCAAGTGCAGAGGCAAGAGGGTCTTCAGGATGGCACCCATCCATCACCATTTTGAGCTGAAGGGATGGAATGAGGAAAAGATCGTGGTTCGTTTCTGGATCATCTCGGTAATTCTGGGCCTTGTTGCCGTAAGTACCCTCAAGTTGAGGTAGCGCGAGCATGAGTGAGCAATTCAACACGCAGCACGCAGCACGCAGCCTTGCCCTGCCCGATCGCGTCCTGATCGTCGGCCTCGGGACAAGCGGGGTCTCGGTCGTCAAATTCCTTGCCGGGATGGGGAAAAAGGTAACGGTTACCGATATGAAGCAGGAAGGCGAGCTCTCGGCAAGCCTGAAGGCGCTCAACGGCGTCCCCTTCACCGGCAGATTCGGATTTCACGATCCGCACGACTTCCTCGATCACGACTTGATCGTCATAAGCCCCGGCATTGTTACCGGCCTTCCGCTCCTCGAAGAGGCAAGACGGAACGGTGCGAGGGTCATTGGCGAGATAGAGCTGGCCGCGCGCTTCATCGAGGAGCCGATCATCGCGATCACGGGGACGAACGGGAAGACCACCACAACGACCCTCATGGGGCTCGTGTTCGAAAAGGCCTTCGGCCGGGTGTTCGTAGGCGGCAACATCGGCGAGCCTTTGATCAACCATGTAATGAGCGGGCGGAAGGCAGACTACGTGATCGCCGAGATCAGCAGTTTTCAGCTCGAAACCATAGAGACGTTCAAACCGCACACGTCAATTCTCCTCAACATCACCGAAGACCATCTCGACCGGTATACGGCGTTCGCCGACTATATCGCCGCGAAAATGAATATTTTCAGTTACCAGACAGCGTCGGATCAGGCCCTCCTCAACTCGGCAATCACCGGTACCGGCCGGATCAACGCAAAGAAATACTATTTCTCGACCGCTGAAATAGTGGACGAAGGGGCTTTTCTTGACGGCGATGCCCTCAAGGTCCGCCTCAACGGCACGGAATTCTCATACCAACGCGATCTTTCGCCTCTCGTCGGCATCCACAACAGCGAGAACCTGCTCTCCGTCCTTCTTGCGAGCCACCTTTACGGGATCGACAGAGACGTCATCGAGGAAACAATAAGGAATTTCAATGGGTTGCCTCACCGGGTGGAATTTGTGAGAGAGCTGAAGGGTATCAAGTTCTACAACGATTCCAAGGCAACCAACGTGGACGCCACCAAACGGGCGCTCGAAAGCATGAAAGGCAACGTCATTTTGATTGCGGGCGGGAAAGACAAGGGCGGAAGCTACGGTTTTATTACCGGCCTGGCCGACAGGATAAAATCGATGGTGCTCATCGGCGAGGCACGGCTGAGGATCGAGGCCGAGCTTGGTCCGTTCATGAAGACCTATAGTGAAGGCAGCCTCGAGGATGCGGTCGAGCGCGCTTTCCGCATCGCACAAAAGGGAGATACGGTGCTCTTCTCGCCCATGTGCAGCAGCTTCGACATGTTCGAGAACTACAAGACCAGGGGAAACGTGTTCAAACGAGCCGTGGAGGCGCTGTGAGAAAAATACTGATCCTTCTCACGTCGTCCCTTTTCTTTTATTGCCTCTTCCGCGACATGACGCCGGTAAAGACGCTCATACTCGGTGTGGCCGTTGCGTCCGCTTACGGCATATCGAAAATCCCGGCCAAATACGTGCTTGCCGCGAAGTACCCCATGATCGTCGCTTCCCTTGCGCTCTGCCCGGTCCTTGTCCTTTACGGGTGGCTCAGGTCATCCCGGTTCGTCGTTCCTGCAGTCATGCTTTTCGGCTTTTACGGTATTGCCCTTTTCCTCATTACCATGGAGGAGAAAAACAAGAAGATCCATAAAGAGATAATCGGCCTTTCCCTCCTCTACGCCGCGTGCGTGGTCAACCTGTTCCTGACCGGCCACACCGGACTCATTTTTCCCCTTTCCATAGCGGTCCTGCTCTTCCTCTTCATCATCAACAAGGTTGCCATTATGCCGTTCATCGCCGGCTACACGGGGATAGCGACGGCATTCCTCCTGGTCAAAGGCGTTTCGATCCTCGGTCCCGGCGTGCCTCTCATGACTGTCGAGCGTTACGCGCTCCTCGGCACCGGTTGTGCCCTCATGATAATCACCTTCATCTCATATCTGAAGAGAACCGATCCGATGAGCGTTCTCGCCTTTTTCGGGCTCCTGTACGTGTCCGTCGACCTTCTTTTGTCCGTCGGTTTCAAGGTGAAAGGTGTCCTTCTCTACCAGCCCGTTCAGGCACTTTTCATCGTCGGCCCCCTCGTAGGGGCAGCGCTCAAGGGAGGCAAAGAGCGGCCATGAAGCTTCTCATCGCGGCAGGAGGAACAGGAGGCCACATTTTCCCCGGCGTGTCCGTGGCAGAGGCATTCGCGGCGGACAAGGGGAACGAGGTTTTCTTCACGGGAACGCCTTATGGGCTCGAAGAGCGGCTGATCCCGGGCTACGGGTTCAGGCTCATAAAGATAGAGGCAAAACCGTTCACGGGTAGAAGCCCTGCAGACAAGGCAAAGACGGTCCTGGCGGTGGTGAAGGGAACGACCCAGGCGATCCGGGTCATCAAGACGGAAAAGCCGGATGCGATCCTCGGCATGGGAGGCTTCACTTCGGTGCCTGTTGTCCTCGCCGGCCTGTTGCTCCGGAAGCCCTGCTTCATCCATGAGCAGAATGTGATCCCCGGCATGGCAAACAAGCTGCTTGCCCGCAAGGTCAAGGCGACTTTCATCAGTTTCGACGACACGGCGAAGTATCTCAGAGCCAGGGACGTTATCCATACCGGCAACCCGATCCGCAGGAACATGCGCGGAAAAAGGGGAGAGAAGCCGGACCGGAACTTCAATATCTTCGTGTTCGGCGGAAGCAGAGGGGCGCGGAGCATAAACAACGCGGTCTTACAGCTGCTGCCGTACCTGGAGGCCTTCAAGCAGACAGTGCTTTATCATCAGACGGGAGGAGAGGATTTCGAACGCATAAAAGGGGGATACGAGGGATTCGGCACGTCCCATCAGGTCTTTGCCTTTACGGATGAAATGGAAAAGTACTACAACCTTGCCGATGTGGTTGTCGCGCGGGCCGGCGCGTCGACGATCTTTGAGCTTGCATACTTCGGCAAACCGGCCATCCTCGTCCCCTACCCTTTCTCGGCGGGCGGTCACCAGTGGAAAAACGCCTCGTACGTTGAGCGTGCCGGAGGCGGACACGTCATAGGAAATGACGAACTATCAGGAGAAAGGCTCTACACCGCCATTACCGAGCTGAGGGAGAACCCGGAAGAACTGGGGCGCATGAGTGAGAACATCAGGTCAATATACGTAGAAGATGCGGAACAGAAAGTAGTAAGGGGGATTCAAGCACGTGTTTCATAAGATAGAGAAGATCCATTTTATAGGAATCGGCGGTATCGGCATGAGCGGGATAGCCGAAGTGCTCCTCAACCTCGGCTTCAAAGTGACCGGATCGGACCTTCGGAAGACGGACATAACGGCCAGGCTTGAGCGCCTTGGAGCGCGGGTCTTTTACGGGCATGGGCCGGAGAACATCGAGGATGTGCACGTGGTGGTAACGTCCTCTGCGGTACGGGCGGACAACCCCGAGGTGCAGGAGGCGAAAAGGCGGCTCATACCCGTTATCCAGCGGGCCGAGATGCTTGCGGAGCTGATGAGGATGAAGTTCAGCGTCGCAGTCGCGGGTGCCCACGGCAAGACGACGACCACCTCGCTCGTGGCGTCGGTGCTCCGTAATGCGGGCCTTGACCCTACCTGCGTGATAGGGGGTCGGCTCAACAGCATAGGCACGAACGCGAAACTCGGCTCCGGCCAGTATCTCGTCGCAGAGGCAGACGAAAGCGACGGCAGCTTCCTGCTTCTTTTTCCGAGCCTCGCGGTGGTCACCAACATCGATCTGGAACACCTCGACCATTACAAGGATCTGGATGAGATCAAGGCAGCCTTCCTTGCTTTCATGAACAAGGTGCCCTTTTTCGGCGTCGTCATCGTATGCATCGACAACGAGAACCTCGCAAGCCTTATCCCGTCCCTCAAACGGAGACACGTCACCTACGGTCTTTCGGAAAAGGCGGAGCTGAGGGCCGTCAACCTGCGGCACGAAGGTTTCAGCACGCGGTTCGACGTGCTGCACAAGAATGAAAAGCTGGGAGAGATCACGCTCTCGACTCCGGGTGTCCATAACGTGGTCAATGCCCTCGCAGCGATAGCGGTCGGCATGGAACTGAACGTCACATTCGACGTGATGCAGGATGCACTCGGACAGTTCGGCGGCATTCACCGCAGGCTCGAATTAAAATGCGACAAGGACATAAAGTTGATCGACGATTACGGCCACCACCCCACCGAGATCAAGGCTACCCTTTCAGCCATCCGGTCCATGTGGAAGGGAAGAGTGCTCGTCGCTTTTCAGCCTCACCGTTATTCGAGGACAAAGGCGCTGCTCGATGAGTTCGTCACCTCCTTCGATGATGCCGACACGCTCATTATTACGGAGATATACGCGGCATCGGAAGACAGGATAGACGGGATTTCGGGAAGCCTGCTTGCAGACAGGATACGGTCGGGGGGTCACAGGAACGTCATGTTCGTGCCGACAAAAGAGGAAATAATCGATGCCGTGACCAATATGGCCAAACCGGGCGACATGGTGGTCACCCTTGGCGCAGGCGACATCTACAAAATAGGAGAGGAACTTTCGGCTCTATGGGGCAGCCGGGCATAAGGGGACAGGTCGTGAAGAACGCATCAATGAGGAAATACACATCCATGAAGGTGGGAGGCACCGTCCCTTACCTGCTCTACCCCAGGGACGAAGAAGACGTGTCGGCAGCCATCGGCTGGTTTCGTCACAGGAACCTGCCCTTCCGGTTCCTCGGCAACGGGACCAATGTCATTGTTGCCGATAGCGGCCTGAATATGGGCGTCATCAGGACAACGAGGATACGGCACCTTCAGTTTAAAAAGACAGACGGCGGCGCACTCGTCGAAGTGGCTGCGGGTATGCCCCTCAAGCTTCTCATCAGCCAGTGCGCCGAAAGACGGCTGTCGGGCATAGAGAAGCTCTACGGTATCCCCGGAACGGTCGGGGGTGCCATAAAAATGAATGCGGGCAGCTTCGGCGTGTCGATTTCCGATTGCCTCACGTCCGTGAAATTCGTGGGGCTCAACGGGGTTATCCGCTCCATCGGGAAGAAAGACATCAAGTTCGGGTACAGGACTTCGTCCTTCTGCAAGGGAGAATGCATACTCGCAGCCTCCTTCGAACTGCGCGATGCAGACCAGGGGCAGATCAGGGCCGACATGGACTACGTATGGCACGAGCGCCAGGAGAAGCATCCCATGGAATTACCCTCCGCAGGCTCCGTCTTCAAGAACAAGGACGGCAACCCGAGCTGGAGGTATATCGATCAGGCCGGTTTGAGGGGGTTCAGGATCGGCGATGCGTGCATATCAGAGAAACACCCCAACTTCATCGTGAATATGGGAAATGCTTCCGCGTCGGACATAAAACGGCTGATCGAGACGGTGAAGAAGCGCGTGCAGGAAGCGACAGGGGTAACCCTGGAGGAAGAAGTGGAATTGTGGGGATTTAATGGACAGAATTAGAGACCTGAAACGGAAAAAGATCGGGGTCTTCATGGGGGGTATGTCCTCCGAACGGGAGATCTCGTTGAAGAGCGGCAACGCCGTGCTCGCGAGCCTGATCAGGAGCGGCTACAACGCGGTCGCGGTCGATGCGGACCGCAGCATTGCCGGCCGGGTGGCAAAAGAAAAGATAGAAGTGGCCTTCATCGCCCTTCACGGCAGATGGGGCGAAGACGGCACTGTCCAGGGCCTCCTTGAGATGATGGGTATACCGTACACCGGCCCGGGAGTCCTCGGTTCTGCCCTTTCCATGGATAAATGCATCGGGAAGCTCGCCCTCGTGAGCCTCGGCATTCCGACGCCCGGCTACGAGATCCGCCGCGCGGAGAATGGCGTCCCCGTGAACCTGGGTCTTCCTTTTGTGGTGAAACCGGCCCGGGAAGGCTCCACGGTGGGCATATCCATCGTACGGCAGGAACGGGAAATAGAGCCGGCCCTCAAGCTGGGCTTCAAATATGACTCGAAGCTCCTCATAGAGGAATACGTGAAGGGCCGGGAGATAACAGTCGGCGTGGTGAACGGCGTCGCTCTTCCCATCGTCGAGGTAAGGCCGAAATCGGGGTTCTACGACTACGAGTCCAAGTACACGAAAGGCATGACCGAATACCTGGTGCCGGCGGCACTGCCGCCTCACGTCGAAAAAAGAGCACACGAAACAGCGCTCGTCATATCCCGGCATTTCGAGCTTGTCGGCTGCGTGAGGATCGATATGATCCTCGACGGGGACGAGCCGTCCGTGATCGATATCAACACCTCGCCGGGCATGACCGAGACGTCCCTCGTGCCGAAGGCGTGGGCGCACCTCGGAAAGACCTTCGATCAACTGATCGAGGAAATTCTCTCAGGAGCGGGTCTGAAGGCGTGAAAAGAAGCATCTATCTCCTCTTTGCTGTTCCCATGTGCCTCCTCTCCGTGCTTACTTTGATGTATCTGTTCTCTCGCACGGAGCCGGTGTTCCTCCTCAAGAACATCAAGATAAAAGGGGCGGAACAGCTCGAAGAATCGGAGATTCTCACGAAAATCTACCCGTTTCTGAAAGACAGCATATTCAGGACAGATATGGGGCAGGTCAAACAAGCGATCGTCTCCCATCCTTTCGTGAAAGAGGTGAGCGTAAAACGGATCTTCCCCTTCTCTATTCTCATAGACGTGAAAGAACGGGTATCTTCAGCGCTCTGGGTCACGCCAAAGGGCGATATTCATATGCTGGACGAGGAAGGCGAGCCGTACAGAACCCTCATCAGGGGTAAGACAAAAGACCTGTTCATCATCAATGCCAAGGAAAAAGACGAGGCGAGGAGCATCTTTAGGGAAATCAACAGTTGGGAACACCAGGGGGTCATAAAGAAGGACGACCTTTCCGAAGTGGTCTACAACGAAGGTAACATCACTCTCTTCAGCCTTGACGATGGGGTCGAGATCATATTGGGAAAAGAGGAACAACTGGAGCGCCTGAAACGCGCCCTTGCGGTCCTCGACGATGCGAAAAAGAGGGGCCTCCTCATCAAGTGCATCGATGCGCGTTTTGAAAAAGGCGCCATCATTAAAGAGAAGAAGGGGTGACAATGACAGATAGCGGAACATTCCTCGTCAGCCTGGATGTGGGCAGCACAAAGATCTGTGTAGTGGTCGCCAAGATAGTGGACGACAAGGTAAATATCGCCGGCATAGGGTCTTATCCGTCAACCGGCCTGCGCAAGGGGGTTGTGGTCAACATAGACAGCACGGTTACCTCCATAAAGAAGGCGCTGGAAGAAGCGGAATTGATGGCCGGCATCAAGATCGGCGGCTGCCTTGCAGGCATTGCGGGGTCCCATATCAAAAGTTTCAATAGCAACGGCGTTGTCGCGGTCAAGGACAAGGAGGTCAGGAAGGATGATATTGCCCGGGCCCTGGACGCCGCCAAAGCGGTCCCGATCCCTGCCGACAGGGACATTCTCCACGTGATTCCCCAGGAATACATCGTGGATGACCAGGACGGCATCAAGGACCCCGTGGGAATGAGCGGCGTGCGGCTGGAGGTCAAGGTGCACATCGTGACCGGCTCCATCGCCTCTGCCCAGAACATCGTCAAGTGCTGCTACCTCGGCGGGCTCTCCGTGGATGACCTCATTTTGGGGCAGCTTGCCTCGGCTGAAGCCGTGCTCACCCCGGAGGAGATGGAGATCGGCGTGGCAGTGGTGGACATCGGCGGAGGAACAAGCGATATCGCCGTTTATGCCAACGGCAGCATCAGGGACACTTCCATTCTTCCCCTCGGTGGCAACCATATCACCAACGACATTGCCATCGGGTTGCGCACGCCCATAGAGGAAGCGGAAAAGATCAAGAAGAAGTTCGGATGCGCCCTTTCAAAAATGGTGGGCGCCAACGAGACCATCGAGGTGCCGAGCGTGGGCGGCAGAAAGCCGCGGACCCTGATGCGCAAGACCCTCGCGGACATCATAGAACCGCGGGTAGAGGAGATCCTGAGCCTGATCCACGAAGAGATCAGGAAATCAGGGTACGAAAAGCTCCTCGCATCGGGCATCGTCCTCACCGGCGGCTGCGCCAACCTCGAAGGTATCGTTGAGCTGGCGGAAGGCATCTTCAGTCTTCCGGTAAGGAAAGGCAATCCCATAGGGATAGGCGGGCTCGTGGACGTGGTGAACAACCCGATTTACGCGACGGGCGTGGGGTTGATACTGCACGGGCTCCAGGAAGACAAATGGAAAAAGGGCGGGTACGAAAAACGGGAAACATTGCGAAAATTACTCGACAAACGACTATTGAAAAAAGTGAAGGAACTATTCAAAGAAATCTTCTGAGGGGGACGACATGTTTTATATGGACGAAAGCAACGGGTTTTCTGCAAAGCTTAAGGTTGTCGGGATAGGCGGTGGCGGCTGCAATGCCATCAACAACATGGTCGAAGCCGGGCTCCCGGGCGTGGAGTTCGTGGCGGTAAACACGGATATTCAGTCCCTCAATAACAACAAGGCTGCTGCCAAGATTCAGATCGGCACGAAGGTCACCAGGGGTCTGGGGGCCGGGGCCAATCCCGAGATCGGGAAACAGGCGGCCCTTGAGGACGTGGAACAAATCGCCGAGCATCTGAAAGGTGCGGACATGGTTTTCATTACCTGTGGCCTCGGCGGCGGCACAGGTACGGGAGCGGCACCCGTCGTTGCCGAGATATCGAAGGAAATGGGTGCCCTGACAGTGGCGGTCGTCACAAAGCCCTTCGCCTTTGAAGGAAAAATGCGAAATTTCCAGGCAGAAGACGGTCTCACCAAACTGAAGGAAAATGTCGATACCCTTATTACGATCCCTAACCAGAGGTTGCTCTCGGTCGGCGGCAAACACATGACCATAAAAGATGCATTCGTCAAGGCAGATGAAGTCCTTCTCTATGCCGTAAGGAGCATATCGGACCTCATCGTCTCGTCGGGCCACGTGAACGTAGACTTTGCGGATGTGAAGACCGTCATGAGCGAGAGAGGCATGGCGATCATGGGCGTCGGCATGTCGTCGGGCGAAAGACGGGCCATTGAGGCTGCCCAGAAAGCAATATCGAGCCCCCTCCTCGAAGACATATCGATACACGGCGCTCGCGGCGTACTCATCAACGTCACGGGCAGCGCAAACATGACCCTCCACGAGGTGCACGAGGCATCCACCTTGATCCAGGAACAAGCGCACGAAGAAGCGCGCGTCATATGGGGCTTGGTCTTTGACGAATCAATGGAAGACAGCGTCAGGATCACGGTGATCGCGACCGGCTTCGAGGAAGCGGTTGCCAAGGCGGAGGAAAAGCCCGAGAGGACGAGGGAAAGGCTTTTTGACGACAAGGGCGTCCCCACGTATCTGAAGAGAAACGTCAAGCTCGATTACCGGGACGTAAAACCGAAACCGGCAAGCAGTATCGATCTCGATGACGATCGTTACGACATACCCACGTTTTTAAGGAAGCAGGCAGATTAGGCAGGACTTGGCAGGCAAGGACATCCTCTCCCGGGAACGAGGGACTGTCTTAAAGAAATGGACAAACAGGGTGCCGGTATGTGTAGCCTTTCCCAATAGCTACTATATCGGCATGTCCAACCTGGCAATGCACCTGCTTTACCACACGCTCAACGACCACCCGGACATCGTCTGCGAAAGGGCTTTTCTCGACGCTGACGGTAAAACCCTTTCGATTGAGAGCGGCCGGCCTTTAAGCTCTTTTGAAATAGTCTTCTTCACCCTCTCCTTCGAGATGGATTATCCCAATATTATAAAGATGTTGCGGGCAGGTTCCGTCCCGGTCGCGGCAGAGGAGAGGGGTGACCGGGCGCCCATCATAGTGGGCGGCGGGGTTTTGGCAATGGCCAACCCCGAACCGGTGGCACACTTTTTCGATCTCTTCATCATGGGAGACGTGGAAGCATGCCTTCCTCCGTTCATCGACCGGTATCTCCAGACGAGAGGCAGCAAAAGGGAGGATACGGTCGAAGCGCTGTCCGCGTGGAAGTGGGCTTACAACCCGAGAAAGCTCGATGTTTCTTACGCTGACGACGGCACGGTCAGAAGCTTTATTCCTCCTGATTTCAAGATCGATATAGAGAGGTACAAAGGCAGAGAGCTCGCCGCTTCGAGTATCGTCAGCAGCCAAACGGAATTCTCGGACATGCTCCTCGTTGAAGGGACAAGAGGCTGCCCGTCCCGATGTGCCTTCTGCCTGGCAGGCAACATCTACCCTTTCATCTCGGACACGCTGGACCGGATAGGCAACGAGACAAGGGACGTGGGCATCATCGGCGGGGGCGTTTCCTACCACCCGAAACTGGC
>MVRP01000129.1 GCA_002067405.1 Syntrophorhabdaceae bacterium PtaU1.Bin034 | reverse complement strand
GGCGAGCTCTTCAGGCTTGGTTCTGCGAGCGTGAACGGTTATCCCGATTCAAATTCGAAAGGTGCAAACCCGTCAGGCCCGGGTCTCGATTTCTACCGGTTCCTGCAGGGCGCGCAGGGTACCTTCGGAATCGTCACCTGGATGAACCTGAAGATCGAGTTCCTTACCAAGATAGACAAAATTTATTGCGCACCCATTGACGACCTTGCCTACGCGCAGGATTTTCTGTACAGGATACTGCCCCGTAGAATAGGTCAGGAAGTCGTTCTGTTGAACAACGTTGATCTGGCAGCCATTCTTGCCGAGGATTTCGAGGCGGATTTCGACAAACTTCGCGCTACCCTGCCTCCGTGGTCACTCATCATGATCATCAGCGGTCTGCTGCGCCGTCCGGAAGAGAAGATCGCCTACGAAGAGAAGTTCCTCGATCAGGTGATGAAGAACGAGTTCCAGAGCATTAAGCTCCAGGACAGTCTCCCCGGTTTCCCCGGTGCCGGGCGGAAGCTCGTGAAGATGCTCCGCGAGCCGTGGCCTGCGGAGAAGACATACTGGAAGAACGCATGGAGAGGCGGCGTCCAGAGCCTGATTTTCATTGGAAGGCCGGTCAATACGCCTATCTATGTCGATGTGGTGAGCGAAGTCGCAGCGCGCTACGGCTATCCGATAGCCGATATCGGCATGTACATTCAGCCGATCGAACACAACCGCGCATGTCATGTGGAATTCAGTTTCTTCCACGATCCTGATGACGAAGCGGAAAAGGCCGTGATTGGGGCCCTTTATCGTGAGGCAGCACAGGCTTTGATGGCTGAAGGCGCCTTCTTCTCAAGGCCTTACGGGGATCTGGCCAATATGGTTTACGACAAGGCCGCAAGCTACACCATGGCGTTGAAGCGTACAAAGAAGGTTTTTGATCCGAAGAACGTCATGAACCCCGGAAATCTCTGTTTCTAAGGAGGACAAGATGGCAACAGATCGCTTTGACACACCGAAAACGCCGGTCGCCTTGGATGTGACCGACCTGAACAACTTCAAGTATGATATGAGCCGCTGTATCAAGTGCAAGGGCTGCTACTGGGTAGAGCACACCTATATGCCGGGCGTCAGGTTCAGCACAAGATGCCCCAGCAACGTATGGAACGATTTTGATTCCTACGGCGCATTTGGAAAGATGAGAATCGGAACGGCCATGCTGGAGAAGGGCATGGAGTGGACCCCGAAACTCCTTGAGATCATTTACGCTGATCCCCTGTGCGGCGCCTGCGATGTAGGCTGCAAAAGGAACCTCGACCTCGAGATCGGGCTGACCCTGGAAGCCATGAGGGTCAAGGCAGTGAAAGAGGGCGCAGGCCCAATGCCGGCTCACAAGAAGGTCGCGGCGAACATCGCCTCGAAGCATAACCAGTTCGGCGCCACCGCGGCAAACAGGAAGAAGTGGGTTACAAAGAACGTCAAGCTGGCAGAAAAGGCCGATGTAGTCTATTTTGCCGGTTGCTCCGCATCTTACAAAAACCCTGAAATAGCCCAGTCAACGGCGAAGATATTGAACGGTTCCGGTACGCCTTTCATGCTGATGCCCGAGGAATGGTGCTGTGGAAACGTCCTTTACTCGGTCGGCATGATCGACGAGGCGAGGGAGCTTGCGAAAAGGAACATCGAAATGATGAAGGCGACAGGCGCGAAGAAGCTGCTCACGTCATGCGCCGAGTGCTACAGGACATGGAAGGTCGATTATCCGAAGATGCTCAACATTGCTACCGCGGATCTGGGCTTTGAAGTTATCCATCTTCTTGAGTACGCGGACGAAGCGGTGAATAGTGGCGCATTGAAACTGACGAAGCCTATCGATGCCAGGATGACCTACCATGATTCATGTGGTGTCAGCCGTCTCTGCGATCCGTGGACACCGTGGAGCGGTACGAGAGGCTGGATGGGCATGGTTGAGCCCAGGCTGAAGAGACGCCGTGGAAGAAGCGGTCTTTACGCGCAGCCGAGGAATATCCTCAACGCAATCCCGGGCGCTCAGTACACCGAGATGGTCCGTATCAGAGAGAATTCCTTCTGCTGTTCGGCGGGCCGTGGCACAAAGGAAGCCTTCCCGGATCTCGCCAACTCCTCTGCCAAGCTCCGTCTGGAAGAGGTAAGGGAAATAGGCGCCGAAGTTCTCGTTTCTTCCTGCCCGTGGTGCAAGGACAATTTTGGCCAGGCAGTGAAGGAGAACGGCGACAACGTGAAGGTCATGGACATAGCAGAAGTTATTGCTGCTGCAATGTAAGCATAAGGAGGCAAGCATGGCGATATCCAAAGAAGCATACAATGCGTTGGAATCCGTAGTAGGCGCCAGGTTCATTTCCGACGATCCTGCGATCTGTGAAGGATACAGGTCGGGTCCCGGTGGGTACGAGGCGGGTCTCGGCTACGAAAAAGTAATGACGACAATACCGGCAGTGGTCATACTGCCGCGGAATACCGAAGAAGTACAGAGGATCGTGAAGATCTGCAACCGTTACAAGGTTCCTTACGTTCCTTACAGCACGGGTTTTTACGGACCCCGTTCCCACTGCCACGTGGAGAACGAGCTCCTTGTCGACCTGAAGCGTTTGAATGACTATGAGATCGACGAGAAACACCTTTATGCCGTCGTCGGCACAGGCGTCATCTACTCGCCGTTCCAGCAGGAGGCATGGAATCACGGTGGCTATGGAATCATCGGCGGTGGCGGCGCACAGGCGTCCGTTATCGCAAACCTGATCGGCGACGGCTGGTCACCTCTTTCCCACAGGGTCGGCCTGCCCCACAGGCGCATCCTGGGCACCGAGCTGGTCCTTCCTGATGGGGAGCTCGTCAAGATGGGTTCTCTCGCCGTTGGCGACGATCCTTTCTGGGGCGACGGTCCCGGTCCGGACCTGAGAGGACTTCTCAGGGGTTTCACCGGGCTTCGCGGATGCCTCGGCATTGTGACAAAAATGGCAGTAAAGATCCTGCCCTTCCAGCCGGAAAGGCTCGAGCCGACGGGTATTTCGCCGAACACGGCTCTTAAGCTGCCGGAAAAACGCGTGAAATGGATCAACTTCCAGATGCCTACAAAAGAGGCACAGGTCAAGGGCATGGTTGCCATCGGCCACGCAGAGGTCGGCGGTGCAGTAACAAAAGTACCTCTGTTCTGGAGGGCCATTGCCAAGGCAGAAGACAAGGAAGAATTCTGGGATATCTGGGGTAAAGAGAATGCGGATACAATCAAGAACTTCCACATCCTCCGCGTGCTTCTCATCGGGTTTACCTCAGAAGAGCAGATGGAATACGACGAAAAGGTCGTCACCGACATTATGACCGAGCTCGGCGGCATACCGAGGCCGACCAAGCCTTCGGATGAGTCGTGGCTCAAGAACGCCGACTCCGCAGGTATGTGGTTGATGTGCGGTTCCTACATATCGGTCGACTACATCATCGAGTCTCTCTCCCAGGCAACGAAGCACGGCGAGAGCTACGCAGAACTGAAGTGGAAGTACACACCGCCGTTGATGCCCGACTACGGGGATCCGGGTTGGTTCCAGAGCTTCGAGCTCGGCCACCAGGGCTACTCCGAGTTCCTTATTTACTGGGATCAGGACGAGAACACGGACGGCGTCGACCAGTTCTATCTTGAAACATCGAAGATGAACATAAACCAGAGATTCTATACCTCCCTCCTTGGCCCTCATCAGCCGATGTATCTCACGGGACCGAAGTACGGCCCGAACTACCACATCTTTATGTTGAGGGTAAAGGACGAGTTCGACCCGCTGTGGGTATGCCACCCGCCTGTACCTCTTGCGCATGACGAATTTGTGGAAAGAGCGCCGTGGTTGCATCACTTGAAGGATTGGGAAACACCGAAAGAGCTCCCGATGCCGAAATGGTAGGAAGATGAACAGGATGCCTTCCCAAAAGGAAGGCATCCATCAATCAGCAAAGTGCACTGAAGCGGGGTCGGGCCAAGAAAAGCCTGACCCGGCCTTTTTTTTGCGATCGGATGATCGAGGTAAGAGCCATGCAAGAAAAGATGAAATTCTCGAGCGGGGAAGTATCCAGATACGTTGCGAACAGGTTGAGACAGGGACCGGATCATACGAAGGTCGAGAAGAAACCGAAAGCCCGGAAATCACGGGCCCAAGGGGGCGGCAGGCTCCAGGCGATCGAGCTGGAGAGAGTTCTTGGCGAGCTTGACCGGATGGAATTGGAAAGGCAGGATCTCCTGAGGCAGATCGTATCGGATCAGCGCCTTCTGGATGCCGGCAACAGATCGACGACCCAGGACGAGGTCCTCGCAATGCTCGATGATTCAGAGGGAATGGAAGATCTCAACATGCGGAGCTTTACGGGAAATGTGAGCCTGAGCCAGGGATTGGAAAGCTCGATCCGTGCGGCGAGGAGCCGTCTGGCCGAGATCAGGACGAAGATCGGCGAGCTTATGGACGACGACCGGGTGGCTCAGGCGTATCAGGAGAGAGTCGAAGCGAAGGTTAAGACCATTCGCTTGGCGAGAAACGTGGAAAGCCTGCAGGGGTTGATCGAAAAATGTGATCTTGCCCAGATGCAACTCGTTGCCCGGCGCAGCAGTGAAGACGTGACGCTCACCGAAGCGGATCGCGAGACCATGGGAAAGTACGATCTGATCAGGCAGAAAGCGCGCGAGAAGATCGATGCGTTGATGGGCCGTGAAGATGTCTATTACGAAACAAGGAGGCGGGGGCTTCTGGAATTCCGCAGGCAGCTCATGAACGGCGGTTTCGTGCGAACGGCGAGCATTCGCAGTGAAATCATGCAGATCCTCAGCCACCTTCAACTGGGCATTCCTGTTTTTCTTCGAGGTCATCTGGGGGTGGGCAAGACCGAGATCGCCCTTCATGTTTCACGCAAATACCTGGGTCATGAACCGGAGTTCATCTCAGGGTCTGAAGAGGCGACGAAGTACGATATTTACGGACGGACCCAGATCGGCGTCAACTCGGAGCGCAACAAACTGCAGGAATTCAAACGGCGGATGGATGAATACAGGGCTCTGAATCCGGACGCCGGCCCCAAAGAACTGAAGGAAGTGGAGAGGCAGTACTATGAGACGATTGTCGTCAAGGGCCAGGCAACGAGCTTCTTTCAGTACGGGCCGCTCGTACGGGCGATGAAAGAGGGAAAACCGTTGATCATCGATGAGATGGACGGCATTCCCCATTCGATCATTATGCGCATCAACCACGCGCTGACAAGAAAAGCGGGAGACAGGATCAGGATTCAGGAAAACGGCGGTGAAGAAATTACGGTCAAAAAGGGATTTTGCGTGATAGCGACCGGCAATGTGAAGTCTGCCCGGTACAAGCGCGAGGAACTGGACGCGGCATTCCTTTCCCGGTGGTGGTCCGAAGATATCAAATATCCTCCTCAGACTGAAACCTACGAGATACTGATGGCTGCCCTCATTGACAGGAGAGGCAATCTGCAGGTGAAGAATCCTGTTGATCTGGAGGATATCAGGCGATTGACCGAGGCCGCGACCGAGATACAACAGATATTTTCCGGCGATCATCTGGACTTTCTGGGAGAAGGGGCTGACGCGGCACGGGGAACCCCTGCCGGGCTGAAAAAGACGGTCCTTTCCCTTCGCCACCTCTGGAATATCGTAAGACCGTGGAAGGCCAACAACTTTGACAAACCGGTCGAGCATTACATCCTGAACGAGTTCATCCGGCCCGCGGTGGCTGAGGACCAGGTTTACCTTGTGCAGCTTTTCTGCCGTTTTCGCTTTTTTAAGACCTGGACGGTCGAGCAGTTCGAAGTTCCGGGATTGACCGAGGCAAAGCTGCTCGCTTTTCAGGGAAAACAGGCTTTCTGAAAGGCCCTTCGTAATGGCGCGATCCCCGGAAGATAAATTCTTTAGCATCCCTTCCCGGCAGATTGTCGAAGATCTGTACGGCCCGCCGGGCGTGCCCGGAGGCAAGGCCGGCATTGCAGAATTTCGAAAGAAAGGCATTCCGAAGCCTTCCCCTTTTAATGCGCCGCGCTACAAAGATGACGAGCACGAATACCGGGTGGACCTGAGCGGTCTTGAGGCATTGGGTGATCCCGTGAATATCGAAGGCCGTATAGTCTTTCGCGCAATCAAGGGAAAACACGAATTTATCGTAAACGAAAAAGGCGAGAAGGTCGGCGGCGACTTCGATGCCGTGGGAGAGCCTCAGGGCATGGGGGCGAGATTTGGCTTCCGGGCAAAGCGGGGAGAGAAGGCTTTCGTGGTGAACGAAAAAGGAGAGCGGGTCGGCGGAAAGTACGACGAAGTGGGAAACCCCCGAAACATTGCCGGACACATTGCCTTTTGGGCCCGTAAAGGAGAGAGACGTTTCGTGGTGAATGAAAAAGGTGAGCGGATCGGCGGGGACTACGACGCAGTCGGCGATCCGCAGAGCATCGGCGGCCGCGTCTGTTTTCGCGCGGCCCTTGCGGGACAGGAATTCATTGTAAACGAGGAAGGCCAATGCGTCGGGGGAGAATACGGCCAGGTAGGGGATCCGCAGGACATCAATGGCAGGATCGCATTTAAGGCGACAAGGAAGAACCGGCAGTTCGTGGTGAATGAAAAAGGTGAACGGATCGGCGGGGAGTACGATTACGTGAACATTCCCCGAAACATTGCCGGAAGAATAGCCTTCTGGGCCCGCCAGGGAAACAGCTACTTCGTCATCAACGAAAAGGGAGAGCGTGTGGGCGGCGAGTACGATGCCGTCGGCGATCCGCGGAATATCAACGGCATGATCGCCTTCAGGGCGATGCGGGGCATGAAATGGTCCATCATCAACGAAAAAGGTGAACGGATCGGCGGCGAGTACGATTCGATCCGTGACCCGAGGAATATGGACGGTCGGATCGCTTTCTGGGCGATGAAAGCTCACCGGTATTTTATTATCGACGAAAAGAACGGACGTGTGGGAGGGGAATACGATATTGTGAGCGGTCCCAGGTATATCAATCATCACATAGCGTTCAAGGCAGTCGACCGGTTCAAGCAGTTTATCGTGAGCGAGAAGGGAGAAAGAATCGGCGGGGAGTATGATTACGTAAGTGTTCCTCACGACATTCACCTGCGGATCCTGTTTTGGGCCCGTAACGGGGAAAGGTTCTTTGTCGTCGATGAGAGGGGAAAAAGGACGAGACGCGAGTATGATGAGGTCTACTTCCTGAGACCCTTGTCCGAGGCGAAGGCCTACGTTATTGCAAAGAGGGGAAATTCCTACATAAAAGAGGTGTTCAACACCGAAACCGATATGTTTTCCTCAGCAGGGATCGATTGATGAAAAAGCAGTCGCAGAGGACCATTCATCCGAAGGTCATTGAAGAAGCTCAGAGGTTCTTCTCGGAGAACAGGCAGGCTATCTGCGATTATGCCCGGCAGGCCGGCCTGTCTTTCGAAGCGGGGGACCGGTGGTCGATCGATATGTCGACAGGGCGCGGAACTTTTGATCCGGGGTTTTTCTACAAGAGAGGTTTCACTCTTGCCGAAAGCATGTGGGCTACCTGTCACGAGATCGAGCACTTCCGGGACTGGCGCAAGGATCCGGAGGGCTACGCCCGTCTTTTTTCGAGGATGAAAAAGGGGAAAAGGAGGCTTGACCTGCTCTACCATATGTTCAACGACATTATGGTAAACAGGGAAGAAGACAGAAGATTTCCGGCCCATTGGGAGACGAGGGAATACCTGTATACGTATAAGCTGTTGCCCCGGACGGATCATTCTACGCGGCCCCGTCATCTCCAGTTTATTGACGGTATACTGCGCGAGAAGATGGTGCCCCGTGAAGAGGTAACACTTTCGCCGGAAGTACGGGCCGAGGTGGAGCGGCTGAAGAACATCGATGGCGAAGGAACGGATGTGATCGAGCTGGTTTCCGATGCCGCCGCAAAGCCGGGGGACCGGTTCGAGCTGATCCAGGACTACATCGAACCGGTTTATGAAAGGCTCTTTTACGAGGACGTGGAGGAGAGGAAAAGGCAGAAGAAACAGAAGAAGGATGTCCCGGAGGGTGATGCGGCGGAAGCGAGCATGGACGGCGCAAAAGGGGCAACGGGCAAGGCAGAGATTGAGGTCGATCCCGAGTCCGGAGAAGACTATTTCGCCGAGGAGTATGACCAAATGGATGAAAGGCTTCCCCAGGTCCTTTCAGCCGAAGACGTCAGCGCTGCGATCCGTGAAGAGATAGAGCGCCTGAAAAATGAGAGCAAGACACCCGGACAAATCGCGAAAGAGCAGTTCAGGGCGCTCCACGGCGTCTCTATCGAGGAGGTCGAGGATTACGCCGACCATTACGCGAAGGTGAAGCCGCACATCCAACCGCTCCGGGACGTTTTTGAGCGGGTTATCGAGACGAGGAAAGAAATCCGGCGGCGACTCAAGGAACGGACCGACCAGGGTGTTATTATCGATCCGTCATTCGTGGCCCAGGCGTACATCGACAGCCGGGCAGGCATTATCGATTCCCGCACGCAGCTCAATATCCGAAAGGAGGAGCTGGACGAACACAAGCCCCTCGATTTTGAGTTCACGCTGATTTGCGACCTATCGGGTTCAATGAACGAAAACCGGCCGGGAGGCAAAAGCTACGAACAGAGACTGTGCACCATACTCATCACCGAGGCCCTGGATGAATTCGAGCGGAAGCTGAAGGCGGAGAGGATAGAAAGACTGGTCGATCTTCGGGTTTTCAGCGAAGTTCGCGGTTTCGGCTCTCATGATGAAGAGCTGAAACCGATGAGCGACTCGGTCGATTACTACACCAGGGTAAGGATCTGTAAGCGTCTGGAGGCCTGCACCGGAAAGCGGACGGCAGAGTATAAGTCTCTCACCAGAGTGGCGGCGCGGCTGGAAGGGGAGGCCGGAAACGATGCGGATGACCGCGATATCAAAAGAGCAGTGGTGCTCATTACCGACGGCGGAAGCGACGACCCGGCCCTTACGCGGGAGGCAAAGGAACGTCTCGGCCTGAGAGGTTGTGTCGTGAGAGGCATCCAGATCGGCGAGCCGAGCACCGAGGATGTTGAAAAGTTCCGTTATGCCTGGGGAGATGACGGACTGCCGTGCAAGGACGTGAGCCGTCTTGTTCCTACCATGGAGAAGCTCCTGGAAGACCTGCTGGAAACGCATGTAATGTAAATCTGTCGTGAGAGACCCTCGAACCCATCATCCGTCTCATCACGCCGGTACGTGATTCGTCTTTATTCATCAAGCATTTAAAACCGTTGACATGCCTTTGTCAATCATACTAATATTGATCCCAATCTGTATACAAAAGTTCCCTGGGTACCGGCGGCGTTCCTTTGAAATGGAAACAGCCGCCCCCTAAGTTTATGGAAAGGAAGGAGTAATTAATGGATGCAGAAAAGCGTAGAAGGCGGAGCAAGAAATTCTTGCGGGAGCAGGTTTACCAGAACCTGAAGAACTCGATTATAACCGGGGAACACGAGCCTGACGGAAGGCTCATTGAGGAGGATCTGGCTGCCAAAACGGGCACGAGCAGGACGCCCGTAAGGGAAGCGCTTCAGAAACTTGAAAAGGAAGGCCTGATTTACCGGCGTTCCAGAGGGGGTTTTGCGGTCAAGGGCGTTGCCGAAGAAGAAGTCGACGAAGTATTCGGGTTGAGGAGCGTCCTCGAAGGTTATGCCGCCTATCTCGCAACCGGACGCGTCAAAGAGGACGAGGTGAAAGCGCTGGAGGGGATTGTCGCGAGGCAAGAAACGTGTCTGAAGGACATGGATACAGAAGAGTTCATACGACTCGACAGGGAATTCCACGACGTGATCTACGGTGCGGCGAAGAACGTGAGGCTCGCCGCGCTCCTGAACGACCTCAGGGACTACATGTACCGTTACCGTTTTATCATCCTCCGTTTTTATACGACTCACAGCCGTGCGGTCGACGATCACAAGAAGATGCTCACCTGGATGAAAGCAGGCAATGCGAAGCAGGTTGAGAAAGTAATACGAAAACATATAGTCAGAGGGAAAAACCTGATAAAGAAGAAGATCCGCATCAGCCGGGAGGCGCCAAAGATTTGACCCGGTCGTGACGGGACACAACGATTATTCCCGGATTTGGGGTTCTTATCCGAATCTGCCCGTAATATATTCCTCAGTTTTCTCATGCCTGGGCGACGTGAATATCTGGTCCGTGTCGCCCAACTCCATGAGCTCACCGAGCAACATAAAGCCCGTATAGTCGGATACCCTCGCGGCCTGCTGCATGTTGTGAGTGACGATGAGGATCGTGTAATCCTTCTTGAGTTCGATCATCAGTTCTTCAATACGCATGGTTGCAATGGGGTCGAGCGCTGAGCACGGCTCATCGAGGAGGATAATCTCCGGTTCTATGGTAAGCAGGCGGGCGACACACAGTCTTTGCTTTGTCTCCTCGGAGAGAAGGAGGGCCGGTTGTTTCAGCTTGTCCTTGATCTCGTCCCAAAGGCCTACGGACCTCAGGCAGCGCTCGACGATTTCGGCGTGTGTTTTTTTTCTGATGCCGTGTACATTCAAGCCGTATACCATGTTTTCATAGACGCTGAAGGGGAAGGGGTTGGGACGCTGAAAGACCATACCCACCCGCCGCCTCAGATCGATTATATCGAATTGCTCCATCGGCGTTCCATGGATGGTTATCGTGCCCTCCATCCGCACACCGTCGATCAGGTCGTTCATTCTGTTGAAACAGCGAAGGAGGGTTGATTTCCCGCATCCGGAGGGGCCGATCAGGGCAGTGATCGAGTTCTTGGGGACGTGAAAATTGACATGCTTCAGCGCATAAAAATCACCGTAGTACATGTCGAGGTTTTCTGTCCTGATCGCATCGGCTTTGCCGTCTGTCCCCCCTCGTATCATCCGAATTTCCCCATAATGTAGTCATCGGTCATCTTGTCTTCGGGTGTGGTAAAAACCTTTTCCGTCGGTCCGAATTCGATCAGTTTCCCCATGTAGAAGAAGGCTACAAAATCCGTGGCCCGTGCTATTTGCTTCGTATTATTGGACACAAGGATTATTGTGTGATCCTTTTTCAGCTCGGAAAGGGCTTCTTCGATTTTTGCGGTAGATATGGGATCGAGGCCGGAGCAGGGCTCATCAAGCAGGATGATCTCGGGCTTCAGGGCCAGGGTGCGGGCGAGACAGAGTCGCTGCTGCTGACCGCCGGAAAGCTTCAGGGCTGATTCCGACAACCTGTTTTTCACCTCGTCCCACAAGAATGCCTTCTTCAGGCTCTCCTCGGTAATCGCGTTGAGCTCGGAGCGTCTTCTCATCTTCTTGAGTTTAGATCCGAAGACGACGTTTTCGTAAATGGAGCGGGGCAGGGGAATGGGGGTTGCGAAGACGGTGCCCACCTTTTTTCTTAGCGCCACATGGTCGGTCTTGTCTGAAAGCTCGCCGAAACCGTCAATGCGGACCTCTCCTTCGAACCGGCCCTCGTCCTCAAAGTTGATCATGCCGTTCAGCACTGAAATGAACGATGATTTCCCGCTCGCCGACGGTCCCATAAAACCGATGACCCGGTTTTCGTAGATGTCAAGATCGATGCCGCT
>MVRP01000128.1 GCA_002067405.1 Syntrophorhabdaceae bacterium PtaU1.Bin034 | reverse complement strand
TCGCGCGATTTTCATCGTTTACGTCAGTGATATCTTTTGCTATTTCAGGCAATTTGTACCAGAGAATTGCAGACAATTCCTCATTCGACATCTCTTCATACAACATGACGGCCCCCTCTCCAGTTCATGTTACTCTAATAAAATACTCGGTTAGAATAATCCATTTCCTTAATACCAGCCAAAACGGACCAAAAGAAGGACCAGCGGGGCCGAAAGGGCCGCGTTCCCCCAAGGGAACAGACAGAAAGCCAGACATTCGTTGAATCGTCAAGAGGCTGCGATAATCGCTGGTTCTTTTGCGACACCGAATATTGGGAAACCTTACGGAGAGGTTTCTACCGTGTCTTCGTTTGATAGCTGTTTGTAGTCGGCTCCTTCTTTTCTTTTTCGTTTAAAACATCAACAGGCAGTATGAGAAACTGAAAAGTAGGATGATGATTTAGCTGGCAGTCTTCAACAGCTGCGGAAATACCCCGGCAGATGGTACAGGAGTTGTTTGAATACGGGGATCCGGCTTAAGCCCTTTTGCTCATGCTATTGATCAAGGTGATTGAGTAGAAACCCATCATGAAGCCTGTCTTAAATATTTTTTCACTTCCTCCTCGGCTTATAGTCTTGCAACCAAATTCGATTACCGGCATTCTTGTGTGTTATTATAGACACGCAGAGAACTGTCATCAAGAAAAAAATAACATATTTGACGGCGGCGGCTGGAAGTTTTTTCAAAATTAGGCCTTTAAATACAAGAAAGAATTCATCTAAATAAAGAGGAAATTCAAGACGCCTAAAAGGCATTTTTTATTGTCCTTCGAAGAAATAAGCGTGTAATTAAACTACCAGCAAGAAAAATCCTCCGTCGTCAAACAGCTTTTGTGCCTTCTCGGTGTGTCCCGCAGTATCCATCTTCTCTGGTGACAATCCGTGAATGACCTTGTCCATTAAGCTTTTTCCCCCCTTTCAGGGGCAACCTCTTCCAGATAGTCAGACGATTCCAGGTACACGCCCAAAAGTTGCCAGAAAGTATTCGGATGTCAATCAAGTGGCGGCGTCCATCGAACTGGAAACTTAACATATCGTAATCACATCATTTACACACGTTATCAAAAGGTGTGTACCTCAAAAAGACCCCCCAAAAGTTCCTCCAAGTCTAAGTTTATTGGATCTGTTCTGTTTCAATATCTACCTCATCCACTCCCACTTTGTCTATGTCTGCCTCCAACCATACAGTGACGCGCGGGGAAAGTTTAATAGGCTTAGGGAAAATGCCTTTCTTAACTCCGGCCCACCATGTCGATCTCGAGACGGGAATTCGATCCAATACTTGCGGTAAACGGAGATACCGTCTGCTCATTCGTTGCCCTCCTTTCGGGTTTATCCACCCTCAAAAACTTTTTTTCCCTCACAGAGGGCCGGGGAAAAAAGCAAGCTAAAGGAGCATAACTAATGCGCCGGAGTGCAGGCCACATGACAACAGACAGCCGCTCGGGGTCTATTCTGGCTGATGGCGAGGGGCCTGCGAGGACGGCAACCGCCGAAAAAGTTAGTCGTATTTTTATGATGTTAGCGTGTGTAGCTGACGTCGCGCGAAGCGCGACTTTTGCACCCCCATGGTCAGGTAACCACGAGTCAAGCTAAATACAGTTGTATAGAGACGCTTTCTTTGCACTACGCCAGCAGGCTTCCTTCCTGGAAGTCTCAACCTTGCCTTTCAAACCTTGCCTTTCTTCTTGCACAGCACTCTTTCACGTGGTAAGAATAGTCGAATACGCAGAGTCCGAAAGGACTGGACGAAGGGTGCTGGCTCAATAGATAGGGCGCTCACCGTCCAATACCGCTTTATTGGGTGTAGTCTTAATGCTGAGACTTAAGCCCGCCAGCCTTGACTGGGCCTTGGCACATGTGAATCGATTTGACGATACGACTATGTTGCCGTTGCCATTTGAGTATTCGGCAATAGAGCATAACTGGTCCGACATACGATCATACCTTTCGGGACAGGATCTGTTGAACTGGAAGGTACGTGCGCACCGCACGCTTCTGGCACCGAAAAGCCGTTATGCCTTCCGAATAATAACACAACTGGATCCTTTAGATTTCCTCGTCTTTGGGGCACTGATTAGAGAGATAGCCAGGGATATAGAGGCAATTCGTGTACCGGTACAACGTAATATTGTCTTTTCCTATCGGATTTCACCCCGCAAAGACGGGCAACTTTTTGATCCCTCGATAGGATATGATCAATTTCTTTCCCAAAGCAGAGAATTGCTGAAGGATAAGACAATTAGCCACGTCGCCCTCGCAGACATAGCTGACTTCTATCCCAGGATATATCATCATCGGCTTCAAAACGCTTTGTCGAATGCAACGTCACAATCGCAGCATGTACTTGCCATAATGAGGCTATTATCGGGCTGGAATGGCACAGAAACCTTCGGCATACCCGTTGGTAACGCTCCATCACGTTTGCTCGCCGAAGCGACTATTGCGGATGTCGATGATGCTCTTCTTGCAAGCGGGATGAACTTCGTCCGTTTTAATGATGATTATCGCATCTTCACCAAGAGCCATGCTGAGGCGTACCGGGCGCTGGCTTTTCTGGCCGAGGTTCTTTATCGGAATCACGGGTTGACGCTTCAACCGCAAAAGACCCACGTGCTTCGGGTGAAGACTTTCCGCGAGAGACATCTATTATCCCCGGAGGAAAAGGAAATTGATTCTTTGTACAAGAAATTCCAGGAACTAATTGATGAGATAGGCCTTTCTAGCTCTTACGAGGAAATCGAATACTCGGACCTGAACGAGGATCAACAAGAGTTGATTGATTCTATGAACCTGAGCGGACTTTTTCAGGAGGAAATAGCAAAACCCGAAACGGATTTCGGAATAGTAAAGTTTGTCCTGCGGCGAATGGGACAGCTTGGTGACGCATCCCTCGTGGACACGGTATTCGAGAACATTGACATTTTATACCCTGCTTTTCCGGACATAGTGCAGTACCTCGGCAATCTCAGAGGGTTGAGAACAGCGCAATATCATGAAATTGGCGCACGAGTACTTGATCTTCTGGAATCATCGCTGGTTAGCGAGCTAGAGTATCATCGAATCTGGGCTCTGGACTTGTTCACTCATACACGGCAGTGGGATAATGAGGATCGTTTCTTCGCCATGCTCAGTACAGCACATGATGATTTCTGCCGAAGGAAGCTCATTCTGGCTATGGGTAGGGCGCACCAAAGACACTGGTTTCAATCCCAGTGGCGAAACCTCATGAATCAATCACCGTGGCCGCGCAGAGCACTCCTATCTGGGGCAAGTTGCATGGCCCCTGATGCCAGAAAGCACTGGTACAAGTCGGTCTTGCCCCAATTAGACGAACTCGAAAAAGCAGTGGTGAAATGGGCCACGGCAAACCCATTTTGAGCACAGGAAGGGCAACAACGAAAAGGGCCAAGCGAAAGTTTTCCTATGCAGAACGTTACGCAGTGTGGTACTGCAATGGGCAAAAATGCTGGTGGTGTAAGGAGCCGCTTCGCCTCGCTGAAGTCACCGTAGACCGTGCTGCCCGAATCACTGCTCGATGACGACGCTGCCCGCGAGGCAATTCTGACCGCATACGGCCTTTCGGAAAACTTTCATATCAACGGATATGAGAACTGGCTTCCCTGCCACAATCACTGCAACCAGAGCAAGTCTAATCGGCCTCCAGCCTTCGTCCCTGGCAACAAGGCGATACTAGACGGACTCGCTGGGAGGGCAACTCGGGCCGTGAGCATCGCGAACTCCGTCACCTCGAATGTTGCCAAGGACAAAGTATTCAAGACCATCTTTGCTGCCCTCGAGCAGCGCACCCTGTCTCTTCGAGACCTGGATGACCTGCTCAGCGCATTTGTCGAAGACCCCGCCGGAGCGGGAGTCTCTGCCGATGTCATCATTCTCGATAGCGGCTACTGGATTCCTAGAGACGAAATAGTGCGCGAGGGCCTCTGCCGGTGCGAACGCAATCATTGCGCTGACCAAGACAAGAAGGTGTACTGTTATTTCCAAAAGTCTCTTTCGTCTTGGGTCATTGCCAAGGGGCTCTTCTGGCGGTGTTATGATGAGGTCGTATTGTGTCCTCGCTGTTCCGGTCAGCACAAGCGGGGTCACGTTGGTCGCGAGGGTGTATGTGGACGACCGTATCTTTGTCAGGAAACGCAGAGTGATTGACCGATGACGATGCCGGAGTTTTACACATTTGGTTGAGAATGCGAACAAAGGGGGGTATGAAAGCCGAGGTACGTTTCTTGTTGCACGGCCTCTATTTGAAGTTGTAGTAATGAAGTAGAGACTTGTGCACCAAGGGGCGCGGCAGAGAATGCCGTTAGTGGCTTGGCTGGACATGAACCAAAGGCATGAAAACAATTAAACCTTCGGCTTGGAGGGGCAATGGACTGGGATAAGCACTGCTATCGGGTTGGTACCCACACTGCCACCTGTCTCGATTTACCAGATCCTGCGACGAAAGAATTCAATCAATTCGTGGCTGATGCACGCAAACGGGTGGAGCCCTGGCTATCCGCTGTGTTTCAAGCCGAACACCTTAACCTTCTGGTTGGCAGTGGCTTCACTGCGGCCGTTAGTTCTATAGCCGGCTCTTGCGCCACCAGCATGGAAAAGATCAAGTTTGGTACCACATACGACGACGCAATCAATGCGCATGCCGATAATTCCGCTAAGGCGATGGGCCGTGGGGCTGCCAATGTAGAGGACCAGTTCCGAAGCGCCCTATCTGTATTAGAAGGCTTCGATGTTCTTGATCGGGCCAAGGCTGAAAAATTGAAGAAGTCGTTGGATAAGCAGCTCAAAACCTTTCTGGAGTCTCTCCTCGGAACTGAAAATGGTATTTCCAAAGGAAAAGATGAAGCTCAGCGGAACAAGGCACAGAATGTTCTGCAATCTTTTCTCCTAAGCTTTGCGAGTCGCGCGGCGTCGCGGGAGCGGCTACACATTTTTACGAGCAACTATGACCGGCTTATAGAGCATGGCTGCGATCTGGCTGGGCTACGTATCATCGATCGGTTCGTCGGTGCTTTGAACCCTGTCTTTCGTTCTTCTCGAGTAGAAGTTGATATGCATTATAACCCTCCCGGCATAAGAGGTGAGCCACGCTTCATGGAAGGAGTGATTCGGCTTACTAAGCTTCACGGATCGTTGGACTGGTGCTTTGATAGGGAGAGCCGCCAAATAATCCGCAGAGGCATTCCATTTGGGGCTTCTTCTGCGCACACCGATGTTCCAAAGAACCCCATCGATACAATAATGATTTATCCAAACCCCGCTAAGGATGTTGAGACTACTCAATATCCTTATGCTGAATTGTTTCGCGATTTTGCTGCTTCTATTTGTCGGCCAAACGCTGTAGTAGTCACATATGGATATGGCTTCGGAGACGATCATATTAACCGAATCTTGTTGGATATGGTAACGATTCCATCGACTCACATAGTAATAATTGCCTACGACGCGGATTCACGGGTAAGGAAATTCTGCGAGAATACACGGGATGCCCAGGTTTCTTTACTGTTAGGACCTCATTTCGGTGATCTTGAGACCATCGTTGAACATTACCTGCCCAAACCGGCGCTCGACTATATAACGGGGCGAATGGCGGAACTGATCAAGCATCGAATCGGCCCCTTTCACGATGTGCCTGCAACGACGCCCACGGGCACTTAAGCCATGGTGAGGCAGCAATGACTACACCTATTGAAGGCCTTTCAAATCTTGTAGTGGGCAGCGTAGAATCCGTTTCCCCTAACGAAGTTCACGTACTCTTAGAATTGGAGGCTCCGTACGCAATAGGACTAAACACCGGCACTCCGGTGCCATTTCCCCGCCTAAACGGCTATGTGCTCATTCCCAATGAAGCAGGAGCGACTGTGGCTTACATATCCTGGATCGGAATCGAACGGTCTCCCTATCCAAAGAGGTCGGGGCTTAAAGATTTCGGTCTGATCGATTTACCATTTCCTTTGCGCAAAATGTCAGTATCTCCGGTCGGGACTCTAACAATGCAGCGGGAACCTGTTAGCGGTGCGCCCATGTATGAACTGTCTCGTGGCGTCCTAGCTTTCCCATCCGTGGGTGATCAGGTATTAATGCCCTCAATCGAGCAAGTGGAAGCGATAGTTGGAGCAAAGCAGAGCGACAGGCGTGTGCGATTGGGTGCCTCACCTCTTACGGCAAACGCGTCGATCATGGTAGACCCCGATAAACTGTTCGGGCGCCATCTTGCAGTGTTAGGCAATACAGGAAGCGGTAAGTCCTGTACCGTGGCCGGTCTGATCCGCTGGTCCATCGCTGCGGCAGAAAAGGCGATAAAGGATACGGGGAAAACCGGTATTCCTAATGCACGTTTCATAGTCCTTGATCCAAACGGCGAATACGCGAAAGCATTTGCCGACCAAGGAGATAAGTTGCGGCTGTTTCGGGTACCTCCAGTAGCCGTAGGGGAAAGAGAACTCGACGTTCCGGCCTGGCTCTGGAGTGGCCATGAGTGGACTGCTGTGGCCCACGCTCAGCCCGGAGCTCAGCGCCCCTTGCTGATGCAAGGTCTTCGAGAGCTAAAAAGTGGGCGGACGGAAGCAGTCCCTCGTGAGGCAATAATTCGGCGCTATCTACTTTCGTATTCCATTCGTATAGGTGCCCTGCTCGCCGCAGGCACACAGGCTTTCGCGGGCGCTCCACGTCAGCGGTTTGATTGTGCCCATCTATTAGAAGGAATTGCATCCGACTGCGAACGATTCACTGGAGAAGTAGAGGAGCCAACCAGAACCAATCTGATGACAGTATCGGAAGAAACGACCGCAGTAGTGGAAAATCGCCGTTCGGGTAACTATTTTAATGACTTCACGGTGGCTGATCTTGAATCCGTCCGCGATAACCTCGACGCGCTGGCACGAACGCTTCCGGATATGGGATGCGCTGCGGCTATAAGCGAGGACGCGCCACTATATTTCGATGTAAACATGCTTGCCGAGCATCTGGACCGCATTGCCATCGATCAGGGTGGAAACGTCGCAGGATTCATCCACACTTTGGGGCTTCGTATCCGTGGCATGCTTGCCGATCAGAGACTGGGGGCCGTTATAGGCCGAGAACCGCCAACGTCGTTTGATGCGTGGCTGAAGGACTATGTTGGAGATAATGCTGCTAGTAATGGTATGCTGGCAATAATCGACTTATCTTTAGTACCTTCCGAGATCATTCACATAGTGATATCGGTATTGGCTCGGCTAATATTCGAAGCCTTGCAGAGGTATCGTAGGAGCCATCCCGCGGGCAAAGCTTTGCCCACCGTCTTGGTACTTGAAGAGGCGCATTCATTCATCAGACGGGGTCGAGATGATGAAAGCCCAGCAGGAACGCCTACACAGCTTTGCCGCGAGGCGTTTGAACGTATAGCACGTGAGGGACGAAAATTTGGTCTCGGATTGGTGCTTTCCTCGCAACGTCCATATGAGGTCTCGCCCACTGTGTTGGCGCAATGCAACACATTCCTTTTGCACAGGATTGTGAATGACACAGACCAAAATCTTGTAGCCCGCCTGGTTCCGGATAATGTCGGAGGATTGCTACGAGAACTGCCCAGTTTGCCGTCTCGACAGGCAATACTGCTTGGTTGGGCTGCGCCCATCCCCGTATTGGTGGAGATAGACGAACTTCCTGAAGAACAACGTCCGCAGTCCGCTGATCCAGACTTTTGGGATGTTTGGAGGCTGAAGGAAGATAGAGTGGTAGATTGGGAAGCCGTTGCAAAGGACTGGTCCGGCAAGAATGAACCGTGAACAATGACGCATAACAAACCTGTTTATGAACGAGAACCATCGAGGACTACGCTTCAAAGGAATGGTATTGATCAAATTACACAAGAAGTCGGGATAACGAGGTGTTCTCCTCTACGTAGAGAATGAAACAACATCTCATCTCAACCTCCTTCCCCAACCATCTACCTCGGGCGTTGTTTTTGGCCCGAGCCCTTACGAACTTTTGTGACCTTTCTTTCGGCTGGCACCCCGTTTTTTGTCGTCCCGGCGTCACTTTCTTCACGTGCGGGTCCGCTGAAGACGACGGCTCCTCTCTTCTTTCGGCGGTAATGATAGAAAGCGTGGGTTGGATCGGTCTTCACCACTTGCAGGTGGCGCACGCAGAGCGAGATCTTCATCAGCTATCAACATTACACTCCTGAGACTGCCTTCCTGGAAGGTTATGTTTTGCTCGATTCGGGCGATACGGAGTGTACAATCGGTAATGATTGCGAAGTAGGAGGTTCGGGGGCAAGGACTCAATGGCCGTTGTGAATTATTGCTTTATTGACGAAGCAGGCGACCTAGGCGGACAGTCGAGAGCCTTTCTGCTCGGCTGTATTATCACGGACACCCCAGATGACCTGTTGAAAGACATGGAGTGTTTGGAAAAAGAAGTAAGAAGCAGCGCGTACTATCGGAGGCACAAAGAAGGTTTCCTAAAATCGGGTTTTCACGCATGCAAAAACCACCCGGATATTTACAGTCGATTTGTGGCCCTTCTAACTACGATGAATTTTAGAGCATACGCGGTGCTGTTGAACAAACACACGGAGTACTTTCAGGGAGTTGCGAACTCTCAGTCCAAAGAACAAATCTACGACTACTTAATAAAGGATCTTTTGAAGGATAGGCTCCTTGGACAGGCAGAGGACGTAAACCACCTATTTTTTGAACAGAATCTGTCCCGGCCGAGTCAACGTGGGATAGAGCTACGAGAAAGGAGACTATCGAGTGTGTTGGAATCGATAAGTAATGAGCTGCTGGAAAGGAAACTGACACGAACAAGAATGTCGTTTCAAGTATCGGTTCTGAGTAAGAAAGAACAAAAGCTTTTTTCGGTTGTAGATTATGTAAATCATATCATTTTGAAGGTCCACGAGGGCAGGAACGGGAATGTGGAGGAGTTTATGAAGCACAATTACCGATTGATCGAACCCAAAATCGGATCCATTCATGATATTGCGAGGGGCACCTTTATTGTACCGAGGAAGAAAAGACTGGAAATCGAGAGTTCCTTTATCGGATGATAAATACGGAGGCCGTTCTTCTTGGTAAACTTAGGAGTATGAGTTCGTACTCGCTCAGGCATCAATTACAATCTACCACCTTACCAGGGGTGGCCCCCTCGTCTTTTTGCTACTTACCGTCATGCTAATCAAATTCTCTGAAATAGAAAACCTTACTATGCTAAGCCAATTCCTCTATATCAAAGAGGACAACCTATTGACGCTTCTAAAAGAAGGGGCGGTTTCAAGCTGTTGCGAGAAGATGGCAATACCCAAGAAGAATCGAGCCCTCGGATACCGAGTTGTTTACAAGGTAAACAGCCATCTGCTAAAGAACGTTCACAAGGTGCTCTGCGGACATCTAAATGCAGTCTACGACGCTCCTGCATTTGTTCATGGGTTTGTTCTGGGTGGGTGCACTCGGAGAAACGCAGCACAGCACCTGAACAAGAAGAAGATTCTTGGTTTGGACATCGATCGCTTCTTTGACTCAATTAGCGAGAACGCGATAAAAGAAGTATTCTGCGGATTGGGCTGCCGAATGAATATCGCCGCCAATCTTTCTAAGCTCACGACGATTAATGGAAGACTCCCTCAGGGTTTCAACACGAGCCCTGTCCTCGCTAACATCATGTTCGGGCACCTAGACGCGCAGTTGAATTCGATCTGCAATGACTATGGCTGTATCTACACGAGATATGCGGATGACATAACCATTTCCACGGATGACCAATTACCGCCTGTGGCGCGAATCAACGATGTCCTTTTCACGGGCGGTTTTCGGCTGAATTCATCGAAAGAAAGGGTAATGTTTCGCGGCAAAAAGCAGTATGTCACTGGCCTCACGGTATTTGACCCTGAGTATCCGCGTGTGCCGAAGCGCTTCAAGAGGAGGATAAGGCTTCAGCTCTACTACCTAGTCAAGTTCGGGGCGAAGTCCTACGTTATGAGGGAGCTGGGCCTTTCGGAGGAAGATGTTCGGAATGACTACGAGAAGCTACAATTGGTATCGGGTCGAAAAGTGCAGCTGCAATATCAGATCAAGGGTTGGATAGACTACGTGAATTCAATAGAACCCTTGTTGTCTGAGAAGTACTACGAATCCTATAATGCGATAGCTTGGTAACTTTATTGTGCACCGGACGTCGTAGAGCAGGGCCCTCGCCGGTGTTCCGCAGAGAACATGGAACATATTGAGTATCCGTCACGACAGACCTGGGAGCAGCGACGCGAGTGGTTTGAATCGGTTGAAGAAAAAGCCCGGGGAGACGGTAGTTACATTGTTAGCGAACAGGCCTGTGCGCTCACGGCTGACGTTCAGTCTGCATTTTGCGCTGGTGCTTGGATTGGTGTCATAATCCTGTCGATGGCCGTGGTAGATGCCGCTCTTCGCGAGACTGAAGTCCCCGGATTTACCGGGAATATAAAAAAGCTGCTTGAGGCTGCGAATGCTAATCCCCGACTTCATGCCATGCGAGAACGTAGAAACGCATTGGTTCATGTAAACCCCGATAACCCCGCCCTCACAGTGGACCAACAATGGACGGAGAGGGACAAACTTGAAGAACAGGCAAAAGAAGCAGTCGAACTGATGTTTGAGGCCTTTTACATTGGACCATGGGTATAGAAAGCGATCAACCGTCGACGACAGAATTTGACGCAAGCAGCTCTTTGCCTTCATGAAGGTGTATGCAGGCCGGAATCCATGAAGGAACATAATAGAATGACTGCGGAGGATAGAACTTCTCGATCAATTGTTCTGGAATGACTGCTTCGGCGAATTCATGGAAATTGACTATCTCTATTGCGTATGCTTTTGCAGCGCCGCTGAAGTAACGAAAAAACGCTTCTTTTTCGATTCCGCCTTTTTCACCGCACATGGCCCAGATTTGCTCCTGTGTCCCTGAAAGAATTTCTCCGACCGTGAAAGTCCCTACAATTCTCTTAACGTGAGAGTTGCAGTAGACGTATGCCAACTCCACCTGTCTCCGAAAGATCTTTCTTCGAAATTCGAACTTCTTTTCTCCGGACAGAATCTTATCGACGTACTGGGGTTTAATTGAAAGCAAAACGTTCATCTATACCTCCAACTGCTCGAAGTTTCAGATAGGCATCGTGAGATATTTCCGAGATCGATTGAGGCGCGGCGGACAGGATCCCCATTTTCACGAGGTCCGCATACTCTATCGGTTTGGGCAGATAGAAATTCCAAGTGAATAGTATGACTGTTGCAGGCTTTGAAAGCATGGTCGCGATCTCTGCATCGGAATAGACGGTTCTCTTGTCTATAGCCTTCAGCACGGTATTCCTCTCGCTCACCCTTTGATATACGTTTTCAATAATTCCCAAAGCGGTCAGGGCCTGCTTGTACCGGGAACGATAGAAAAAGAGAAGGCTGCCTGGAACCAGTCTTTTTGACTTGCTGTGGCGTATTTCTATCTTTTTACCTGTACATAGAAATGCGGGAGATAAACGCAGGCGCTGGAGTGCATGGGAGGAAATCCACCATACATCGATAGGATCGTGTCAAAAGTTCGGAGCTTTAGGCAAGTGTTTCCCTAGATTGGTCGGTATAATAGGTACATTGCCT
>MVRP01000127.1 GCA_002067405.1 Syntrophorhabdaceae bacterium PtaU1.Bin034 | reverse complement strand
TTCTTCGGACTGTCCGAGATAAATCCCCGAACCGGGATGACGAGAACTTTTCCTCTTTCCTTTCCTTGAAGCCTGTACTCCCTGAGCGGCTCTTCAGAAACGGTCGCGACCCTGATCTTGAGGCTCGCGCAGGAACAGACCAGCAGCACGGCAACTGTCAACAAGAAGACGGAAGGGATGAGGCGCTTGAAGATATCCACTATTCTGCTCTGCCGGTTTTAATACATTGTTTCCTGCGTTGCAGAGGCTGTCAAGGAAAATCATTTTCAAGGAAAGCCGTCAGGCGGCCGTTGCTGCCGTCGCGGACAAGGAACGCGTCAGCCTAACGCGGTTTCTTCATGGAGAGGGATATCCGCTTCCGCTTCACATCCACGTCCAGAACCCTTACCACTACTTTTTGGTGCACCTTCACCACGTCTGCGGCGTTCTTGACGTACCGGTCAGAGAGCTCGCTTATGTGGACAAGGCCGTCCTGATGCACGCCGATATCGACAAATGCGCCAAAACCGGTAACATTGGTGACAATCCCCGGCAGTTCCATGCCCGGTCTCACATCGTCGATCTTTTCCACACCTTCCGTAAAGCTCATCGATTCAAATGTCTCGCGCGGGTCTCTGCCGGGCTTTGCCATCTCTGAAAGGATATCCTTCAAAGTAGGTAAGCCCGTCTTTTCGGTGACATATTTGTTCGGGTCTATTCGGGCGCGGATCTTTTCGTCCTTTATGAGTTCGTCGATCGACGCATTAAGGTCTTTCGCCATTCTCTCGACGATGTGATAGCTTTCCGGATGGACTGCCGTCTGGTCAAGGGGATGTTCCCCATCCCTGATCCTTAGAAACCCGGCTGCCTGTTCGAACGCCTTGGGGCCCAGCTTGGGCACCTTTTTCAGGTCGTCCCGTCTCTTGAACGGCCCGTTCTCATTCCTGTAGGCCACTATGTTTCTGGCAGGCTGTGCTCCCAAACCCGAAACGTAGGAGAGAAGCTCCTTGCTCGCCGTGTTCACCTCGACCCCCACCCAGTTGACACAGCTTTCCACTGCGTCGTCGAGGCTTCTTTTGAGCATCTTCTGGTCAACGTCGTGCTGGTATTGTCCTACGCCTATCGATTTAGGATCGATCTTCACCAGTTCCGCGAGAGGGTCCATAAGGCGTCTCCCTATCGATACCGCTCCCCGTACCGTCACATCCTGATCCGGGAACTCTTCGCGGGCGACCTCGGAAGCGGAATAAATGGAGGCCCCGCTTTCATTCACCATGAGTACCCGGATCTCTTTCGGAAGACCGAGTTTCCTTACAAATGCCTCTGTCTCCCTCCCGGCAGTCCCGTTCCCGATTGCGACGGCCTCTACCGCGTACTCCCGGCAAAGCCTCCTGACCGTTTCCCCCGCTGCACCCGCTGCCGCCTCGCCCACATTATGAGGGTAGATTGTCTCGGCATGAACAAGCTTTCCCTGTCTGTCGAGGCACACAAGCTTGCATCCTGTCCTGAATCCCGGGTCAATGGCCATTACGTTTTTTTGACCAAGCGGCGGCGTAAGAAGAAGCTGCCTCAAATTCTCGTGAAAGACCTTAATCGCCTCCTGATCGGCCTTCTTCTTTGTTCCCATCCTTATCTCGGTTTCCATGGAAAGCGAAAGGAGCCTCTTGTAAGCATCATGAACGGCAAGCTTGACCTGCTCCGAAGTCTGGTTGTTTCCTTTGAGGAACAGTCTTTCCAGAAGGGCAATGGCCTCTTCCTCTGCAGGAAGGATGTGCAGGATCAGCGCACCTTCGTTCTCCCCCCGTCGAAGGGCCAGCACCCGGTGGGAAGGCGCTTTCGTTACCGGTTCGCTCCAATCGAAGTAATCCCTGAATTTCGCCCCTTCCTCTTCCTTGCCGGACGCGACTTTCGACCGGAACATGGCTTTTACGGCAAAAAGTTCGCGCATCTCCGTCCTCGCGCGCTCATCTTCGTTGACCCATTCGGCGATGATGTCCCGCGCGCCCTGAAGGGCCTCTTCGGTCGATGCAACGCCTTTTTCCTGGTCGACGAACATAGCTGCCTCCGCTTGAATGTCGCAATCGTCCTGAGAAAAGATCCGCTGAGCGAGGGGCTCAAGACCCTTTTCCCTGGCAATAGCCGCCCTCGTTCGCCGCTTGGGCCTGTAGGGGAGGTAGATATCTTCAAGAACTGCAAGGCTTTCCGCTGAATCTATCCTTTCCTTCAACTCGTCTGTCAGCTTTCCGCTCTCCTCCAGTGTCTTCAAAATGCTTTCGCGTCGCTTGTCCAGTTCCCTCAAGCTTTCCAGGTCATCACGAATGCCTGTAATTGCAACTTCATCGAGAGAGCCGGTTACCTCCTTCCTGTACCTCGCGATGAAAGGTATGGTCGCTCCTTCATCGAGAAGTGCTGCCGTGGCTCTTACCTGTTGAGGTTTGAGACCGAGGCCTTCAGCTATCTTCAACACGTGTTTCTCGTCTATCATTGATGTCCTTTCCGATTGGGATGATGGTGCGCTCTTTGCGTAGGCGCCCCGATAATTCAATGGCACTCACCATCGCTTGTCAAGAGGTTTTCAGCGAAAATAAATCGGAAGGGACGCAGAGGACAGATAGATTAATCTCCCGTCCGCTGCTTTTAGGAGGGTCACGTCGTGGTCAAGAAGAAAAAAGGGCCCTGGAAAAGGGAGCGGCAATGCGAATGTTTCTTGCCTTCCCTTGCCGGTGCTATCCTGTCTGCTCCACTTCCCTGGACCGCCCATGTCTTACGGCGAGTCCGAGCACGAGCGCGGACCAGCCGTTTACGATCATCTCAATCCCTATAAAGAACCCCAGTATCCAAAGCCCCGTTTCCGGCCAGCCGGCCCACAGCAGGATCCCCAGAAAAAGGGCTATAATACCGCTGGCAAGTATGGACCATCGATTGTCAAAGGGAACAACTGCCGCAACTGCAATCCGGAAAACACCTCCTACCAGCAAGAATGCAGTGAGGAGAAGGGTCAGGCCTTCCGCGGCAGCCAGCGGGTTGCCTATCATCAGAATACCGACTATCACATAAAGGGTCCCCACAAGAAGGTCAAGAAAAAAGCCTCCCCATCTTCGCCTGAAGAATGCATGGATTCCCTGGGCCACCCCGCCTATTATCAGGAGCCAGCCGATAACGAGCACCGAGGCCAAAGTCACAAAAACCGAGAGGCTGACGGCAATAGCGCCGAGAATGATCAGGAGCACACCCATCACCACCACAAAGAGCCAATGCCTTCTCATTTCGTCGAATCCCAGCCCGAACACGTTCTCATGCTCCGACCCCGGAGTCATATGTTCACGATCCATAACTACCTCCTGCATCTCTTATCTTATAGTACCTAAGTATTGGAGAAATAGATGTCAATAGAGCAAAAGCAGCCGCTGCCGGAAAGGAGATCTGACCACTCGCCTGCACGCCTTTTAGTCCGCCACGCTCTGAAGAACGATGCTTTGCAGACGGACTGGTTGGTGCACCCATGGATCGGCCTGTTTGACAGGCCGGGAGAAAGAACATATGTTTCAAAAAGGGGCAGAAGGGGCACACCTCAAGGAGGCCCACATGAAGACGGTGTTCTTTGCGGCAATGCTTCTCCTCGCCCTTTTCGTAGCCACCAACGCGTATCCCTCATATTTCCCCCTGGACAGCATGGACGAACAACAGGCAGAGATACAGGAAATGATCAAGGAGATGCGGAGCATACTGGAAACTCAACGGGCGCTGCTTCATGGCCTGCCGCCGGACAAACGGGATGAGCTTACGAGAGAAAACTCAAGACTGATAGAGAAGACAGACCAAATGATCGCCCGGTCTGAGGTGCGAAGGGAGAAAAAAGCTCCTCCGTACTCTTACCACTACGGGCTTGCATCGTTCCTTAGGTCTACGATGCAGAGAAAGAGCTGATCAGCAGCGGGGCATCAGCACGCGGTAGAGGCGGATGTGGCGGGACTTGAAGGCGCACACGGCCGTCCGCCGTTTATCCTACCGATTGGTCTTTTGCGGTCTCAGGGCTTCAAAAAACTCATTCTTGTCCAGATAGCCGTCCCCGGTCCTGTCGTACTGTCTGAACCGGTCCATAGTGATGTTGGTTATCTCTACAGAGAGTTCTACAGGTGTGATCCGACCGTCCTTGTTGGCGTCCACCTCATCGAAGGTCCCGCCGTTCCCTTTTTTCGCAGGCCTCTGAAGCCTCCGGGTCTGCCCTTTCTGCCTCACCGAATGCGGCTCTTCTTTCGCGGACGGCTCGGATTTGCCCGTGAGCTTTGTCACCCTTATCCCATTGGGAATGTAAACGACTGCAACCCGGTCCCCGGTTCGTATGTCCGAAAGAACCTTGTATCCGGAAAGCATCGGGTTTGAGACATCGAAGGTGACCGTGCTGCCCCTGCCTTTGACTGACAGGGTTTCCACCCGAGGATTGATCTCCACGATTCTTCCAACAAAAGCAGATCTCTCATTGGCACGCTTCGGGGATGCCGGTTTACGGGTGGCTGCCTTTTCCACTTTCGATCCCGGCTGGCCGCTCACCGGTTGCTGCACTTCCCGGGCATAACCACCCGATAAGAAAGAACACCCGATAAGCACAAACAGTGCCGCTATCACGCTTCTCTTCTTCATACATCCTCCATAAAACAATGGCGATGATGTTTTACCCAAAGGGAAAAGATGTTGTCAAGCTGTTTGGGAGTTCGGAAGGGAGCCTGAGGAGCCGACCGGCAAAGAGCCGGGCGGCCGGGAGCGCTACGGGTAATCCGACTGGAATTTCCGCAAACCTGCGTCATTCCGTATCCGATTGCCCGCTGCAGGACAAGGCGCCGGCCGGGAGCCAGGGGTGGTGCCCCGGGAGTAAGGACAACACCTAGCGACCGAGGAGTTCCGGCCGATATCCTCCCCATACGGATATCGGTTCCTTGGTGCTACTACCCGGCGCGACGCCTTACAGAAATATAGGATAGCAAACTGAAATTTCAAGAATCACGACGTGACATTACGATAGGAAAATCTGAAAATCTTTTGCTTGCATGGATTTACGACTGTATTATAATTGTAGTATCCCGTTTCATAAGCACCTTTGTTCAAAGGGGGACGTTTCCGGCGTCCCCCTCTTTTTGTCCCGGCTTCCGTTTACTTTGATTTCCGTTTACGTGGCTCTTGCGGCAGGTCTCTCCGACTTCCTGTAGTTGGTGCCGTAAATGCCTATGCAGACGCAAATGAGGCCGATTACGAGGCCTTTGGTAAGGTCCTCATTCAAGAAGATCACGCCGGAGGCCACGCCGAAAATCGGGGTCAGAAAGGTGAATACCGAGAGACTGGCCACCGGGTAGACATGAATAAGCTTGAACCAAACCAGATAGGATACGAACGCAACGATCACCGATTGGTAAAAAAGGGAGAGGATGATCCCTCCGGACAGGTCTCCTTTCACCCAGACGGGCTCTATAAAGAACGCTGCAACAAGCATGATGGGTATCGAAAAAACGAGTTGGTAAACAAAGGTATTGATGGGATGCACGGTCTGGGCGAGATATCTTTTTATGTAGAGCGTGGTCGCCCCCCAGAAGACAGCGGCCACAATCTCCAGCACATCGCCGAGAAGCATGGATTTGGCGTGCAATGCCGGCTTACCCATAAAAACAAGATAAAGACCGAAAAATGCAAGCACCAGGCTTACGGACTTGATTGCGTTGAGTCTCTCCCCCAGAAAGAGATGGGCACCGACGGCCACCACAAAAGGGGAAAGGTACAGGAATACAGCTGCCCGGGCAGCGTTCGTGTACAACATGCCGAGGTAAAGGCAGACGAATTCCGCTCCAAAAAGAAGGCCTACCATCAGTCCGTGAAAAAGCCTGATGTCTCTATGGAAAAGCGGTTGTTTGACTGCCAGGCAGTAACCGATCCCGAGCACAGAGGCAATAATGGAACGAAGGAGGGATGTGAACACCGGAGAAAGACTGTCTGTAGTGACCTTTATTGCAAAATAGTTGACCCCCCACAGGAGGGTCAGCACCAGGATAATTGTAAAGCCTGCAAGGTCAATCCGGTCTTTGGTCATCTCTTTATTTCGAGCTTATCACATCACCTGCATCATGGCAAAACTTTTTAATCTCTCCCCGGTCAGCCGTCGGCAGGCCTCGCTCCTCTTGACAGCACTTTTGCAAATATTATATAGACTTAAACGCAGTTGGAGCGGTCTCTCGGTGAGCCAAAACAGTCCCATGGGTAACACCGTGGTCATGCAGATACCCGCATTGCAGACATAGTCTGTATTCGCAGCCAGTCCTGCCCCGGCACAAGGAGTAGCGCAAAGCAAGTTGGAGTATGAAATTCCCGGCCGTCACACAGGGGGTGACGCAAGTCGGTTACAGTTCTTAGGTTTAACATAGAGGCTGTGAAATAGGATCGGAGCAACTCCCCGGCTGCAGTATTTTCCCTTGTTGTCGATTGACCAGGGAGGCAAAGAGAGGAATCGATCATGTGGATTGAAACGGACCATCACGGCATGATTAATCTTGACTACGTGAAAAGGGTTGATCTCGCAGGAGATACCGACAAGAAAACATTCGGGGTCTATTTGTTTGACGTGGACGGCAATACCTATCCGGTCGTCGACGTGCCGCGTTTCACGAATATCGGGATATTCCAGGGAAAAGAAACGGATCAGGAGATTCATGTCGCTACCTATACCTTTTACAAGGTTATCAAAAGGCTCATCGCCAGCGCGAAGGAAAGGGATGTAGTAACAATAGAGGCGCTCTATAAGGACTTTGCGGCTGAGTGGTACGCACAGCAAAAGAAGGAGATGGCCAAGACAGAACAGAAGCAGGAAGAGGAAGAACAGCCCGTTCCGGCAGAAGGAGAGCAAGCGATTGAGGGTGACATCGGAGAGGCAGTTGCCGATACAGTACACAATTTCTCGGATATGAAGCAGCTCCTCGACGCTTACAGTGAGAGCTATGCGCAAAAGTTCAACAAGAAGCCTCTGGTTCGCTATGAGAATGAGGGCAAGATAGCGCGTGAACTTGTGAAGCTCTACCCCCTCGAAAAACTGAAGACTATGCTGAAATGGTACTTTGATTCCGATGAAGACTTTATTACAAAAGCGAACTACGACATGAAAACCTTTAAGGCGATCCTCGAGAGGACGCGAAAGGTGGGTGCTTCAGAAGAATAGGTCCCATGGCTTCGCTACCGGCCGTTAACAGGATAGCGGATGCACCGAAAGACAGGTATAATCAAGGACTTTTTGCAGAACTTCAAGCCCACCCTGGCCCCTCCGCACATTTTTTTGTTGAATACCTATCCTGTCTCATGTAAACTGACAGAAATTATTCACCTGCGCCAGGGCCACCTTTTTTAAATATCGTTTATGGAAAACACTATGAAGTGGCGAGCAAAAATACTGATGGCAACTGTTCCCATAGTTTTCTTCACGGGAGCGGCTTTAACCGGAATCCCCTTTGAGAACGCTTTCGCAAACGGGAGTGCTGAGAAAAATGTGGTCATCGAGCGGATCGTGGCATACCTTAAAGGCAAAGATGTCGATATGAAAGAAGACAAATTGAAAGCCGTCGTGCATAAAGTTTATGACGAGGCAGAGCAGTATGACCTGGATTATCGCCTTGCCCTTGCCGTCATCAAGGTGGAGAGCAACTTCAAGCATGACGTGGTATCCCGCAAGGGAGCAAGAGGACTCTTTCAGATTAAACCTTCTTTAGCAAAGTATATCGCCAAGGATGCAGGCGTCACCTTGAACGGGGATCAGAGCCTGCACGAGCCCGACAAGAATATAAAGCTTGGTCTGTACCATCTCTCGAAACTCGTCGAAGACTTCAAGAACCTTCCCACCGCACTGCATGCGTATAACGTCGGCATCACCAAAACAAAGGCCAGACGCGCGGGCAAGGGAGAGCCAAACACCACCTTTACAAAGCGGGTCTTGAAGGAATACGAAAAGAACCTGTCTGTGCTCCCGGAAAGGGACGACACCGAGAGGTAGGGCCGGCCTCACCCACTCCTTCCTTCACTAACGTGTCGTCTCCCTGTCCTTTACACCAGTCGCACAACTATACTACCTACGGTGTCGCGGGACCTTCACCCGTTCTAGCCGGCGGGCTTGAAGGGGACGATCCACCTCTCCCCGTTGCCGCAGAAGGGGTGGCGGGGGATGGTGCTGCAAGGCCCGTTGAAGCACTTATTGTTCCAACGGGAGCGGTTCCTCTCCCGGTCGGGGGAACACCGGGGTAGGCGCTGGTCACTCCGCCCCATATCGTCTCGGGCCTGGCGCTTGTCCTCGTCAATCTCGTTGCTCCGGAAAGGGGAGCGAGGGCCATTTCGGTGTCTGTCGGAGGAAGGGAGTAAGGAAAGGGGGCGGCAGTCTGACTCATCAGCTCACCCCCACCCGGTTCGGTGCCCGACGTGATTTGGACGGTATTGCCTGACTCCATCGTTCCCAGCATCTCTGATATACCTGTAGTACCGAGCACGGTGTTTCCGGGTCGCGGGAGGGGCTGAGGCATACCCATAGGGGTAAGGGGCGGGGGAGGAGTCACCCCGGGGCGGGGAACGCCCGAGGTAATGGGTACGGGTATACTTGTTCCTATAGGCGCCCAGTTGACCTGGCCATAAAGGCACGGCGCAAAAACAAAAGTCACCGATAGATTGACTAAAAAGGCCTTCAACAAACAGACTTTGCTGATCATATACCCCTCCCCGGTCATATTGCGAAACTGTTTAAACTATAAGCACGTTTCGTGAACTGTCAACCGGCGGAGCAGGAAACTCTTGACTGAAGAACCTCTTTTATGGATTATTTATGGCTATGGACGACGACATGAACAGAGAGAAGCTGGTAAGGATAATACGGGAATTGTTGAGAGCAGACGATGATCTTGCCTTCCTCAAAGAGTTGAAAAAGGAAGATTTGGAAAAGCTGGTTGCGTGCATCAGGGACAGGATTGATTGACTGGCAAGAAAACGGCATTATTTCTATAGAAATCTGTAATAGACTCCCTACGATAAGGCACAAAAGGGCTTGAAGTCTGAGACATACGGCGGGATGTTCTCACGAGGGGACGCGTGGAAGTGTCCGCCTCTACCGTCTGTCAGGGAATTCCCGAAACCGTTGCCGCATGGGCCGGCCTGCTCAGGCATCACATTCAGCTTTATTTGTTGTTGACGAATATCGGAAAAGACGTGCTATATTACTCGATTAGAACACTATGGTGGGTGGGATGAAAAGAGTAGTCCGCTTTTTTGTGCTCTGCGCAGTGTGCCTGACCTTTCTCGCATCGGCCTGTACGGGCTGTAAGAGCCGGACAAGCGCCCCGCCAACCGGGCCAAAGACCAAGGACAGCACAATCGCGGAAGAGATAAAAAAGAGAGCGGGGGAGGACCCCGCGATCGATATCGACGCAATCAAAATACTGGTTCTGGAAGGCAATGTGACGCTGCATGGCGCAATCCCCAACGAGGAGGCGAGGCAAAGACTGCTCACTGCGGCCCGAAGCGTGCCCGGAGTAAGGACCGTAAGTGATAACCTTGAGTTGCCGAAGATCAAGTAATGTAATGATAATGATGTTCGATCTTGCTTCATTAGCCTGCTGCTGAACGGCTTCGGTGTACGTTACCACAATGCGATGGAGGAAAAGGGGATGGTTGAGCATCGACCGCGCTCGAGAGAATCCCTAAAGCGGAGCGCCAAGGCCCACAAGGTCCTTCCCGGATACCCCCTTCCTCTCGGGGTTCACCTTCACGATGACGGAGCCCAGTTTGCGATTTTCAGCCGGAACGCAACAGCGGTAAGCCTGCTTCTCTTCGAAAACGCTGAAGACACTATTCCGTGTCAGACGATCGACCTGGATCCTGTGCACAACCGAACGGGAGATATCTGGCATGCATGGGTCGAAGGCGTGGAGGCCGGTCAGTTCTATGCCTACCGGGTAGACGGCCCCTATCACCCGCACGACGGCAACCGTTTCAACAAGTACAAGCTGCTGCTCGACCCGTACGCGACCGCCCTCTCCTCACGTCCAAGATGGGATTTCCTCCAGGCGAAAGGATATGACGCGGATTCACCCATCAAGGACCTCTCCCTTTCCGCCCGGGATAATTCCCATTCGGTGCCAAAGTGTATCGTGACCGGTAATCGCTTTGACTGGCAGGACGACATGCCGCCAAAGCTCCCCTGGTCGGAGACAATTATATATGAAACGCACGTGAGAGGGCTTACCGTTCATCCGTCTTCGGGCGTGAAGCGACCGGGCACTTTTGCAGGTATTGTAGACAAGATCCCTTATTTGAAAGAGCTTGGGGTGACCGCTCTAGAACTCCTGCCCATCCAGGAATTCAACGATCGCGAACTGGATACGGAAAATCCTCTGACCCACGAGCCTCTGAAGAATTACTGGGGTTACAGCACGGTATCATTCTTTGCCCCGAAAGCGTCTTATGGGGGGGATGGGTGGGAAGGCAGCCAGGTGGCAGAGTTCAAGCGTATGGTCAAAGAGCTGCACAGGGCGGGCATAGAGGTTATCCTTGATATTGTCTTTAACCACACCGCCGAAGGAAACGAACTCGGCCCGACCATATCCTTCCGGGGCCTCGACAACGTCATCTATTACATACTCGAGAAGGATAAGAGGCACTACAAGAACTATTCAGGATGCGGCAATACGGTAAACTGCAATCACCCGGTCGTCCGCCAGTTCATCATCGATTGTCTCACCTACTGGGTAGTAAAGATGCATGTCGATGGCTTCCGTTTTGACCTTGCCTCCATCATGGGACGGGACGAGGACGGTGAGATCATGAGAAATCCTCCCCTCCTTGCCGAGATCTCGGAGAATCCCATTTTGCGGGATACGAAATTGATTGCCGAAGCCTGGGATGCGGCAGGAGCTTACCAGGTCGGTTCTTTCCCTGGCCATCGCTGGTCGGAATGGAACGGCAGATACAGGGATGATATCCGCCTCTTCTGGAGGGGCGATCCCGGGATGGTGGGCCTTCTGGCAACCCGCATCTCAGGGAGCGCCGATATCTACCAGAAGTCGGGAAAGGAGCCCCTGAACAGCATAAACTTCGTCACCTGTCACGACGGCTTTACCCTCAACGACCTCGTCACTTACAGTCAAAAGCATAATGAAGCCGACGGAGAGGGCAACGGGGACGGTTCCAACGACAACCACAGCTACAATTATGGCATAGAAGGAGAAACCGATGACCCGGAAATTGAACGGACCAGGATACGACAGATAAAGAACTTCATTTCCACCCTTTTCGTCTCCCGGGGCGTGCCCCTCTTCCTCGGCGGCGACGAGCTTCGAAGGACTCAAAAAGGCAACAACAACGCCTTCTGCCAGGACAACGAATTGTCCTGGTACAACTGGGACCTGCTGCGAAAGAACGAAGAAATCTTCAGGTTCACACGCGAAATGATCGCGTTCCGGAAAAGGAACGCCGTGCTAAGGGAACTGAAATTTTACACGGATAAGGATATAGCATGGTACGGTCCGGACGGAAGGCAACAAAACTGGGCTTATGACAATCGGAGCCTTGCCTGCATGATCCGGGGGGAACCGGTGCTTTATCTCATGTTCCATGCCGGTTTTGCGGACTGCGCTTTTGTCGTCCCTCCGGCGCCTCAAGGCAAGACCTGGTACTGCGCGGTCGATACCTCCCGGCCGCGGCCATACGACATATCCCCTCCGGGCGATAAAAAACCCATTGAGCATCCGCACAGTTATACCCTGGCCGCACGTTCCATGGTCATACTCCTGGTCGGATAAGGAGGATAATGGCAAAAAACTCGCTCACACCCTACTACCCGGTTTTCCT
>MVRP01000126.1 GCA_002067405.1 Syntrophorhabdaceae bacterium PtaU1.Bin034 | reverse complement strand
CTTGGGGCTCTCACTTTTTCTGCTGAAGGTAAGGATCTGCTTGACCAGATCGCGTGACCGCTTGGCGGCCTTTATAATTTGATCGGTGTTGTGACGGCCTGCTTCCAGATCCCCCCTTGATTCGTTCATTTCATCGAGGATCAGTTCCGCATTACCCAATATGACGGCAAGCATATTGTTGAAGTCGTGGGCGATGCCGCCTGCGAGGGTGCCTATAGCCTCCATCTTCTGCGATTGGCGCAGTTGCTCTTCGAGACGGTTTCGCTCCGTTATATCAAGGCCGATTCCTATCCGGGAGTCTTCGGATAGCTGGACATTCATCCACCTTGTCTCCAGGGTCCGTCCATCGCGAGCCCGCATCTTGATGTCTTTCCAAAATGGCCCCGGGTTTGACATGTACTCCCAGATCTCATTGCGATAATCAGGGTCAGGGTAAAGTTCGGCCATCAAATCGATATGGTTGAGATCGCTCTGCGACCATCCGAGAAGACACTCGATTTCCTTATTTACAACTGGCACCTCGCGATTAGTTGTATAGATAGCAAGCATAACGGGGATATTGTCGACGATGGTCTGCAGGAATTGTCTCTCGGATGCAAGTTCTGAGGTGCGCTCCCTGACGCGCCGTTCCAGGTCGTCGCGTGACCTGCGAAGCTGCTCCTCCATCCCCTTGCGCTCCGTGATGTCGACAACGGCCATGCGACAGAAGAGCGGCTCTTTTTCTTTCTCGTCCACGACAATGCCCTGCAACTGGATGACGATTGATTCATGATCGCGCCCCGCTCTTAATTCTTCCGTCTGTTTGACCTGCCGGGCGAAGACCTCTTTGAGGTGGGCAAAAAAGACATCAAGATCGTCCTTGAGGACGAAAGCAGAAAAAGGCTGGTCGATCATTTTGTACTTATTCCGGCCGAGGATCTGGGCCGCCGTAAAGTTGGCGGAGTGAACAACGCCGTTCCTGTCTAGGATAAGGTAGCCGACAGGCGCAAACTCGTATAGATCGGAGTACATACGTTTTGATTCTTCAAGTTCCTGACGTGCCCTCCGCAGCTCTTCGTTCTGCATTTCAAGCTCGACCTGATGGGTTTCGAGCTCGTGGAGAAGCCTTTCGGTGTCGTTCGGCATTCTCTTCCTGAGCCTTCTTGTCCTGCTCTTGACTTCCGCCTCGGCTCTTCGGCGAAGCTCGAAGAGCTCATCGTCTTCTTTTTTTGTTTTCATGGCTGTTCTGTCGAAGTTAAGTAGTGATATCTTCAATGGCCAGAAGAATCATCTGGGTGCCCTCGCCTTTCTGAAAGATCTGGCGAGCATTGAGGACCATCTTTCTCCAACCGATAGTCTGGAATTCGTGCTCGACCAAGTAGTCCTGGAACGCGTTTTGTTCCGGCAGTATGTCTTCAAGTAATCTTCTCAAGCCGGGAATGTCCCATTGTCTGTTTCCGAGGTCGTAGATGAAGTTCTTTTCCGTCTCCTCCCGGTTCACCTTGAAGGTGTTGTAGAATGACCGATTCGCGGTTATCACCCGGAGATTCTCATCGAGAATAAGCAGCGGCTCCCGGACCGTCTCGATGATCCCGTTCGAATAGGTAAGGGCATCGTCAATCTTTCTCTGGGCCATGACCTGGTCAGAGACATCGATAAATGTGACGCCGACGCCGTCCACACGCCCCTTTTTCTGATATGGCAGAATGCGCACGAGGAACCACCTGCCGTCGTAATGAGGAATGGTACTCTCTTTCGGCGTGGCGGTCGCCAGTACTTTGCCTATGTCGGGCATCAGATTCGGGTATTGGACATAGGACGAGAAATCCCTGAGGTTGCGCCCTATGTCGGAAGGGATCAGGTTGATGATACCGGTAATTGAAGGGGTAAAGCTTCGTATCGCCATATTCATCCCCACGAAGATCGTCGCAATCTGAGCTCCACCTAGAAGGATGTCCATGTTAGCCTGCGCATCCGCGAGTTCGTCGATCTTGTTCTGAAATTCCGCGTTCAGGCTTAGAAGCTCCTCGTTGACCGACTCCAGTTCTTCGTTTGATGATCTGAGTTCTTCATTGGATGTTTCCAGCTCTTCGATGGTGGTCTGGAGCTTTTCTTTTGTGCGCTTAAGCTCAGCTTCGAGCCGGTCGCGATCCTTTTGTGACAGCGGTTTTTTTGCGGGTGTGCCATTCTCTTTCGTGACCGGCGCCTCGGTCGAGGCTGCGATGCGGTCCATTGCGTCGCGGATGCTGGCTGCGACTGTTTCGTTAACTCCGCCGGATGACAGCCGGTCCAAAGCGCGATCGAGGAGTGTTCCAAAGCTCTCTTCCTCAAGGCTGACCGAGCCCGTTGTGCTCCGGGCCCTGGGGTTCTCCGGCATCTGGATGCCGCGCATGGCTCTCGGGAGCGGTGGTGAGGGCACGTTCTTCGCCTGGAAGACCCTGGCTTTGCCATCCACTGCAGAAAAAAGATTGCCGAAGTCGCCGATCGTTTCGGAAGTGCCAAGAAACAGGATACCCTGACGGTTGAGGCAGTAATGAAAGAGGGGGATTATTCTCTTCTGCAGTTGGGACCCCATGTAGATGAGGACGTTCCGGCAGCTTATGAGATCGAGCTTCATGAAAGTCGGTCCTTTTACCAGGTCCTGAACGGCAAAGATCACCATGCTTCTGATCTCATCCTTTACCTTGTAATCCGGCCCCATCCTGATAAAGAACCTCTCCAGCCGCTCGGGTGAGACATCCTCGGCAATGCCGGCCGGGTAGAGTCCGGACCGTGCGGTCTCAATCAGGCTGTCATCGATATCGGTCGCAAAGATCTGAACGGCGAACCTCCCCTGCATTTCCTCCATGAACTCCCTGAGGACCATGGCAATTGAGTATGCCTCTTCCCCCGTGGAGCACCCCGGTACCCATACCCGCAAAGGGTTCTTTTTGTCCTTTCCCTTGGCTATGAGAGAAAAGGCCTTGGATTTCAATATCTCAAAGGCGGACTCGTCCCTGAAGAAGCGTGTGACCTTGATAAGAAGCACTCTGGCAAGCAGATTCATTTCATCGGGATTGGCACGGAGGAATCGGAGATAGTCCTCTATCGAGCCGATGCGATGCATGCTCATCTGTTTCTGTATGCCGCGGATAAGGTGGTCCGGCTTGTACAGGGTGAAATCAAAACCGACTTCGTTACGGATCAGCACAAGCATCTTCTTCAGGTAGTCCGATGTCATGTCCTTCTTGTTGATCCTTTTTACCTGAAGAATGCGCGCGTGGCGGACATAGTCGAAAACGTGTTTCGGGATCTTCCTGACCGGTATGATGTAGTCGGCGATACCCGTCTCGGCCGCGCTGATCGGCATGCCGGTGTAGCGCGCGTCTTCCGAATCCTGGACGATAACCAGTCCTCTCTCGTTCTTGATGTCTTTTATGCCCTGTGTGCCGTCTGTACCAGTGCCCGATAGAATGATGCCGATGCCGTAATCTGCCTGGTCCTTTGCGAGAGACCTGAAGAAAAAGTCGATGGGGTATGAGACGCCTTTCTCTGCCCGTGGCTGCATCAACTGGAGACACCCCTTTAGAATGGCCATTTCCTTGCCCGCCGGAATAACATACACGCAGTTCGGCATAACCTGCATCTGGTCTTCGGCTTCATAGACTTTCATTTTTGAATGCTTTTGAAGCAACTCGGCCATGACGCTCTTGCAGTCGGGAGCGAGGTGAGCGACTATCACATAACCTATCCCGCTGTTATCGGGGACATTTTTCAGGAATTCCTGAAGGGTTTCCAGGCCACCGGCGGAGGCGCCTATCCCGGCGATATAAAAAGCCCGTACGCCTGCCCGGGATTTTTGCTGTTCGATCGTATTGTCCTTAGCAGCACGTTTATTTGGTTGAGCGCCGGACTTCATCTTCGAGGAAGGCATGCTCGGACTCCGAATAATGGGGGTTGTTCGACTGGTTTATATTCTATAAGTATGGCTTCTGTATGTAAAGTAATGTTTCAGCTGTATACAGTTTATAGGATGCCAGACATAAAAAGTGTCGGGCCGTGAGGACACGTATTGCCACATGTGACGCTTCGGGCCTACTCGTCTTTATGCCAGGCCTTTCCTTCTTTTCACATCAGGCGTTTACTGAACAAAAGCTATACAAACTGAAAGGGACCAAATAGGTGCGGGATCGTAAGTTATTAATTTTAATGGTGGTGCGCTAGGGGTGTTGACCACCTACAATATTATAATGATTTCAATAACTTATATCTCTTTTGTACCCTAAAAAGCGTCTCTGAAGTGTCCCTGAGCAGGAGTTCTACGCCAGTCCCCTACGCTCCTTCGGGACGCAGCGAAGGGCGGGCATTCGCATTAATAAGGGGGGCTCAGAAGCGCCGGAGAGTCGGCAAGACGGTGAAACGAACGGGAGGAGCGCAATGAATATCATCGAAGTACAGAAGACGGGGACAGCACCCAACCCCACGGGGTGGACGCGAGGAAGATGTTCGAGAACGATAAGGTCCAGGTGGCGCACATCACGCTGAAGCCCGGCGAGCAACTCAAGAAGCACGTGACGCCGAGGGATGTACTCTTCTACGTGCTCGAAGGGACCGGCATAGTCGAGATCGGTGAAGAGAAAAAGGAAGTGGGCAAGGATACACTCATCGGCAGTCCGGCAAAGATACCCCACCGCTGGTACAACCAGAGTGCAGGTACCTTGACGGTACTTCTCCTGAAGCTTTCATAGCAACAGGAGGAAGGCGGAGCCTATCCGAACAATCGGGGAGAGGATTCTCCGGGGAAGACAAAGCATGGGGCGCGATAATGAAAGACGATCTCAGTGAGAAGAAGACGATCGTGAGAAACTTCCTAATTCGACTGGACAGAGACGTTGCTGCGATTGACGATTTCTTCTCACCCGACTGCCGGGCGTACCTCCCCGGGGATCCATACGAAACAGTGAACGGGTGGACAAAAGAAGGATGCTAGCTCGGGATCGCCGAAGATTGACTTTGAGGATGGATGATTCGGCGCATGATGCCTAACAGACTAGCAGACGGCATCGGAACTCCTAATCGCGGGGTGTATCGGTACTCACATGTACAGGAAGCAATCTATGTGCTGGCCGTCGACCATTAGCTACACCCGCAAATAGTCGCCTTTGAATACAAATGGGTTTAAGAAATGCACAAGTAATGGCAGAAGCAAATCCGGGAGATACATCCGTGCAGCGGAGCTTCTCGATCTCACTTATCCTTGAGGGGCATCTGGGTGGTCTTCAGTCGTGATGTCGGAGGTATGACCGTCGAAATTATTTCGAGGTTTAAATTCAAAAAAAGGGCTCCAAAAAGGCGCCCTTTTAGAAGGTTCGGATGGAGTAGAGGCTATAGAAAAAGTTTTGCCTTTTCTCTTCTGTTCTTTTGAAGCTCATGGGCTTCGCGGACAAGTGTCTGGCTTTTCTCCCAACACTCCCCGCAAAAAGAACGGAATCTTTCCAAGGAAGGGCTTTCATGGATGATTTCTGTTTTTCTGTTCGGGACTCCGTTCGCCAAAACATGTTCTGCAAGCGTTGTGAGGTACTCATAACGTCTTCCATTGTCGATAACAATCGGAGGATAACCAGCTTTCAAACATGGCAGATTGGAGACCAGCCTCGCGACCCTACCGTTGCCATCCCAAAAGGGATGAATAGTTGTAAAGGAGATGTGAAGTCGCGCATAAGCCGAAAGCACGTCTTCCGGTTCTCCGTCCATTTGAACTTGATAATTCAACAGCGCGAGCCAACGCGTCATGAGCTCTGGAACTTCCCAAAAATTGGAAAACTCCATGATCTGTTGTTTGTTAGCGAGCGTCACGTTTGTTGAATTGTTTTCCTTTTTCCAGTCCCCAACGGGCTTGAGTACATCGAGCAATTGTTCATTCATAACAAGCCGGTGTAGGTCGAACAGGTCCTGCGTGACAAAAGTGTCTTTGTTGACCAGAGAAAGCAATAAATCAACGGCCCGCGCGTGTCCCTCAACATCACGATGATCCTTCAAGGGTTTCCCCTGAATCGTGAGACCTTCTTTCAGCACAAAGGCTGTTTCTCCGAGGGTCAACGTGTTGCCTTCAATAGTAGTGGACGAGTAGGTCCACAAAACTCTGAGTTCTTCGAGAAGATTTTTTTTGATATCGTCGTCTAACCCGTCAAGAAATCGCATGGCCATTTCTTTTCAAATTATATCACAAAAAAACGGCTGCAAGACGTTCGCCGCCAAACAGGGTCCACGAAGAGACTGTTCCCGTCGGCATCACTCCGGTTCAGACTGCGGTTGCGCGGAATGTGCGGAATATTCCGGCGTGTGTTGGTTATCCGTCTCTCACATAATTTCTGCATGCATGCCTCCTAAGTAACCCAAGGCTTCAAAGCCCATCCCCTTCAGGGGATTGGGATGCGTTACCTCCACGCGATCAAAAATCTTGGTTCTCACAAGCTGATCAATGTTGCTTCTTTTGGTTCCCTGGCTGGTGTGTTTCGGTCATTATGGTCGGGCCAGCGGAAGGGTCGGCTGGAGGCGAGGCCCAATAGATGTTACACGAGAGCAGAAAAACCCGGCAGTACCACGTTCGGTGATCCGCGATGGCCCGGTGGCGAATCCTAAGGATCGATCTTGGAGATTTTGGCTAATACCGTGCTTAAATTGTTCATATGCAGCGGCACTTTTGTATGAGAAGTCTATGAGCGATTTTCTTTTAGTTCACGGCGGTTCGCATGGAGCTTGGTGCTGGGAAGGTGTGATCCGGGAACTGAATCGCCTTGGAAACGAAGGCCATGCTCTCGATTTGCCTGGGGGAGGCCATGACTCTACACCTCGCGCGAGTATTACATTCAACTCATATGTGGTGGCAGTGAACTCCTTCGTACATGAGAAAGACCTTCAGGACTTGGTGCTTGTAGGTCATTCGCTCGCAGGAATCATTCTGCCCGATGTTGTTGCGGCAAATAGGGAAAGGGTTCGTGAGGTTGTTTTCATCGCTGCTTATGTCCTTGACCGGGGAGAGCGAGCGATCGATGTAGTGGCATCGGACCGGACTCCCGAATACTACCGCCTTGCCGAAGCATCTCCTGAGCACTCGTTAATGCTCGCCTATCATACCGCTCGCCAACGCTTTTTCAGTGACCTTAGCGATGCTGCAGCCCGTACCGCCTACGCGAAGTTGACCCCTCAGCCGCTTGCTCCCTACCTTGAACCTGCGCGGCATGGGGCCCGTTCCATCAGTTCCATCTCACGCTATATAATCTGTCGAAATGATCAGAATCTCCCCTTTGATGTGTGTCTCCGCTTCGCGGTAAAACTTGGCGGGGTGATTCAAGATATCAAAGCTGGGCATGATGTTATGCTGTCGAAACCGAAGGAGTTGGTAGCTCTTCTTACACAAGGCATCGCCGAACCAGGCTAATACAGCGGATGCGAAGAGTTCGCGCAGCTAATTACGGCCTGCTCTCGACGGCTGATTCACAGGAAATGCAGTATGAGTTCGCCACCGTCTCGGGAAGGAACGTCAAGTCACTGTCATCAACACATTGTGAAGCTACCAGCCTCCGCTCAGAGTCTCTATCAAACAGACGCTCGGCTCGACGCTGAAATAACGTTCCTCGAAAATCGGGGGTCGGACGTTCGCTGCCGACAGCTTCTCGGCGCCATACTGGGTCCAGCGGTGCAAGAGCCATACGGCCCGCTGGAAATAGTTCGTCAGAAGGAGCAGGGCCGCCTTGGCCTCCGATGAGCCGTTCTGCTCTTTCTGCAGGTAGGAATTGCGGGCGCTCTCCATGAGCTTGCCGTTGTCGGACGTCAGCCCCAGGAGCAGCTCGTAAGCGTTCACGTCTGCAGATGCGGCCGTTTCGGCGGCCAGGTAGAGCATCGTGTGAAGGGCCTCACCCATGCAGAAACAGAGGGTGTCGAGCCCCCGGATGCGGGTGCTCGCCTTAAGGTGGCCTACCAGGTGCCTGATCATCGAAGATAGGTCCATCACCGCCTGGTGCCTGTTCTGTATCTGCAGAAGGCGCTCGGAACTCTCTTATCCCACGCCGCAGCCAAAAGCTCAGCCAGCATGCCGTTAATCTCCTTCCCGAGGTCGAGAGAGGCATTGTGCAGATCGTCCAGCTTTAACGGCGCAGCCGTGACGGCGGCCCGGCCGGAGTAACCGTCGAGAGACATCTCGGCCACCGCTTCTTCCTCACGGACCGTATCGAGGTAGCGGGGAAGGCGCTCGATTATACGGTTGCTTTCCGATTATTTCATCAAGCTGCGGAGTCAGCACGCCGGCGAGCACTGCAATTCCCTTGATAACCACACTGCTGCACGGGATTTCCTCGCGGACGTAACGGTGTTCGTAGTCCGGGAGGTATTTGCCGTCCGCCTGCTTGACGCAGGGCAGTGCCGCGACCCTATAAGGGCGATTCGAGGTGAGCATGGTCTTAAAGTTGGTTTTGTCCACCACGTCCTGAGGATAGGACCGGGTAAGCCAGTCGCGAATGGGGATAACAGAGGACAGATCAATGCCAAAACGATCGAAAAGCACCCCTTTAAGGACAAGATACTCGTTGCTCAGGGTAGTCACTTCACGAACGGTCAAGTCATCAAGGTCGCGGTAAAACCAGGGCTCGTGCTCCCACGGCAGGGTATCACCATGGCGACGGATAATTCCCCGTGAAATGGTTGGATGGAGTATGGAACCGGGATTCATCAACTCCAAGGCAAGGAAATTATCCGTATTGAGGACCGGATGATCACAAAACACAGAATTCAAAAAGGCCATAACCCTTTTTTCTTCGCTTCGGGGATGAACAGATGAGACAACATACTCTTTCTTGGCGAAAACTGTGACTTCTTTCCCGTAGGTATTAGTGCGACATGCCCATGGCAGCGTGGAAGTAGCAAAAAATACAACTTTGGAGAAGATCTCGGACCCCAATACGTGCTTGCACATGCATTTGAACCCGCATCCGCAATTGAGGGCGCCGATTATACAACCGGGCGTAATGTAGGGTGCAGCTTGTCGAAGGAATTTCTCGTGGTCGTTCTGGAAACCGATAAAGACTATATACCGGGCTTGGGGAAGAACTACAGAGGGATCATTGCTGACCAGGACGGGTTTTCCACAAATGGTTGTTTCGTCCTGGATATCAACGCACCTGATACCTTCCTCGGAATCCCGAAGACCTTCGTTCCATTGATCGGCGGTTCGGGTAAGAACGCGAACAGCAATATCAGGCCTCCGGCCAGCGAGGAGAGCAGCAAATACGTGTGCGCCGCGACCTCCTCCAAGAATGGCACAAACAGGATGATCGCCCTCGTGGTTCGGAAAGGATTGCCCTCTAAAATTTCCGCGCATTGATACATATTCTAAATGTTTGATGGAGAAAGTCTATACTGGTCATGTAAAAATTATGTTGCCGAAAGGAAGAGATCCTCCGTGTAATTGCAGCTCAGTCGGAGCGTTGGGGCACATAACCGAGACGGGCACATAAACCTGATAATTTGAAGTCAGGAGTTACCCATCCCTCTTATTACGAGCCAGACATCAACAGAACCTTGCGGCCATGGCGGAACACTACCATGTGGCCGTCCTGCCGGCGAGGATCAAGAAAGCCCGGGATAAGGGCAAGGCTTCACACTACACCTCCTCATGATGTTTGGGAGTAACTTTTCGGGACAGACGCGTCTGGCGTAGAGCGGCAACCAGGCCTTTATGCTTGCTTCTGACCGGCGTATTGTCGCCGGGAGGTTCAAAAAGACACTCATTCTTGTCATTGTAGGGATGGGACATCAAGAGTCCCGCCTGGTTCCAGCATTTCACCGCCAAGGGGGCGATGTTTGAGCCGTTCACCCATCTCCGCCATGGTGAGCATACCACGATTCCTCAGACGATCATAACGCGAAAGAAGGCCATACGTTTCTTGGATATACCGTATGTTCATCCTCGTGAGAGGCTTGCCGTCGACCGTATGCATGCCTTTGTGGCTCAGGATGGCGGCGATTTAACCCTGTGTATACTCGTCGAGCAGCCTGTCTACCTCGGCTACGATGTACGCAGGGTTCTTGCGCAGTTCGCCAATTGGCGGCGGAAGCGGCCATGAGAGCGTCTGGCTTGTACCTCCCTTGAAGCGAACGTGAGCGGTAATTTCGCTTCCCTTGTTCAGGGTCACGTCTTCCAGCAGCAGTCGAACCATACGCTTCCGTTCCCGATTCGGGGTCCGGGGGTCGTTCCACAGACGTGGAAAATCCTGTGCCAGGGCGGCCGCAGAGGTGAACGACCCGCCGCGACGGTCACGAAGGGATCTTCTCCTGCTACATCCGTCCACGAGACCGGAAGCCGCTGCATATGCCCTGTGGCGTCCAGGAAGTAAACCCGTTCTTCTCCCCACTCGATCACCTCGAACTCCCGACCGTGGAGAGGATGAAAGGGGTGGGTCACCCTGAATAATCGCTTCTCATGCTTCTCACTCTGTGTAGTTGATGGCTTTGTCCAAGGCGAAGGTGGAGTCGGCGGGTGCTCCAGGCACAAAGGCGCATCTTGGCATCGCTCCGTAACAGGACGTTCTTCAGCCTGGCTGAGCTCAAGCCGCCATCTCCGAAGAGGCGAAGAAGCTGAACGATAGACCAATGACGATCATGGAGGATAGGCACCAGACGAGGTCCACCATAATTGCGAGTCAGCTTCCGCTCGACTTATGGCACGACGCGATCGGCGATCCTACCTTTGCGGACGCCATCTGCGACAGAATCGTCCATAACGCGCACAAGATCATACTGACGGGGGAATCGATGAGGAAGACGCACTTGGGATTGACTGAGGTCGAACACTCTTTTAGATTAAGGGCGGCCGGGGACGGAAGAGCCGGGACCGTTCGGACAAAAACGGAACGCTTGTTCGAGGTCGGCGGGATGGGCAGGCCCGGAGAAGCAAGGGTCCTGAAATGCAAGGACATAGATATTGATTCTGAGTCAATCACGATACATGCCACCTTTTCAAAAGACGACTATATGCCCCGAAGAAAGGGAAAAAAAGCAAAGCCTCTCATTATCCCGATTCATCCAGAAGCCTTGGATTATCTAAAGGCCCGCAAGTCAGAGGCTATAGGCGAAGCGTGGGTATTCCCGAACCCGACAGCCTGAGAGTGGAGATCGACAAAGTGACCTTAAAAGTAGTGTCTCTAAAAACCGTCTCTGACCTGTCCACAGAAAAAAAGGCTGGTTCGAAAGATGAGTAATTTCAAGGCTAAAATGGTAGGCGCGAGGGGTGTTGAACCCCTGACCTCTACCGCGTCAAGGTCTGCAAGGCTAAGTTATTGGTATTGCAAAGGTTTCCAAGTTATTGCTAACCTTCCGTTTTTCGCTTTTCAGAGGAGAGGCGGTTTTCCTGGCTTTTCCCCTCATTTCCGGCCTTTCAGTAAACAGGAAATAAACAACGTGACCTTTGTTTTTGCTGCGGTAGCGTCCAATGATGTTCCAAGCCTTGAAAACAAAGGCGTCCATCTGACCCGTTTTTGTACTACGGTTGCGGCAAACAAGGAATACCAACGATTCGAAGGGTGGCTCTGTATAGTACACCAAACATCAAGTATTAACACCTACTTAGATCATATATCGTCAATCCAAAACGAGACAAAAAGGAGATTAACACATGGGTACCATAAAGTTCTTCACAACGGCGGAGGTTGCAAGTGCATTAGGAATGCAGGCCCGGGCAGTACGAGACCTTTGTCTGAAGTATTTGCACGATAAGGAAAACGGTATTAAAGCGGCGAAGCTCGGTAAGCAATGGAGAATTTCCGAAAAGGATCTTAATGAATTCGTTGAGAAGCTATACGGGAAAGCGAGAAGGGGGTAACCATGAAGACGCAAACAAAGAACCAGCTACACAGGCAGAGAAGCAGGACTCGGCAAC
>MVRP01000125.1 GCA_002067405.1 Syntrophorhabdaceae bacterium PtaU1.Bin034 | reverse complement strand
CTGTCCGCTCGTAGAACTGCGAGTTGATTTGTCGATCGAGTTGCCGCACCGACCATCCGCCTCGTAGAGCCTCCGCTTCATAGAACCTGCGAGCCTGTTCATTCTTGACTGCAAGCAAGCGCACGTAGGCGGACCACGGCAACGGAAAAGAGCGCGCGATATTGGTAAGGGATAACTCTCCAGATACCGTCTGGAGAATCGGACTGTCCGGACCGTCCAACAACGGAGTTTGAGATATACGCGGCAGTGTCGCGTCATTCGGCATCAGATCCTCGCCATGCGATATACGCGACAGTGTCGCGTATATCCTTTCCGCGGGATAAGAGAGATAGAAGACACGAAATCGCTGGAGATTATCGACCCCGAATCCTCTTCCAAAACGATTGGCGAGGTCGCTGGACAGCCGTTTAAGCAGTTTTTCCCCATACGCCGCGCGTTCCTGTCCTCTCTGCTCTTCCTCCACGATGCGCCGCCCAATCAGCCAGTAGGCTGAGGTCATGATGCAATTTACCGACCTGGCCGCAGACCTTCTGGCCGCCTCGATGACGCCGGAAATATCTCCGAGGATGGTATCGTAGTGGACATCCAACTTGTTGTCCGGTTTTCTGGGTTGTTTCGTCATGGACCCCCCCTTACTGCTTGCTGCACCGCCTCCGCCGGAATTTCATAGAACCTCGCTGCTACGATCTCGCGTTTGGCGTGGTCCAGCTTCGCGACAGGGTTGCAGATGGGTACAAGTTCGGGCGAATTACCCAAGGGATCCCAGACAACGTACAGCCAGTAAGTCTCAGCCAGTTGCTGGGCCTTATACCATTCGTTCGTGGTAAGGCGAATGGGCTGTCCCCGCAGGCGCCCTTTGACCTCGATTCTCTTCACGAAAATCTCGCCGGTGGCAACGTCGGCGATTCTATGGGCGCGGATATCGAAGCCTAATTTCAGGTGACCGACCCGCTCGATACGATCTGCGGGAAACCCTTCCTCAATCAGCGCCTCGATGACCTTGTCCTCCGCAGCGATCTCGCTCTGCCGACGAACGTTCGGGTCGAGTTCATCAGCAAGGTCGGCGAGCTTGGCTCTCGTATCCGCATCAGGAGGCAGAACGATAGCGGTGCCCACATGCTTCACAGGCCCTGTTCTCGCGATCTCAAGCCGTTTCAGGCCATCGAGTCTTTCCTGGCGGGCCCTCTGAAGCTCGTCCACGTACTTGCGGGCCTCCTCAGCGGTCAACTTGTATTCCGGTTTGGAGAAAGCCTCCGCCGCAAGTAGCATGGCCCGTTCCTGAGCCCTGTCAATCCTGGCCTTGAAAGACTTCTCAAGATACTCCCGGCAGACGCGCGCAAAATGCTGCCTTTCCTTCTGACAACGGGCACGGCATTCGAGCTGATAAGTGCGTTTGAGGAAATCCGCCGCTCCCTGTGTGGGAGCTGGATCAATCTCTTGCGGTGGGTGAGGATGAGCCGCCAGGTTGAGGAGGAGGTCACTGGGGATCACTTCGTAATTTCCTCTCTCCTCCCGGACGGCCACCAGTTCGCCATAGAGAGGCACATCATTGCCCTTTGAGTCTTTGCCACGAATCGATATCTCGAAGAGATGGACGTCGTAAGGTTCCTTGCTTAGAGGATCGACGTAGAAACCGATGCCGCCGATCGTCCCGGCGAGGCGCTCGTTGAGCTTTTCGTCAACTGCTGCATAAAGGGGATGGCCTGGCCCCACCAACATCGCATCAACGTGGGCGTCCTGCTCAAGGTGGTGTTTGTGGAAAGTCACTTTTCGGTAGGTGGTTTCGGCTTTCCCGACCTTCTGGACGGAATGCAGGCGTTCCGACCGCAAATCCGCAAGAACATGTTCCACGCGCCAAAGGCCGTCGGCTCTCGGCTCCACCCGAAGCCCCACTTCGCGAGCGGCTGCGACGAATTGAGCTTCCACATAACGCGGCATGAGACGACGCTCTTCAATCTCGAGGTTACGGCGCTGGAATGCGCTAAAGTCCACGTGGCTCCTCGCAAGGGCAATGCCGGTCGCTTCTTCGTATTCCTTGAGTTTGGTCGGCTCTATGCGGTCAATCTGATCGAGATACTCGTCAAGCCGTTTCGGATCATACGCCGCATCGCGGAGCATGTCCGGAAGATTAATGTCGTTTAGCGACAGCACTTCGCCGATGACATCGAATACGCGGCCTTCAAGGGCTTCATTCATCTGGTCCAGCTTTTCCAAAAGACGATGAAGAATCCGGCCTTCGACAATGGGTTGGCCGTCCTCGGAATCGGTAGCCACAAAATTGAAGGCATAGACGTCCCGATCCTGGCCGATGCGATGGATCCTCCCCAGACGTTGCTCCAGGCGGGTCGGGTTCCATGGCATATCATAGTTGATCATCAGGTGGCAGAACTGGAGGTTGATGCCTTCACCCGCAGCCTCTGTCGCTATGCATACCTGTGCGCCGATCCTGAAGACCTCCTGTGCCCGCTTACGTTCATGAGGATTCATGCCGCCGTGGATTTCACAGGTGCTATACCCCCATCTTTCAAGATGATTGCGTATGTAGCCAAGGGTATCCCGGTGCTCGGTGAAAATGAGAAGCTTCCCCCTGCCGTCCCGCAACTCCAGGAATTGAGCCTCACCCAGACACTTCTTCAGGGAGGCCAATTTCGAATCGCTCGCGTTTTCCCGAACCTGTCGGGCTTGCTCCACCAACTCCTTGAGGGCAGATACTTCTGCGCGCAGCTGCTCCAGTTCGAGCGCCGCCGTGTATTCATCTGCCAATTGGTCCCGGACGGCATCGTCGAGATCATCCTCGTCCTGTTCGATGTCGGGTAATTGTCCCTGCAGCGCAGCTAAACGCTTGGCCCGTTGCGCAGGGGTGAGCCTCTGAAGTTCCTCAAGAAGGTCCTCCTGTTTCTTCAGACGGCGTTTGAGCGATTCATGGATGGCGCAGGTTGAACTTACAAGCCGGCGTTGGAGAACCGTTCGAGTCAGGGCTGCCGACGTGCGCCTTTGCCCTGTCTGCTGGGGAATGAATTCGTTAATATACGCAGTAACGCTCTTGTAGAGATAGTACTCGTCGTTGTTGAGGTGGAATGTTACAGTGTGTGCGTGCCGATCAGGGAAGAGCCGTTTGCCGTTCGCGTCTCTGAGGTCTTCCTTGAGGCGACGCAGACACCAGGGCGAATCCTTGCCGAGTTTGAAAACGTTTTGTCTTATTTCAGTGGCCTGCTTCCCTAAACGATGCGGCTCCGGGAACAGGTCGGGATCGATCAGCCGAAGGAAGTGAGCGAACTTGTCTTCATCCCCATGGTGGGGAGTCGCGGTAAGCAAAAGAACATGATCGGCGTGATATGTAAGGCGAGAGGCCAGATCATAACGCTTGGTCGTGACAACCTTAGATTCGCGATTCTGCCCGCCCGAAGCCGTCCGAGCTGAGCATTTGTGGGCCTCATCAATGATGATAAGATCCCACCGTTGTTGCCAGACCCGTTCGCGGACTTCTTCCTGCTTGGCATAGTCAAGGGAAGCAATGACCTGAGAAGACCTCTGCCAGGGATTTGTCAGTTGCTGCTGGTCAACGGCGGAAAAGATAATGTCGAAGGGTTCCCCGAACCAGCGAAGCATCTCATCCTGCCATTGGATAGTGAGGGGCGCAGGGCACAGGATAAGAATGCGTTCGACGGCTTCTCGCAGTTTGAGTTCCTTCACGAGGAGCCCGGCCATAATCGTTTTCCCGGCTCCGGGGTCGTCGGCCAGAAGGAAACGTAGCCTGGGTTGGGGGAGCATTGCCTGGTACACTGCCTCGATCTGGTGCGGCAGGGTGCGAATGCCCGAAAGACTCACAGCGAACTGCTGATCATGTGCATGCGCAAGCCGTATCCGGGCAGATTCAACCAACAGGCGAAGTTTCTCTGCATCGACAGGGCTTTGGAGCTTTGCCTCGACCGGAGTTTCTTTCAGGAGAGTTGCGGCCTCTTCTGCCGAGATGACGGCCTCTTCCAGGGAGCCGTCGGCAAGACGAACCCGACACTCATAGCCTGCCGAATCATCGGGGCCGAGCGGTCGGGCATCTTCCAGGATCACTGGAAGGTCAAAATGCCCGGGAAGAGATATTCGCTGCCCGATCTGAGACGTGAGCGAACCGCTACTCATTCCCCTCCTTCTTTCCTGAAGGTGCTTTCGATGTTGATCGGGAAGACGGTCGCTTCTTTGCGGGATTTGAAGCTTTCACGCCCTCCTTGCCCTGTCTCACCCAGGTGTCTATTTCAGACAATTTGAAGCGAAAAAGCCGTCCCACCCGGTGGGCGGGCAGCCCCCGTTCTTCAATCCATCTGTAGACGGAGTCCTTCGCCACCCCAAGGTGGGCGGCCACATCATCGACGCCTACCCATCGTTCCGCTGTTGCCATTTCACCTCTCTATCAGACGTCCGAGAAGTCAAACTTCGCGAGTCCCCTGGCGGAGCCGGGGGCTTACCGGGTTTAGTTATCTATGTATGTCAATGAAACCAAATGGAAGTCTACCTAACCGGACAAAGATCGTCAAGGAAATGTTCTATAAGCACGCAAGAAACCACAGTAGTGGAACGACTTGCAGGAGATCCCTAAGGCATGATGCGTCCGTATCGTACCTTTCGTATCTTTGGTGTTTTCTCGGTCGGAGTAATACTCCTGAAAATCTTTCCGGAGGCTTTCATGCGCACAAAACTGCAGCCCGGCGAAACCGTCGCACTCGTCGTGAGGAAACATTGGGTTGTTCTGATGAAGCCGGCCCTGTTTCTCGCAGCGGTTTGTCTCTACGTGCCAGTTCGCCACGTCAAGATTCTCGGGTTTGAAGCTCTATTGAACTATTTGTTGCCTTATGCTGTGGCTCTTTCCGGGGCCTTCTTTCTCTACCGTTACCTGGATAGGAGGGTAAATATCTGGGTGGTCACGAATGATAGGTTGATTGACGAATGGGGTATTTTGACGCACCGGTCCAAAGAAAACCCCCTCGACAAGATCAATGACATTTTGGTGGAACAGACCATATTAGGAAGAATCTTCGGCTACGGAAGCATATCAGTCCAGACGGCGGCCACGGCGGGTGAGACGATCATCGAGTTTGTGGAAAGGCCGGAGGAACTCAAAGAGACTATTAATGTACAGAAAGCGATGAGAGCCGAAAGATCGGATGGAGGGGACTTTCTTGGGGGCGACCATGAAGTGCAAACGAAACCGTCTCGGATGGTGCTGCTCCATGAAAGCGTACGACCGCCCTTTTCTCTGCGCTGTCCGCATTGCAGCGGAGAGATCGCAATCGACTATGCCGGCAGGGCGTCGGCCGACCACGGCGAAGACGGGGCGAAAGAGTCTATGGATCGCCAATGCCAGAAGGAACATGATACACCTCTCGCTGCTTTTCCCGAACACAACTGTGAAGCTGAACGAGCAACTGCTGAAGAAGTGGCACCGTCGGCATCGGGCCAGAGGACGACCACAGATCCCTTCAGATGGAAAAAGCACTCCCGATAGCTCTGATCCTTTTTACTGTTGGAAACCGCTGGGCAGAATGTGGGCGATAAAAAAAGGGAGGTTTCCCTCCCTGAAAGCGGTGCTTGGTCAGGCCCTTGCTGCATAAGCCACAAGGCCCCTTCTCTCCAGTATCCCGGGGTATGGCAGCGATCCGAGATTATCCGGTGTTTTTACGTCTTCCTTCGGCAATGCGGGCAGTTGGCTTTCCTTGAATCGGATTCGTTTGCCGTAGCCTCTCATTTCGAGGGCCTTTACGATATTCGTGATGAAACCGTAACGCATCGCCTGTTCTTCCGTCACGTTCTCTTTGATCAGGGCCAAAAGTTCGTCGGCATTATCCTGGACCCGCGCAAGCTTTTTTTTAAGGTCCTGGCGATCTCCGGATATCATCGTGTAAAAAGCGCCTGTGGCTTCTGCATGTATGCCTGCCAATATCATGATAGGTCTCCTCTTAATGGTATTTCCCCACTTCCTGCCCGTGGGGGTGTAAATATGCGAAATTCCCCCTGCAGGATGGATGGGGTGAAACAGTAAAGAGGTGGTTATCTCCCTTTCTGACAAAGGGTGCTGGGTAGTGGAAATGTTTTCGGCTGGCGCCTAATGAAGATATTGATTTGCGGGTATATTACTTTCGCAGAAAATTCTTGGCCCTTGCAGCAGTAGCAGCTACCGGGTCAGCTCAGCATCTGGGAAGAGTCTCTTCAGGCCCTCCTCAAATTCTCTTTTTCCGCCGTACGATGGATGCCTCACGTAGGTACATGAATGACCAAGTGCGAGGAGCAACGATTCGGCTTGCTTGCCAATCGCCGCAATTTGAGCAGGTTTCAGGATGTCAAGCATACCGGCGAGAAGTTGTTTGTGATCGGCAAACTCCTTTTTGGTGGGTGTTCTGTTGGATAGCAGATTGCCCTCTTGATACGGATGGAAGGGTAAGGCGTTCCATACAAAAAAGTTTTGAGAGAAGGGTTTTAGATTATGCCAAAACAGTTTCGCGCTCGGTTCGACCCAAGGGGTCGACCTCCGACTTGATATCTGTCCGCCCACAGGCACCTTCACGAGAAGATGTGCTTCGGATGTAAAAGGGATTGCGCCAAACCGGCAGCCACGATATCCAGCGGCTTCACCGACGAGGAGAATTGTTGGTCGTGACTTGAAATGCGATACGTAGCGGCGAAGATTATCTCGTCTGATGCCGTCGCCGTTCGCAAGGTCGTGCTCGCTCGCCTGGCTGTATTGATTGAAGATGCAGTCGGAGGTTTGGAATGGAAAAACCTCCTTCTCTATGAAGTCCCATAGGTCTTGAAGAACCATTCTTTCTCTGGTCATGCGATATCACTCGTCCTTCTGCTACAGGAGCCGCTTGATGATACCTCAAGTGCCTTTTCTTGGCCATCACAACATGCTGCGCGCGTTGATATGTGCCCGTGGCAAGGTCCAGGCCGCCTTATTTAGGCTCCCCTCCTGTGACCCTCAGTCTGCTTTTCTCCTTGCACAGCCTTCTTTCGGATGGTAAGAATTGGCTGGGGCGGCGACAAAGCCCGTGCGACACGAGACGTGTGGTCCGGGACGGTGGAAAGCCGAACGTCTTAGCATCAATAACGGTTCCTCCGAGCTCCTCGGCCCCGGGGTCTTAGGTTCCAGAATTGTGCGATACCACGCACAAGCAAGCATGAGAGGTGCACGCAGTGTACATTTCTAAAGTTACGATCCTGAACTTCAAATGCTTCAAAGGCCGATTTTGTCTGGATCTGAACAGAGGGCTGAACGTCCTCGTTGGAAACAATGAGACGGGGAAATCTACCATTCTTGAAGCGATGCACCTAGCGCTGTCCGGCTTGCTGAATGGCAAGCATCTGAGATTAGAGTTGACTCAGGATATCTTCAATAATGGTACGCGAAATGAATACCTGCAGAGCTTAAAGGGGCCAATTGAGGTGGAACCCATACCCCTGCCGCCAGAGATAATCATCGAAGTATTCATCGACGGGGTAGAAGACGACTCCTTAAGGGCGTTGTTTGAAGGAAATGGCAATTCTACGAAACAAAAGGCGTGCGGGGTCCAGCTAAGAATAGGCCTTAACGAAACCCATCTCCCGTATTACGAAGAGCTGGTGAAATCCGGGGATGTCCAATCAATTCCGATAGAGTACTACCACTTCTTGTGGTCTTCCTTTGCTCGCGATGAGAGGGTCACTCCAGCGACCATCCCGATTAAGTCCGCCCTTATCGATTCGTCTAGCCACCGCTATCAAAACGGTTCCGATGTCTATATTGCCCGCATTCTGAGAGACCATCTTGAAGCGCCCGACAAGATTAAAGTAGACCAAGCTCACCGAAAAATGAGGGACGCCTTCATGAATGACCCTGCGATCAGGCGTGTAAATGAACTCATCAGGGACGCAGTCAACATATCCGATAAGAAAGTCGAGTTGTCTGTGGATCTTTCTAACAGAAACGCTTGGGAAACCAGCCTCGTAACCTATTTGGATGACGTACCATTTCATCACGTGGGGAAAGGCGAGCAGTGTATCGTAAAAACAAAACTCGCGTTAAGTCACAAGAAGTCGCAGGAAGCTAATGTCCTTCTTCTCGAGGAACCAGAGAATCATCTTTCGCACACAAAACTTAACCAGTTGATTAGACATATTAAAGACGCGAATGTTGCAAAGCAAGTCATCATTTCGACTCATAGTAGCTTCGTAGCCAACAAGCTGGGTCTTGACAGTCTGATTCTCCTGAATGTCGATGCCGAAACACAGTTGAGAAAGGAAGTCAGGTTCGGAGACCTCTCCTCTGGGACAAAAGACTATTTTGAAAGGCTATCGGGCTACGATACGCTGAGGCTGATTCTTTGCAAGAAAGCGATTCTCGTCGAAGGCGATTCCGACGAGCTTGTGGTTCAAAAGGCTTACCGAACAGCACACGATGGCAGATTGCCCATTCATGATGAAGTTGATGTCATTTCAGTTGGCACGGCCTTTTTGCGATTCTTGGAGATTGCCTCCAAAATATCGAAGCCTGTTGCTGTTGTCACTGACAACGATGGCGACGTTGCTGCCGTCAACGAGAAGTACAAGGACTACCTCGGTAAGAACAAAAAGCAGTTCATCCAAATCTGTTTTGATGAAATCGAGGATATCGGGGGTTTGAGAATTGGGAAAGACCAAAGACCCTTCAACTACAACACCCTTGAACCGAAATTCGTAAAGGCGAATGGTGGACTGAAGAAAGTCAATGCCGTATTGGGAACGGATTTTGTCGATATTGACGAGTTGCACAAGTATATGAGAAGCAAAAAGACCGAATGTGCACTGAGAATATTCGATACGAACGAAATAATTGCCTTCCCTCAATATATCTTTGATGCAATCAACTGAGACATGAACAAGAACAGGCTTATTATTGCAGCGGCTGGATCGGGAAAAACGACCCGACTCGTGAGGGATGCCTTATCTATAGAGAACGGCAACGTTCTAATTACCACCTTTACTGACGGCAACGAACAAGAAATACGTAACAAGATCATAAGAATAAACAAGTGCATTCCCAAGAACATTACTGTACAAACCTGGTTCTCCTTTTTGTTACAGCACGGGGTAAGACCATATCAAGGCGTCATGGCTGACGATCTGTTTTACAAAAGGATAGGATTTTGCCTTTTTGAAGGAAAATCCGGCTTTCGCTTTCGAGATAAAAGCGGAAGGCCGGTGTATTGGGGAGAATCCGATACGTACAACTTCTATTTCACCAAGAACCTCAGAATATACTCTGACAAGATCGCAAAATTCGTCTTTGAATGCAACCAAATAACGAACAATGAAGTCATATACAGGCTGTCAAGAATATACTCTGCCATCTTTATTGACGAGGTTCAGGATCTAGCAGGATGGGACCTGGAGCTTTTGAAATTGCTCTTCGCGTCTGGCTCGACAATTCAAATGGTCGGGGACCCAAGACAGGGAACGTATTCGACCAATGATTCGTCGTTACACAAGCGGTACCGGAACGGAAAAGTAAAGGAATTCATCGAAGAGAAATGCAAGAAGGGAGCTTGTTCAATTGATACGAATTCCCTAAACAAATCACACAGGAATAACAAATGGATTTGTGCTTTTGCGTCAAAACTCTATCCTGAGCATGTCGCATGCGAGCCGTGCGATTGCGAAGATTGCCGGAAGGATACCCCGAGCCACCTGGGCGTTTTTCTCATCAAACAGGCAGATGTCAACATCTACTACGAAAGATACAAGCCGATAACGAAACTACATTATCGGGAGGCTCGCCTGCCAGATCTGAACTATGGGGCATCTAAAGGATTGGGATTTGACAGGGTTTTGATATATCCGACCGAGAAGATCAGGCGTTTTCTAAAAAGTGGAGATTTGTCGGAAATCGAGAGCGTGCGAGCCAAGTTCTATGTAGCCGTAACAAGGGCGAGGCATAGCGTGGGAATTGTATGCGACTATGATGACGGTGAGTATGTTGAAGGGATTAGAAAGTATATACCAGACGAAAAAGAGTGACCAACGAGAGCTCGGCCAATAAACAAGCTTCAGCCTATACGGCACAGTTTCCGATTTTAACCGGGGAGTGAAAAATGAGTTCAGTCCTCTTCGCCTCCCGAATGGCGGGCGCGGATAGCCGTTATCCCTCATAACGGCTCACCGAATGTGCTGCGCAGCTGTCTTTAGATTCCTGTGGACCCTGTGAGCGTATACGGTCATTTTGTCCTTTGAAGCCCCGTTGTAGCATCCGACCGCTGTCCACGTGTAACCCCACCGTTGCACGCATCTACTCAATATCCACGCCCCCACGTTGACGTTGTAACAGGCGTCGCCGAGGCGCATCCATCTATCGGCACCCAGCTCTCTGTACCAGGACGAGTTTATCTGCATCACGCCATAATCAAACGAGCCGTTGTTGTTATAGTTGACGGCAGTCGCATTGAAATTGCTTTCCGTTTTCGCGATGGCCCAGAGAAGCTGCGGTGATACCCCGTATCTCTGGCCGGCCTCTTCGAAGCAAAAGGCCGAGACACACTGGGCGGCTATCAATAGGAAGGCAACTGCAAAGATGTGCTTCCTGGCCGAGAGAACGCTGGTGAGGATGTATTTCATCAGTCTCGTCATCGGTATTACTCCGGCAACAGCTAATGCGATTTGCCGATGTCGCTCCCCACGAACGGGAAACCAGGTAATATAGCGATAGTTCAGTACCTTCATTAGGTTCACCGAAAATGCCACTGTCACCGGCCTGTCGTCGTGTTGATCGTGGCCTTTTTGTTTTCATCCAAAACAATCCAAAAGGAGGGATGCGCCCATGTATGCGGAGATAGAATTGATCGGCCGCCTGACGAGAAAGCCCAACTTGCAGTTTTCTCCGACCGGCATGCCCATATGCAACTTCAGTGTCGCAGTGAACAAAAAAGGTAAAGGCGAAGTAAATGACAGCGTCACCTACTTTGACGTCATCGCCTTCAGGAACAAAGCCGAATTATGCGCCGAGTATCTCGACACGGGTAAGCTCGTGTTCATCAAGGGAGACCCACAAATCAGAAAGTGGGAGGACAAAGAAGGCGCGAAGCATAACAAGTTCGAAATAGTCCTTCAGAAGATCCAGTTCCTCTCGGCAAAACCCAATGCATCGAGACAAAGTTCCGATCGGGAAGACGATTTCGTCCATGAACCCGATGAAGATGACATTCCGTTATGAGGAGGCGGCCATGAGAGAGGACATACTCAGAGAGCGCTATTTCCGGAAGGATGCACGCGGAAATGTCATCGAAGACTGGCCGGGCCTCTGCAGACGGGTATCTGAAGCCGTTGCTACAACCGACGAACAGAGGGAGGAATTCTTCACCATGATGCATGATTGCCTTTTCCTTCCGAACACACCGACCCTCACCAACGCGGGTCGACCCGATTTTACCATGTCCGCGTGCTTCGTGCTTCCCGTCGAGGATTCAATTGAAGATATCTTTGACGCGGCGAAACAGGCTGCCCTGGTCCACAAGATGGGCGGAGGAACGGGATTCAGCTTTTCACGGCTCCGACCAAAAGGCGACAGAGTCGGAACGACAAACGGTCTGGCGAGCGGGCCGTGCTCCTTCATGAAGATCTTCAACACGAGCACCGAGGTAATGAAGCAGGGCGGAACCAGACGAGGCGCCAACATGGGGATGCTCCGGGTAGACCATCCGGATATTCTGGACTTCATTAGTCTCAAATCGTGCGATGGCGACTTCGGCAATTTCAATATCTCGGTCGCCGTCACAGACGAATTCATGGATGCCGTAAAGACCTCAAGTCTTTTCTCTCTCCGGTTCGACGGAGAGACGAGGAAAACCGTCAAGGCCCGCGAGATATGGGACAAGATGATCGAAATGGCGTGGCTGAACGGTGAGCCGGGGG
>MVRP01000124.1 GCA_002067405.1 Syntrophorhabdaceae bacterium PtaU1.Bin034 | reverse complement strand
AGAATGTGCCCGGCTTCTTTTCTCGCTTTCAGCGCAGTTCTGTCGACCTGCGAGTCAAAGGGGATCTCTACAACGATATCGCCGAGGGGACGGGTCATACAGGCGAGGCGGATCCCGCTCTCATAATCCGATGCAGATAGCCTGGAGCGGGACGTGGAGGCCACCTCGCCTTCCCGCACCCTTATTCTGCATTTGCCGCAAGTGCCGTTTGCCCCGCAGCTTGCATTAATATGGATACCCGACCGCATGGCCGTTTCGAGCACCGTCTCGGTCTCCTCGGCCGGGAATGCGATATCCATCGGCAAAAACCTTACCCTGTAATGATGTGCCACTTTCAGCCCTCGTATCGCATCATTATACGCTTTTCTCTTTTTCCAAGACAATCAAAACGGCTGAATCGGGCTTGCCTTGCGGGGAAATGCGGATGTAATCGAATGAACCCACGCCTCCGTTCACTATAGTAGACTTTCCTTGGTAATTATAACAAGTTTCATAACCTTGTCAAGCATGGTTGTCCGCACGAATTTTGTTGACATAGAGTAAGTGAGAAGGTATGATAATCCTCATAGTTCAGCATAGTGAATCATAGGTTTGCATGTATAACGCGCCGATATTAAAAAAAGCAGTTGAGGTTATCAAGCTCATAGTAAGAGAAAACAAGCCTCTGGGCGTCACCGATATTGCCCGGTCTCTTTCCATAAGCAAAAGCACCACTTTTGGTATCCTTAAATCACTCGAAGAGGAAGGTTTTCTCGTCAAGGACTCCTTCAGCAAGAAGTACACCACGGGAAACACGCTCTTCGAGCTGTCGAAGAAGATCCTGAGCACCACCGATGTTGTCGTTACTGCAAGACCCCTTCTGGAGCGCCTCATGGATCTGGTCGACGAGACCATCTTCCTTGGCATCCGGGAGGAGGAAGCGGTAAAGGTGCTCGATGTCCTGCAGCCGCAAAAGGAGTTCAAGATATCCGCCGTGGTCGGGACCCGGTTCTCCATAATGGGGGGAGCGATCGGCAAATTGTTCCTGTCGACCATGGAAGACAAGGAGATCATGGAAATGGTCTCTCAAAAGGGGCTCCGCCGGTATACGGAGAACAGCATTGTCGATGTGGACCAGTTCCTTGCCGAAATGAAGAGAATCCGGAGCCAGGGATATGCGGTCGACCTTGAAGAGTATTTGAGAGGAATGAGGGCCATCGGATCCCTCATTTATTCAGGCCATTACCCCGTCGCCGGAATAATGGCGGTCGGGTTCACCAACTCCATGACCGACGAAAAACTTCCGCGCATGATCCAGGATCTGAAGGCGACGGCGGAACAGATCAGCATGCGGCTGTCGCCCTTCGTCTCGAACAAGCCGGAGAAGGCATAAGCCTGTGAAGGGACAGGTGGCACCCGCCCGAATCCCGTAAATAATACCAACATGATTGCAGTCTGGAATAAGAACGGTACAAGGGAGCAAACTGCATCCGCGTGCATCTCGGCGTGAGGATGGGAGGACGGCTATCTTCACCCTGATCACGAAATGGGGTCGGCAGCTTCGCCCGGCGTGAAATCGCCGGGAAGGGAAGAATAGAAGGATGCTTCTTCGGCCATTCCCCTTTTTTCCGCGCCCTGCGCAACAATGGTGCATTTCTTTGCGAGTTCCGCAAGGGCGCTCTGTCTCTGCTCCTCGTTTAACGGGCTTGTCTGAAGCAGGCGGACAAGGCTTTTGATACGGTACTTGTCCATCGCCTCCATGCTGCGCGACAACTGGTCGGCGTGGCCGCCCTGCTTGATAATGAGGGGTTGAGGAATAAAGAGGATGGGAAAGCGGCTCGCAATGCGCAGCCACATATCATAGTCTTCGCATACCGGCAGGGATTCGTCGAAAAGCCCGACCGTATCGAAAACCTCTCTTTCGATCACTGCCGACGACGGGCTGATGATGCAGAGGGGAAGACAGTGCTCAAAGATATGGCCGGAGTATTTCCGATGTCTCTTCCTCTGGTTGATCCTCCTGCCGTTCCGCAGCCATATTTCGTCGGTGTAACTTATCGGGTAGCCACCGGTTTCCATAGCCCTGATCTGGGTGGTGAGCTTTTTTTTCTTCCACAGGTCGTCAACATCGAGAAATGCCAGATATTCGCCCCGGGCAAGGGCGATACCGCGATTGCGGGCAGAGCTGATGCCCCCGTTCTCCTTCCACTCGTACCTGACCGGAAGGTTTTTCACTACTTCGTAGGAGCCGTCCGTAGAGCCGTCATCTACGACGATAATCTCCTTGTCCCGATAGTCCTGCTGCAATACCGACGGAAGCGCTTCGGCGAGGAACCGTCTTCTGTTATAGGTGGTGATAACAACGGAAACCATGAAACATCTACCGAATACACCGGTCTTACTCACCGGATTCCGGCGCCTCCGTTACGGTGACTTCCTGCTCCTTTTCCCTGGCGGCATCCTCATAATCCTTCACCACGATCCCTCTTCTGACCATGATATTATAGATCATATTCGCGCGCTTCTGTACATAACGGGAATTGCCGTTCACCACGTATCGCCGGGGGTTGGGAAGCACCGCAACCATGCGGGCAGCCTCTTCAGCGGTCACGAGCGTCGAAGGCTTGCCGTAGTATCGCAAGGCTGCCGCCTCGACCCCGAACACCCCCTCTCCCCACTCGGCCACGTTGAGGTAAAGCTCGAGAATCCTCCTTTTGGACAGTGTTTTCTCCATCCGCCACGTGATAAGCGCTTCCGTGATCTTTCTTACGGGGTTTTTCGAGGGAGAAAGGTAAAGGTTCTTCACCAGCTGCTGGCTGATGGTGCTGCCGCCGACCTTGAAGGTCCCCTCCTTCAGGTCTTTCTCGATCGCCTTCTCTATTGCGTCGAAATCGAAGCCCTGATGGGACCAGAACTTGTCGTCCTCCGCAATGATCACCGCCTTTACCAGATAAGGCGAGATCTTCGAGAACTTGACCCACTTCTGCCGTATCCTCACCTTCTTGCCTTTCGCCTTCCATTCCCGCTCCCTGTATTCCATGAAGGCCGTCTTTCGGGGGTTGACCCTTTTAAGCTTCCCCATATCAGGGTAGACGGAATAGTAGGCGATGCCGCCGAGCACCACGAGAAGAAAGATCATGAAGGCCCATTTCAAAAACCTCAGCACACGCCGCCCCTCGAATTTGTTTCTGTTTTATTAGCACAAGGTTATCAGGGGTGTAAACAGATTTGGATGGATAAGGAACCGCAACCTTCCCCGATTGCGTCGCCATCCCTTGATCCTATAGTGGTTTCAATTTTATAAAGAAAGTCTTCCTTACTCTTCCATTTCTGCGAGGGCTATCTCGGCAGCAAACTGTACGCCGCCGTCCTCGTCGCTAAGAGCGACTATCAGGTGGCGCGCCGCACGCTCGTCCTTGATCTTTCCCAAGGTCCATGCAGCCCAGCGCCGTATGTTGCGGTCTTTATCGGTAAGCGACTTAATGAGCTCAGGCACCGCCGGCTTGCCAATTCTCGAAAGGGCAAGGGCAGCCCCCTCGCGCACGTATCTTGCCTCATCTTTCAAAGCAGCGATAAGGGCATCGATCGCCTTCTTGTCGCCGATTTCTCCCAGGGCGTTTGCGGCGCCCCAACGCACTCCCCAGTCCTTGTCCTTAAGAGTGCCGATGAGGGCATCGATTGCCTTCTTGTCATGAAGCTCACCTAATGCGTTGACTGCCTCCTCCCTCACGTACTTGTTTTCATCGCCCAGCGCTTCAACAAGCGGGTCTACCGCCCGTTTGTCTCCTATCTCTCCCAGGGCTGCGACCGCCCCCTCCCTCACGTACTTGTTTTCATCCTTTATTGCCGCACAAAGGGATTCGAAGACCGAAGGGTCCTTTATTTCACCCATAATGTGGGTGACCCTCCACCGCACATCCCAATCATCATCCTCAAGGAGAGGCATGAGGTCTGCGAGGGCCATCGAGCCGAGGCCTCCAAGGGCGCTTTCCGCCGCCCGCCTGACCGAGTCCTCGCTGTCCTTCAGCGCCCGTATAAGCGGTTTGACCACCCTCTCATCCCTGATCTTGCCGAGCGCCGATATGGCGCCCTCCCTCACGTAGCGGTCAGTATCGTTGAGCGCCTCGATAAGGGGCTCCACCGCCATTTTGTGGCTTATCTCGCCCAGCGCCCATACAGCCCCCTCCCTCACATATTCATCTTCGTCCCTGAGGACCTCTATAAGAGGCTTAACCGCCCTTGCGCGCTTAAGCCTCCCCAAACCTTCTGCCGCCTTGAAGCGCCTTTCCCAGTCGGCGTCCTTCAGTTGCTGCAGCAATTCTTCCATATTGTTGTGCCTCTGCGCCATCCCCTCTCCTTTAGCCTATCTTTCTATCATAACCGCAATCTTTATGAAACATAATTTTGATGACCCGATTTTATGGAAAAAGAGCGAGAACCCGGTTGTGGACCCTGCGAGCAGATCACCGGTTTCGTCAAGACCGGAATGATGTTCGGGGAATACTATTCAATAACAACAGCAACACCCCGGCGCTATGGGCACCGGGGTGTTGAGGTTCGTCAGGCAGGTGTTACGGGGATCTTCTTCGACTCTTCCAATGCCTTTTCAGTCTTCGGGATCGTTACCGTAAGCACCCCGTTTTTGTAGACCGACGTTACCTTGTCGGCGTCGGCGCCGTCAGGCAGCATGATGCTCCGGCAGAAGCACCCGTAGGACCGTTCCACATGATGGTAGTCCGTCTCCTTCTCTTCCTTCTCGACATTTTTCTCACCTGAAATCGTGAGCATGCCGTTGTGGACGGATACCTCTATGTCTTTCGGGTCCATCCCGGGTATCTCAGAAACGACCTTGAAGTTTTTCTTCGTTTCTTTGATATCGGTCCGCGGGGAGAACAGCCCCCTCGTCTCCGGCATCACGTAGCTGACAAGCGACGTTCCAAAGACACTGTCAAACAAGCTCTCGATCCTTCTGTCAAAATCAAGGATGGACAGCTCGTCTCTCCGAATGCGTGAAGGTCTTTCGTTTATGTGTCTGAGTGAGAGTTCCATGGTCTACCTCCTGCATTCCGTTATGTCAGGCATTCTGCCTGGCACCCTTCTCCAACATCTGCTTCCGTTGGAGGCGTATCTAAGAACTAAGTCTTAAATACATTAGTAATATAATCAAGTAAGTAGTGTTTGTCAAGCAGACCAGTCAAGAAGAATTTGGTCCGAAGGGGTGCAGTCTCCGAGAGAGTGAAAGATGGCTGAGTGGGATAATTCTGTAAATTTCACCTCCTCTTTTCATACACAAAGGCCGGATCGGCGATTATCATTCATAAAAAGCAAGCGTTGGAGAGTCGTCTGATTTGAAATGGTCCCGTCGCCAGTTCCTTAAGGCTGCAAGTCTCACCGGCATGGCCGCACTATCGGGGGGATGTTCCGAAGCCACACGGAAGCTGATCCCTTTCCTCAACGACGCGGAGGACATCGTGCCAGGAACCGCCACGTGGTATGCAACGACCTGCCGCGAATGCCCGGCCGGCTGCGGTATGCTCGCAAAAACGAGGGACGGCCGCGTTATCAAGGCAGAGGGCAACCCTCTTCATCCTATAAATGCCGGTAAGTTATGTGCCAGGGGGCAAGCCTCGGTCCAGGGTGTCTATAACCCCGACCGGTATCGGGCGCCCTCCAGGAGAGGTCCTGACGGCTCGTTGACTCCGGTGAGCTGGGAGGATGCGGAAAGAGAAGTCTCAGAGGCGCTCAAAGGTGCAATCGCATGGGGAAAACAGGGTAGGGTCGTGTTTCTCACGGACCTGGTTACGGGCTCCGAGGCCGCTCTTATCCGGCGATTTCTTGCTGCGGCGGATTCAAGTTCGCACCTCATGTACGAGCCTCTTCACTATGAAGCGATCAGGGCGGCGAACAGGGAAACCTTCGGTTCGGGTACCATTCCGACATACCATATTGATCACGCAGATTTTCTCATCACGCTGAGCGCCGACTTCTTGGAGACCTGGGTCTCCAATGTGCAGTTTACCCGCCAATTTACGAAGTTCCGAGAGGTCGTGAAAGGCGAGAGGAAGAGATTCGTTTACGTGGGGCCGCGTCTGTCTCTCACGGCGGCAAACGCCGACGAGTGGATACCCGTGCCTCCCGGCAGCCAATCCATCGTTGCCCTCGGCCTCGTCCGCAATCTTCTTGAAAGGAACCAGGGCAGCGGTCTGAGTGATGCGGTCAGGGCCGAGATCAGGGACCGGGTATCGGGGTTTACGCCCGACTTCGTGGCGGCAAGAACAGGGATCGGCAAACAGACCATGGACAGGATCACGGCGCGCTTCATGGCAGCCAAGAGACCCCTTGTTCTTGCCGAGGGGACGGGCTATCAGGATCTATTTCCCCTCGATACGGCGCGGGCAGCGAACGTGCTCAACGCTCTCGTGCCGGCAAGCCTCGACACCATCGATTTTGCGCGCCCTTTGGCTCTTTCCCGGGCAAGCACGTCTTCGGACATCAAGAGTCTCATCGAGCAGATGGCGGCGGGCGCGGTGGATGTGTTATTCGTTTCCCGCGCCAATCCTGTCTATCACCTTCCGTTGTCACGGGGGTTCGCACACGCCGTGAAACACGTGCCTCTTGTCGTCAGCTTTTCCAGCTTTCCCGATGAAACGGGGCAATTCGCGCATCTCATACTTCCGACCCATACGTTTTTTGAATCGTGGGGGGATTTTGAGCCTGCATCAGGAATCAAGTGCCTCCTCCAGCCGGTGACCGGCTCCCTCTTCAACACGCGCCCCCTGGGCGATATTCTCCTTGCCCTTGGGCGGGCATTGCGAGGCACCGAATCCTTCCCGGAAAAAGACTTCTACGAGGTGGTGTACCGGGCCTGGACAAAACGCGATAAGACTTCCGAGGCCGCAGGAAAGGCGGAAACAGGGTGGCTGGAGGGGCTGCAGAAGGGCGGATCGTGGAACAATCCGGCGACAGGGCGGACGCTGAAAGGGAAACGCCTCCTTTCGGTTGCGGTACCGTTCTTGCGGTCGTCATCAGCATACCGGGAAGAAGAAACCCTTTCCTTCGTCTCCTATCCGACAGTCCAGTTCTTTGACGGCCGGATGGCCAATCGTCCTTTTCTTCAGGAATTGCCCGATCCCCTCACCGCCGTTACCTGGGGAGGATGGGTCGAGATGCACCCGGAAACCGCGAAGCGGCTCAATGTTCAAAAAGGAGATGTGGTCGCCCTTCGCTCCGGTTCGGGGACTATCCATGGTCCTGTCTATCCTTATCGGGGGATCGTCCCTGGTACTGTTGCCGTACCGATGAGCCACTGGCATAATGCTTTTGGTCGATATGCGCACGCGGCTGCCGTCACTGCTCGCTTCAGTGAGGGGAATGGCACGAGCGGAGCGTTTGACGCGTCCCCGTTAGTGACGGTGGTAAAAACGGGCAGCGTCGTCCCCCTGGCGCACACTGACGGGAGCGACGATCAGCACGGCAGGGACATTGCCCGGTCCCTCGCCGTCGATAGCTTTCGCAACGCTCCGCCCACCCGCCCCGACGTCGTTGTGCCGCTGCCGCAAGCCTTTGATGAAAAAAGCGATTTCTATCCTCCCCACACGCATGATACGTACCGCTGGTCCATGATCGTCGATCTTGACCGCTGCATAGGATGCGGTGCCTGCGTGGTCGCCTGCTATGCGGAGAACAACGTGGCCGTTGTCGGGAGAGAGCAGGTCCTGAAGGGGAGAGAGATGGCCTGGCTTCACGTTCAGCGTTATTTCGAGGCCGAGCAGCCTTTCGTCCGCTTCCTTCCCATGATGTGCCAGCACTGCGACGAAGCGCCGTGCGAGTCTGTCTGCCCTGTCTTTGCGCCCCAGCACAGCAAGGAAGGATTAAATAACCAGGTCTATAACAGGTGCATCGGCAGCCGGTATTGCAACCAAAACTGCCCGTACAAGGTCCGCCGCTTCAACTGGCTCGACTGGAGGCACGACCCGCCCCTTGAATGGCAGCTCAACCCTGACCTTACCGTCCGTACGAAGGGCGTCATGGAGAAGTGCTCCTTCTGTATTCAACGGATCGTCGAGGCAAAGATACGGGCACGAAGCGAGAACCGGACGGTGAAAGACGGTGAATTCACCACCGCCTGTGCTCAAACGTGTCCGGCTGATGCCATTACGTTCGGGAATCTCCTGGACCCGAATAGCCGCGTCTCGACATTGGTCGCCGACACACGGGCCTACCAGGTGCTCGGAAACCTGAACACAAAACCGGCAGTGATCTATTTGAAGAAGATCACGAGCCGTGTATGAAACGAGGGGACCTATGGTGGGTAAGCTCCAGTTCAACGAGGTAGACAGGGAACTCAGCAAAATGCTCGTGTCTCCCGGCCGGGCGTACTGGATTACCATCGTTCTTCTCGCGCTGGGGGTCATATATGCCTACGTCGTCGTCTGGAGCTATCAGATTGCCAACGGCCTGGGAGTAGCCGGATACCGGCCGCCGGTGCTCTGGGGCGCATACCTCGTCAACTTCGTTTTCTGGATCGGCATCGCCCACTCGGGCACCCTCGTATCGGCGATCCTCTTTCTTTTCAGGGCGCGGTGGCGAACAAGCATCTCGCGAAGCGCCGAAGCCATGACCATCTTTGCGGTCATGATCGCCGGTCTCTTCCCGATCATCCATCTCGGCAGGCCCTGGATCTTTTACTGGCTTATACCCTATCCGAACCAGCGCTATCTCTGGCCCGATTTTACTTCTCCCGTTGTTTTCGACTTCCTTGCTGTTTCGACGTACTTCACCGCGAGCCTTCTCTTCTGGTATACGGGCCTTGTCCCCGATCTCGCCACCATGCGAGAATCGGCTGCCGGCCTGCGCAGGAAGATCTACGGCTTCTTCTCTCTCGGCTGGTCGGGAACCGACCGCCAATGGCGTCACTACTCGGCCGCCTACCTCCTTCTTGCCGCACTCGCCACGCCTCTCGTCATCTCGGTCCATAGTGTGGTCTCCTGGGATTTTGCGCTCGCCATGATCCCCGGCTACCACAGCACCATCTTCCCGCCCTATTTCGTCGCCGGCGCCATTCATTCTGGTCTTGCCATGGTACTGATGCTGCTCGTCCCCTCGAGAAGGATCTTCCGCCTCGAATCGGTCATCACCACCGACACCCTCGAAAAGATCGGGAAGACTTCGATCCTGATGGCACTTATCGTCGGCTACGCCTACATCGTGGAGCCCTTCATCGCCTGGTACAGCGGCAATATTTTTGAGAAGCAGACTTTTCTCTTCCGCGCCGTCGGCTACTACGCCCCGCTCTTCTGGGTCATGTGCTTCTGCAATGTTGCCGCACCCTTTGTCTTCTTCATAAAAAAAGCCCGGCGAACTCCTGCGGTACTTTTTGTGGTGGCAATCCTGATAAACGTGGGCATGTGGCTCGAAAGGTTCGTCATCATCGTCGGCTCCATGGCGCGCGACTATCTCCCCTATAACTGGGGCAACTACTGGCCAAACTGGGTGGATTGGTCCTTGACCTTCGGGTCTTTCTGCCTCTTCTTCCTGCTTTTCCTGCTCTTTGTGCGGTTTGTCCCCGCTATCGGCATCACCGAGGTCAAGGAGGAAACAGGTGCGCCGATGCGCCGGAAGGAGGCCGCAGCCCGTGCGTAACCGCGCAGTCCTCGGACTCTTCGTGCACGTTGATGACCTCGTATCCGCGGTGCGGCGGCTCATCGCCGCAGGTCATGCCCCTGAAACCGTCTTCTCACCGCTGCCGCTGCCAGAAATACAGGAGTTGGTGGGGGCAAAAGCAAGCAGTGTCCGCATTATCGTCTTTTTCGGCGCCGTCGCGGGAGGCGCGAGCCTCATCGCCCTCGCAACCTATGCGCACCTCGCATACAGCCTCATCACCGGAGGCAAACCGGTACTGCCATGGATCGCCTGGGTGGTCGTCTGTTTCGAAGGCATCATTCTCGGCGGTGTGATATCGGCTGCGGTGTCGTGGGTTTTGAAGGGAAGACTGCCCCGGCTCCGGAAGCCTGAAGGGTACGACGGGGCCTTTTCGCGGGACCGTTTCGGCGTTCTTGTGAAATGCGGGCTTGACGAGGCCGGCTCGATCAGAAAAGTGCTGCAGGAGGAAGGGGCAGAGGAGGTGCGTGATGTCCGCTGACCGCCCGACTGCCCTCGCCCGGGTGAGGATTCCTTTTTGGACGATTGCCTGTTTCAGTATACTTGCCCTCATCGGAATAGCGGCCTTCGTTACCGGGATTTCAGGACCGGACGCGTTGAGATGGTGGCAGGCATACCTCGTCAACTTCCTGTTCTGGTCGGGTCTTTCCTCCGGCCAGGCCTGTTTTCTTGCGGTAATGAACATGGCGGAAGCACAATGGGCAAGGCCGCTCAAGCGTCTTTCCGAAGCCCTCGGCGCTTGCCTGCCCGTAGTACTGGTCCTGTTCGGTGTCCTCCATTTCGGAAAAGGATATCTTTTCCCATGGATCCTTCACCCGGTCCCCGGAAAGGAAGCGTGGCTCAACTGGCCCTTCCTCTTTGCCCGTGATGGCGGCGGCCTGCTGCTCCTGAGCCTTCTGTCCCTCGGCATGATCTGTTCCTCGGTGAAAAGCGATTACCAATGGAGCAAAGAAAACGGGGCCGGCTCGATAATCCGGGAGCAGAAGGTGTTGCGATCGTGGGAGAGAAGCTGGCGGATGCAGAAGGTTCTCTCGCCCATGATCGCGATCGCTTATGCCTTCGTCCTGAGCCTTTTGGGCTTCGACCTCGTTATGTCCCTCGACCCGCATTGGTACAGCACCCTTTTCGGGGGCTACTTCTTTGTCGGCTCCTTCTACACCGGAATTGCCGGGCTCTCTTTGCTGGCGCTTCTCACGAAAAACGTCGAAGCCTTCCGTGGACGATTTGAGCCCCACCATTTTCACGATATCGGCAAACTGCTGCTGGCCTTCTGCCTCTTCACGGGGTACCTCTTTTACGCCCAGTTCCTTGTTATATGGTATGCAAACATCCCCGAGGAGACGCGATACGTGATCCTGCGGGTAAAGCTGACCCCGTGGGAACCCCTCGCGTGGATGGTCCTGTTCATGATTTTCGTCGTGCCCCTCGCCACGCTCCTCAGCAGAAAGGTGAAGCTTCTCCGCGTCCCCATGGCGTTTCTCTCGCTGCTCATCCTTGCGGGGCTCTGGCTCGAGAGGTTCATCCTGGTCGCCCCGTCCCTTTGGACACAGGACACGATCCCCCTCGGGCTCACCGAACTGCTCGTGACCGCCGGTTTTGTAGGGATCGTCGGCCTTTCTGGAAGCGCATTTCTCCGCATGGTCCCTGCCTTGCCCGTTTCCGATCCCCTCTTCATAAAGGCAGTCGAGTCGCCTGCAAGGAGGCTCGCACCATGAGACCGGGCGGCTGGTTGACTATTCTTTTGGCAGGGGCGCTCTTTGGCGTGATGTTCTACCTGTACTACCTCCCCGAAAGGCGCCTCGGGCCCGCCCAGCCCATTGCCTTCAGCCATCGCGTCCATGCGGGGGTGAAAGGGATCGACTGCCGTTTCTGCCACACGGGGGTGGAACGGTCGGCCAATGCGGGGCTGCCAACAGCAGAAAAGTGTTTTTACTGTCACAAATACATCATTCCGAACCACCCGGAAATACTTAAAGAAGAGGAGCACCTGAAAACGGGGGCAAACCTGCCGTGGACGCGCATCTTCTGGGTTCCCGACTTCGTGTTCTTCAACCACGTGCCGCACGTGAAGTGGGCGAAGATCGATTGCGCGCAATGCCATGGCGAGGTAAAAGCAGCCGACCGCCTGCAAAAGGTCGATTTCCAGATGGGCTTTTGCATCGACTGCCATCGGAAAATGAAGGCGCAGCTGGATTGCTGGTCGGGATGTCACAGGTGAGGATGGGCAAAGATGGAAGACGGAAGAGGGGAGACTTTATTGCTGAAGCAGAGGAGCTGAGGGGCAACGGTGAACAAGCATTTTTTCCTCCGCCCCTCCGC
>MVRP01000123.1 GCA_002067405.1 Syntrophorhabdaceae bacterium PtaU1.Bin034 | reverse complement strand
CGGCGCTCTCCGAAGATGCCGGCTGAGAAACGGACACTTCAACAGCCTTAGCTCCCATGACAATGATTCGTTTGTACAACCCGTCCTCAAAACGATCCGTTTGATTTTCCGGCCGTCGGCGAAGTGCCCACGCTGTCAGATCCAGACGGAACGGAGAGACGGGACTGAGAGAGAACGTAAATGAAGGCATCGGTTTATAGATAAGGCATTTTGCATCAAAATCAAGAGGACGCCAAACTGCGTGAGCAGGGTTTCAAATCCTGTCACCCAAGAGATAGAAATACTGCCCGATGTTTCTTTCTACGAATATATTAAGCGGGGTAGTCGGTTAGCTCCTGTGACTCAAAAGCAGAGAAGGAGGAAATTTTTGCAGAGGTGGGTCATCAAAGAGTAATATAAATATGTAACTTTCTCTTTAGTAGATTTCGAAGTGCAGGCTTTTCTGTGTGCCAATCCGCTGATTCTTGAGGTCGCGACCGAATCGATAGCCATGATTTCACATGGCTTACTTGACATAATCACGGTTAAGCAGTATGATTATATATGATTAATAGAAGGAGGTGTTCTATGAATACAAGAGTAATGACGGCGCATGTCCCCTTGCCATTGGCGGAAAAGGTGGACCAGTTGGCCGCTCGTACAGAGCGTTCCCGAGGATGGATCATTAATAAGGCGCTATCTGCATGGATAGAACTGGAAGAGAAGCGTCGACGCCTGACACTGGAGGCGCTGGCCGACGTAGACGCTGGGCGCGTCGTTAGTCACCAGGCGGTACAGGAATGGGCGGAGAGCCTTGACACCGAAGAACCGAGGCCACTGCCGCGGTGATGGATCTCGAATGGACAACCGAAGCGCTTTCTGACTTGGCACGGCTTTACGACTTTCTGGCACCAGTGAACAAGCGAGCCGCCGCAAGAACTGTGCAAACGCTCGTAGCTGCGCCAAACACCCTCAAAGAGCATCCGCGCATCGGAGAGCCGATTGATGAATTTCAACCGCGTGAGGTTCGCCGCATTCTGGCAGGCGATTACGAGATACGGTACGAAATCCAGAAATCAACAGTCTCTATACTTCGGATTTGGCACACAAGGGAGGACCGATAGCAAAACAAAAAATGACCTCGCCTTCTCGGGCTGAGGTCATTTTTTTCAATCGGTCTTCCCAGATGCTTCCATGGATAACCGCGCTTTTCCGTCCCAGTCATAGCCGAAAGTCACATCGGCCTCCGTAACTGGCCCGGTAACCATGGCCTGTTCGATGAGGCGCCGAAAACCAGACCGCGACTTCTTAAAGTGCATCTGTTGAATCTAAACGTGAACTCTTCCAGATAAGACTGGAGGTGAGCCGGGACGACAGTTCCTTGATGGGTACCCAGGATCCAGCGTTTAAGAAGGCTGACAACACGATGTACCCCCGGCATGGCAACGTGCGCGGGATCGCCGTAGGACGAAAGTATCGTTCTCTTGTGTATGTATCCATAATCTTGTAACTGGGCCAGCCGTCGGTGTGCACAGTCGCTCCCGGGGCCACAACATCGCGAACGAATTGTTGAAGGCTTGCGCCCGAAGCATTGGGGACATGCCGCATTCTGATTCGGCTGAAGCCTCTGGGTTCTTTAACTTCTGCGGCAACGACAACGATGGAAGTGGTGGTCCCGCGCCTACGCTTTCCTCCTTGTTCCACTCCGCCTACAAAAGTTTCGTCTACCTCGACCGTTCCAGACAGTCGCTCCCGCTCACTACGTACCATCGCCACACGGTACCGCTGCAGTATCGCCCAGGCCGTCCTATAACTGATGCCCAGCGTTTGTTCCAGCGTCTTGGCCGATAAACCATTCTTTGCGGTTGTCAAATGCCAGGCCGCTTCGAACCACGTTGTGAGCGAAGTTCGCGTTTTATTCATGATAGTGCCAGCCGTTACAGATGTCTCGTGATGACACGTACTGCAAACCAATCTGCCTCGCGTCTGGCGCCAAGGATGTCCGTCAGTTCCACAGGCTGGGCAACAAAACCCTGATGGCCACCGTACCTTCTCTAAATAGGCTGCGCACGCAAGATCATCGAGGAACTTTTTCACGAACTGACGATATGTCCTCGGGAAGTCGCTTCCATCTGTCAATCTTTCCATGGCCATTGCCAGACAGCTTAACATAACAGGAGCTAACCGACTACCCCACTATATTAATTTTATACGTGTCCGGCTCAAAAACCAGGTATTGACGAGAAAATGGCGGCTGGGTTTGTGCCGTACTCGCGACTCAATACAGGCAGGGCCGCAGTTGTTGATCCTTGCCGATTTTCACCTTATGACATTATATGTGACCACAGCTCGCGTCTTGACAGCGAAGTTTCCCGGTTGCAGATATTACTAAACCGCTGTCTACTGCGTTCCGAAAAACCGATCAAAAAACAACGGAGGGTGTCATGGTCAAGATAAAGAGGATTTACGAATCGCCCACCCCTTCTTCCGAAGATGGGAAACGTGTACTGATCGACCGTTTATGGCCAAGGGGGCTGCGAAAAGACGAGGTGGTCGTCGATGACTGGATAAAGGAGATCGCACCAAGCAGCCAATTGCGGAAGTGGTTCGGCCATGATCCGGCCAAATGGGAAGAATTCAAGAAGCGGTACAGGCAGGAGCTGGAAGGAAAGAAAGAAATCGTGGACAGACTCAGGGCAGACGCAAGGCGTGGGACGCTCACGATCCTCTATTCGGCAAAGGACACGGAGCACAACAACGCCGTCGTGCTGAAGGAACTCGTCCAATAGCCGAACACCGACCGTGCGTAACGATTGGGACCCCTGTCTTTCTTTGCTTGACAAATATTCCGGGAAATACTGTACTTACAAAGAATGGAAACGTTCGGCGTTCTATAAGGTGATTGCATTTTTGAGAGAGGAACGCGGGCTGAGATGCAGGTGGTCGTGGTCAATGGATACATCGTGGGATACATCGTGGATAAGGCGAAGTAGCAAGTGAAAACCGAGTACTATTCTACCAGGGCCTACCATCTCAACGACCTGCAGATTCTCGGCTGGGAATTGACCGTTTGTAATGCGTTGTCCCTGAATGGGAGCTCTTGCCGAAGGGTTCTCAAGAAAGATGCATCCTACGGCAAGCTGCTCTATACATTTCTCGATCGCTTCATGCCAATGAGAGAACTGAGGCGGGTCCTCGAAATAGGGGGTGGTTACGGCTGTCTCATGAAGGATTTTCTGACCCTGCAGCCCGGTCTCCAGGCCGTGATGCTTGATCTGTCACCGGTCCTTCTTGACCAACAACGACGAACCCTGGATGGTCTCAGGGCCGAGTTCATTCACTCGGACTTCCTGGATATTCATGCCTCCTTTCTGAGTGGTTTTGATCTCGCGATCCTTAACGAGAACCTGGGCGATTTCCCCATGGTGCTCAATATCGGCCTGGACGTTTTCGATACACCGGCAAAAGCCGGGGGACCGGTCAGGCAGGTCCTTGAGTTTTTCGAACGCTATGGCCTCGACCGGCCGACGCACAACCCGTTTCACTGCAACATAGGCGCAATGGAAGTCGTCGAGAAGCTCTGTTCAGCCGGCGTCCCCCATATCTTCCTGAGCGAGCACAGTTGTGAGGCTGTTGTACCTGAGCCGCACAGGGCTTACATTGACATTCGTTCGGAAGGCAATCCCGAGAGGATACAGCTCCGGGGCCATGACGAGCATACAATTGCTTTTACGCCCCTCCAGAAGATTGCGGCACAACTGGGATACGATTGCGCGAGGGGACCCTTGGCCGATTTCATCGAGGTCGAGTTCACCGACCGGTTAAGGTTCATTCTGAGGTCCCGATTACATCTGAAGGAGGAGCACGAGACGATCCGTCAATTTGTCGGCGACCTCTTCAAATACGAATACCTCGTCCTCAGCCGCCGCTTTTAAGGGACCACACAACAACGATCGGGTCTTCCATTCACTGCCAAAGAAGCATTGACTTCGTGTTTGGAACCTCGTGTTTGATGATCGGTCTCCTGATATTTATCGCATCTGGGCCACACTCTTGCCCTCATCGCCTTGCCTATCGGGAGTTCGCTGCCTACAGTTAGAAGAGGACTCATTCTTGAGAACGAACGGAACTCGCAGGCGTTGATGGAGGAGTCCGGTTTTCACGCTATCGAACCAATTAAGGAAGGTGTCTTCGATGTCCGGTCCACGGTTTCTTATAGTCAGGCTTCCCTGTCGCAAGATCTACCCCGTGGGCCCCGTTTACCTCGCTTCCCTGATCAGGCGTGCAGCACCGGACTCAGACCTCCATCTCCTCGATCTTGCAGTTATCGACCCATCGAAGCGAAAATCGGTGCTCAGAGAGGCTGTTCAGAGGCATCGTCCACAGGTTCTCGCCTTTTCCTGGAGGGACATACAAATCTTCTCACCTCACGACATGGACAGTGCAATGCGGGATTCCTTTACGTTCTTCTATGACCCCTCTCCTTTTTTGAAGTTCAAAGCAGCCGTCAACGGACTTGTTGACATTGTGTCTTACCGGGGTATGCTCGCCCACGATTTTGCGCTTATCCGCGAGGCGTCGAAAATTACCGGGCCCGACTTAATTGCCGTAGGGGGGCCGAGCGTAAAAATATTCTCGGAATTCCTTCGCCCCCATTTGCCCGGCAATGTGCGGCTCGTTCTTCGAACGGAGGATTTCTTTTCGCTCGTCGGACTGCCCCTCCCCGATAATCCGTTAGAACCCGCAATAGACATCGAAGCCCTTGAAGAGACATTTCCCCAGTGGAGCTCATATCGAGGGGAAGAGATCGGTGTGCAGACAAAACGCGGATGTCCTCTGAACTGCCTGTATTGCCTCTATGGTTTTCTTGAAGGAAAGCACATGGAGCAGCGCGAACCCGGCCGTGTCGCCCAGGAGGTTCAGGACTACCACACCCGCTGGGAAATCAAACGCTTCTGGTTCGTTGATGCACAGCTCCTCTCCAACAGGGGCGATGCCGACCACCTGGAGGCAATCCTCCGCCAACTGCTTCAAAGAAGGCTCGATATCACATGGTCGGGCTATTTGCGCATAAACCGGCTCACGACAGAACTTGCCGGGCTCATGGTCAAGACGGGCGTAAAAGGCCTCGAAATAGCCCTCAATTCCGGTGCGCAATCGGTTCTCGACGAGCTTCGCATGGGTTTTTCGGTAGAAGAGACGATGGAGGGTTTCAGGGTGTTGAAATCGGCGGGATACAGGGGGGAAATAAAGATAGACCTCGCGTTGAACAGCCCAGGCGAGACCCGGGAGACATTGAAGGAAACGCTCAAGGTCGTTCAAAGGGTACGGAACATGGGCTTCGACCGGGTAACGCCCGTTATCTTTTTTCTCGCGATTCAGCCCAATACCGGGTTGGAGAAGAAGGCACTGGAAAGCGGCCATCTTAAGCCGGGTTACAGCCCCATCTCCGTGTGGCCTCAGGACGTCCGGAAGCTTATCTACAACCCTCCCCCCCTCGATAAGCTGGTGGGAAGGTGCTGCGCACGAGCATTTCGAACAAAGGATGCCGGAGGGGACGAGGTTCTCTCGTGCCTTGCGGCCGAGCTGGCATCGCCGGAAATACCATGAAACGGAAAGTAAATGCTGAGGTGCAAAAGAGACACGGGAGCAGAGGGGCAACGGTGAAAAGCATTTTCTTCTCTGCTCCTTTTCTCCTCCGCCCCTCTGCATAGCAGGGGGCGCCCGATAATTGCTGCCAGGAGGTGAAGATGAATGTCAGCGTAATGCGCGAGAAAATGAAGATATACTTTGGCCTTTCCCGCATGAGCCACTCGGTTCTCGATATAGGTCAACCCGGTCTCGGTGCTATCCTTGCCCTTGGTGCGTTCCCGCCCTACCCCACACTCCTTTTGGGTCTCCTTGCTGCCTTTTCGGGATTCACCTGCGTCTTCGCCCTCAACGACCTCATGGACTGCAAGGTCGACGCCGAGAGGATGGAAAAACATCAAAGAGGGTTTACGAACTTCGATATAGACGTCGTTGGCATCCGCCATCCCATAGCACAACGCGTTCTCTCCTTTCCGCACGCCTTTGCCTGGGTATTTGTCTGGGGGACCCTTTCTCTCTGTATAGCTTTTTCGCTCAATCCTGTTTGCTTTCTCATTCTGGTAGCCGCCATTGCCCTCGAGATCACCTATTGCAGTCTTCTGCGGGTGACCTGCTGGAAAACAATACTTTCAGGGGGAATGGTGGGTATAGGCGCGCTTGCCGGCGTCTTCGCCGTGGTGAAAGACCCTCCGGTGACGTTCCTTCTTCTTTTCTTTTTTTGGGCCTTTTGCTGGGAGATTGGAGCGAGGAACATCCCCAATGACTGGACCGACCTCGAAGAGGACATCCATTTAGGGATAGAGACCATTCCGGTACGCTACGGAAGACGCCTCTCGTCGACTGTCTCTTTCATCCTTCTGTGCCTCACCGTAGTTCTGGGCTTTTGGCTCGTCCTTCCCGTGCCTCTTCAGAACCAGACGTTCTTTCAGATCGGCTCGGTGGCGACAGGCGCCTACTTCCTGATCATTCCGGGATGGCGCTGGTTGAGGAGCCAGTCCATGGACGACGCAATGGTCCTCTTCAACCGGGCCTGCGTCTATCCGGCCGCGATGCTTCTCGTGGCCGTCATGTCGACCTAGCGTTCGCTTTTTTCACCGGAAAGAGCCTTACCTGTTTCTCCCTTGAAGGCGCTGAAGCCGGCTAGTTCCGAATAGCTTCCTGTCCGTCAATGCAGGAGCAAGCAGCGACTTGGGACGCGGAACAGGTCTGGAATACAGGAAGGAGCGGGGCTTTCCCGAACTGACGGAGAATCGATCCGTCACGTTCCCGTCCATGTCCCTTACTTCGAGCAGGTAGTGTCCGTCAATTCTCGTCGCTACAATATAGCGGAAGGAGCCCCGGTTTTTTGAGACAAGCCCGAAGGGAAAAAGCTTTCCCCCGGTGTTCCCCGTGACGACATAGATTACGTCGTCCCGTTCGCTCCTCCCGTAGAGGTGGTTGTGACCCGCAACGACAAGGCTCACCCCGTTTTCGGCAAAGAGCCGATGAAGCTTGTTTCGTGCCCTCCTGAATACATTGAGGCCATGGAGAGGCAATACGGGGAAGAGGGGTTCGTGGAGGAAGACGAATTTAAAACGAAAATCTCTTTTCAATTCCGTTTGGAGCCACTCCAGCTGTCTTCCCGCTATTCTCGACCTTTGACGGGGAAGTACCGTGTTCAGCATTACAAACAAGGTATCCCCTTGCGAAAATGAGTAGTATTGGAAGGGGAAAAACCGGCCGTACACCTCACGGGACCTCTTGAACCGTATATCGTGGTTCCCCGGCGCCACGTGCAGCGTTTTTTCCGACCCGGTGGTCTCGAAGAACCTCTTCCACTGACGGAGACTGCCCGGCTTGTTAATGATGTCTCCCGTATGGATAATGGTTTCTATCTCCAGTTCTTCAATGATACGAACAAAGGCGGGATACGCCGAATTGCGAGCCCCCACGTGGGTGTCGCTGACGATGGCGAAAGGCGGATATTCCGCTCGGACCGGGAATGACAATAAGGGGATATTTGATGTTTCGTAGCTCATGGATTTTAGTAGTGTATACTATCCAAAGACGAAAAGAAATACCACCGGCGAATCAGCGGACGCGGTGACCGCCCCCACGAACCGTCCGAGCAAACCCACGTCCTGAAGACCAAAACCGCTACCCCCCTCGCATCGTCATTACGATGATCTCTTTTACCCTATCTGTTTCTCAACTTCCTGCGCTGATCTTGCCCCACGAATCCCTGAGCGCTACGATCCGGTTAAAGACAAGGTGCTCCGGTGAAGAATCCTTCGAATCGATACAGAAGTAGCCTACCCTTTCGAACTGACATGTGCCCCCCGGCGGCGCATTTACGACACTCGGCTCCAACCTGCAGGAGGTGAGCACCTCCAGTGATCCCGGGTTCAGGTAGTCCATTACATCGCCTTCCACTCCTGCAGGATCGGGAACACGGAAAAGCCTGTCATACAAACGGACCTCGGCAGGAACCGATTGTTCGGCAGATACCCAGTGTATGACGCCTTCCACCTTGCGTCCGTCTGCCGGCGGTCCATTTCTCGTTTCGGGATCGAAAGTGCAGTGGATTTCGGTCACCTCACCGGTCTTTTCGTCCTTGACCATGCTCGCGAACTTGATCACGTACGAGCTTCTGAGCCTTACTTCCCTGCCCGGCGCAAGGCGTTTATACTTTTTTGGGGGGTTCTCCTCAAAGTCGTCCTTTTCTATATAAATGACCCCGGAGAACGGCACCTTGCGGCTTCCCATCCCGGGGTTCTTAGGATGGTTGACAGCTTCGAGCTCTTCCACCTGACCTTCCGGATAGTTGTCTATTACCACTCGCAGAGGCCGCAGCACTCCCATGACCCGGGGCGCACGCTCGTTCAGATCATCCCGCACACAGCTTTCGAGGAGCGATACGTCAACGAGATTTTCATTCTTGGCTACCCCGATCTTTGTGCAAAAGTCCCTGATCGCCTGCGGTGTATACCCTCGCCTTCTCATCCCCGCCACGGTAGGCATACGCGGATCATCCCAGCCGGCCACATAACGTTTTTCTACCAGCTCGATAAGCCTCCGCTTGCTGAGGATCGTATAGCTCACATTGAGGCGCGCAAACTCAATCTGCTGGGGGCGCTCCCCCTCAACGAGCTGATCAAGGACCCAGTCGTAGAGAGGCCGGTTGTTCTCGAACTCGAGGGTGCAGATCGAATGAGTAATGTTCTCAAGATAATCCGAAAGGCAATGGGCAAAATCGTACATGGGGTAGATAACCCATTCCGGTCCTGTACGATAGTGCGAAACCCTCTTGATCCGGTAGATGATAGGGTCGCGCATCACGACATTGGGAGACGCCATGTCGATCTTTGCGCGAAGCACGCGGCTCCCGTCCTCGAATTCACCGGCGCGCATGCGGGCAAAAAGATCCAGGTTCTCCTCAACCGACCGGTTCCTGAAAGGACTTTCTTTACCCGGCTCGGTCAGCGTGCCCCGGTATTCCCGTATCTGATCGGGGCGGAGATCGCAGACATAAGCCTTTCCGGCTTTGATGAGCTGAACAGCAAACTGATAGAGCCGTTTATAGTAGTCGGATGCGTAGAACAGACGGTCTTCCCAGTCAAATCCGAGCCAGCGGACATCATTGATGATAGATTCAACGAACTCCAGGGACTCGCCGCTCGGGTCGGTATCGTCCATTCGCAGATTACACGTCCCCCCGTACTGGAGGGCGATGCCGAAATTCAGGCACACCGACTTGGCATGACCTATGTGAAGATAGCCGTTCGGCTCAGGTGGAAAACGCGTGGCTACACGGTTACCATGCTTTTGGGTCTTAAGGTCATCTTCAATAATCTCACGGATAAAATCGCTCGGAGCAGCGCCGTTGTTTTGTGTCATATTCTCACCTCTTTAAAAGGAAGATCTGCAAATAGCGGAAACACTCAATCCTTTTTTCCTTGCCTGCCGAAGTATAGGCAGTGCAAAGGAAGGTTTCGCGCGGACTATTTTCTAAAGCCGAGTATATCGGTACGGGGCTGCTCCTGTCAAGCGTGTCAGCCGCCTGCACCGAATCACCTGCCCGCTACCGGGAAAATGTCTCTTTTTTTTTCTTTTTTTTCTTGCGGATCTCGCAATTCCATAGCAAAATTGATGTCTAGTTTGATCCTTTTTCATTCGGATTTATATTAAAGAAGCGTAAAAACATCAGGAGGCTGCCACATGGCTAAGGCAAATCGGCAAGAAAGAATTTACCCCATGAAGCGAGTATTACCCGGAATCACGATTGTATTCGTCCTGTTTTTCGTCGCGGTCCTGACCGCAAGCACCTTGTTTGCAGCCCCCAAAAGACTTCCAACGGCAAAAGCCGGCAATTGTGTTGCCTGCCATGGCACACAAAAAGTCCTTCCGGCCGACCACCCGGCAACAAAGAGTATGACGTTCAAGGACTGTCTGGGGTGTCACGAGAAGACGGGTCCGCAGAAACTGGAAGGCAAGTTGCCGGGAAGCCACCTTCACATGCTGGGCGGAATAACGTGCGGGAAGTGTCACAAAAATGTCAAAAAAGCGGAAGCCGTGAGTATGGAGCAGTGCGCGGCATGCCACAACCCGGAAAAACTCGCAGAGCAAACGGCAAAGGTAAAACCCTCAAACCCCCATACATCGCCGCATTATGGAACAAGCCTTGACTGTAATGTGTGCCATCACCAGCACCAGAAATCGGAGAATTTCTGTTCGCAGTGCCATGATTTTAATTTCCCGGTCCCATAAGGAAACGCGGTGTCGCCTCTCTTCGAGGTCGGCAAAAGGGGCGTTGAAAGGCAGGATCCGGGATATTTCCGATCCTGCCTTTCACTAAAAAGAGGGAGAAAGACGGGGAAGACACGGGCTTGGCGAGCGCCAATGTCAGGTGGACGATCTCATTGAAGGACCTGCGGCGTTTTCTGCCACCAGGGCCCGAAGATTTTCTATCCTGTTCATCCAGCCCTTCATGTATTTTGCGTACCTTCCGGGCTTCAGCCTCGAAAGGCGCGCGTACCGCTCCGATCTCAGTTCGAGATACGTTTCCGTATGACCTCCTGATGATTTCAACATCTTCTTCGCAGCAGCCGGGCTGTTGATATAGGTATCGAAATGGACCAGGGCCAGATTTCGGGGAAGTTTTTCAGCTCCCGACTCTGACCAGATCTTCTTGTAGATCGCCTCGGCCTGTGCACGCGACATGTTCCTGACATCTCCCTGAAAGCCGTAGCGATTGGCGGTACCTTGAAGAATCCCGTATTTCGATGCTTCTTTGCCGCCATCCTTTGCGACATATGCGCTTCCTTCATGCTTGAAAACGATCCGGAAGATTTCTTTCGTCGTTGGGTCTTCCCCGGAGGAAAGCGGCGAAATCTCGATCGGAGGGTAATTACGCAGTGCTTGGGGGTCGGTTCCGGCAGACCGGGGCATGGTCTTTCCGCCGGACTTTGCAACCGTCCGGATAAGCAGGTTGAGAAAGGCGTTCCCCTGCCCGTTTGCGATGACCGGACCGCTGTTAGTTTTATCAGAATCGATTGGTGAGATCAGCATGGGCGGAATACCATATATCATTTGGTTCCCTTCCGGAGACGGTATTTGCTTTGAGCATAGCAATAGGTGTGCCAGGATCGCGCTGCCTGTCGGACGCAAATCGGCCGGCGTAAAAACCATGCTGCAGAGCCGCAAAAATCCATCAAGGCCGAGAGGCGGGGCAGGAAGGGGATGACGCCGGGGCAGCATGGCGTGTGCTCCTATGACAAGGATGTCAGGAATATGTCATCCCTTTTTCTTCTGCCCCGGGCCGAAATTGAAAGATGCTTCTTGGTCGGAGCACCCGATTTCTGGTATACTTGTATTCAATCCTCAACGAGCTTCATCGGTATCTCTGATGCCCATACCTTTTACGGAAAGGGGTGAAAACATGACAAAGGATCGGTTTAGCCTTTCAGCATGGGTAGAGGAGTCTATCAAAGGCTTCGTAAAATCTCCCGAAAATACGCTTCGCAATGAGCCGTCCGAACCGGCCTGGGACAAGCCTCTCGTCGGCTTTTCCCGCGGTGATGATCCTCTTTATGACAAAATCAAGGAGCTGATCGGGCCGTTCTACTGGACGCCCGTGGACATATTCAAGCAGACTTTTCCGGTCCTTCACATAGCGCCCGGCGAGCTCACAGTGATATGCTGGGTGCTGCCGCAGACAAAGGCGACGAAGGCGGCGAATCGAAAAGAGACCCGGTATGCGTCCGAACGATGGGTAAGGTCGCGAAAGTTCGGCGAAGAGTTCAATGTCAAGCTCCGTAATAGCCTGACCAGCCTGCTGAATGAGGCAGGCTATCCCGCGGTAGCGCCTCAGAATTCGCCTTTGTGGGCAATGAAAGAATCGGAGCGGTACGGCCTGTCCTCCACCTGGTCTGAGCGTCACGC
>MVRP01000122.1 GCA_002067405.1 Syntrophorhabdaceae bacterium PtaU1.Bin034 | reverse complement strand
CTAAACACCCGGATACGGAACGGCGATGTTATTCGGTTGGAAATTCTCTTTCATTATTCTTAACGTGATGCACTGAACGGCTATCATGATAAGGCAGAAAGCCTTTGTGGACATGATTAATAATTGCAGGAGATTTCGATATCCCTTTGAACTCCGGGGATTCAGTCACCCTCTGGTTGAGACCGTTAGGAGGCGGATAGAGAGGGTGCCCAGGGACCAAATCGGAGGGAACTTTGAGTTCAAAACAGTAGTCGGAAGGTTTTCAGACTATAAATAATAGTGCCTCAGGAGGGTGCGATGAAGAAAGCAATTACAAGAAGTCTGCTTCACTACATAGCTGTTTTTGGCATTGTTGCTCTTATTTCTTCTTTCTCTTCCGTTTATGCTGCAGAGAAGACCTTTACTTTGAAAATGACCAATTTTCTTCCCGTTCAGCATTTGCTTTCCCAAGCCATGGAACAGTGGGGGAAGGACCTTGAAAAAGCGACGAATGGAAGAGTGAGAGTAAAGTTTTATCACGCGGCCACGCTTGCTCCGGCTGTTCAACAGTATGATGCAGTAGTAAGGGGTATAGCCGACGTGGGTAACCACGTTATGGGCTACACGGTCAACCGTTTTCCTCTCTGTGAGGTTCTTGACCTGCCGGTAGGGATCCCGAATGGGGTTACGGCGTCGAAAATGATGAATGAGTTTTATAACAAGTTTAAGCCCAAGGAGTTGAATGATGTAAAGGTTCTTTGGCTTCATGGTCAAGGAGCAGGCTACGTATGTCTGAGAAACAAACCCGTCCAGAAACTTGAGGACCTGGCAAAACTAAAACTTAGAACATACGGCGGGAACGCCAAGTTTGTCCAGGCGCTGGGAGGCGCCCCGGTTGCAATGCCGATGACCGATGTCTACGATGCCCTTTCAAGAGGGATGGTCGACGGTCTGTTGAGCGGTTTTGAAGGGCTGGAGGGTTGGAGAACAGGCGAGCACATAAAGTATATAACCGAGAACAGATGGACTGCATATACTGCAACCATGATGATTGTAATGAACAAAAGGGTGTGGAACTCAATGCCTGAAGATCTTCAGAAAATAGTAGATAAGGTGAGCGCCGAGCAACCCGAAAAGTTCGGCAAAGCCTGGGATGCAGCCGAAGCATCAGCAAAGAGTTTCCTGGAGAAACGCGGGGTCAAGCTGACGCCTCTTACAAAGGCCGAAGAACAAAGGTGGGTCGATAAGGGCGCTAAACCGCTCTATGAAGATTACGTGAAGAGAATGAAGGAACAGCAACTGCCCGGCGAAGAGAGCTTGAAGTTCGTACTCGATTATTTGAAGGTCTACAAGAAATAGTCGGTTTAGGATCGCGAGGAGGCAACGCCATGAAACACTACTTTGTACTCGTTGAACATCTGGGCAGATGGATGCGGGTGACGGCCGGCATCGTGCTGACCTTGATGATGCTCCTCACGGTGCTTGACGTTTTCATGCGATATATGGGCAAACCGTTCATGGGTGCATATGACCTTGTCGGGATCGCGGGTGCGGCGATTATCGCATTGGCGTTTCCAATAACGACTCTCAATGACGGTCATGTGAGAGTGGATTTTCTGATACAGCAGCTCTCTTTCCCTGCACAAAGGAACTTTACGGCCGTGACCAAAATTCTTGGAATCGTGCTGTTTGCGTTGCTTGGTTACGGCCTTGTTACGAAGGGGGTGGAAATGTACACCGCCCGCGAGGCTTCTCTTACTCTTCATGTGCCATTGGCGCCCATCTGTTTTGTGGTGGGCGTCTGCTGCTTCATTGAGGTTTTTGCTCTAATCGCTGTTTTGCTCCGGGAGATGAAAAAGAGAGGAAATGATGAATGAGATAGTCGTCGGATTAGTTGCGCTCGTTCTGTTGCTCGGGCTTTTCCTTACAGGAATCGAATTGGCTTTTGCTATGGCAATTATAGGTTTTGCCGGTTTTGCGTACCTGCAATCCTTTGACGCAGCCGTCGGAATGCTCGCGAACGATTTTCTTGACAGTGTTGGCTCTTATAGCTTCACGGTAGTACCCCTCTTTGTGTTAATGGGCCAAATCGCATTCAATGCCGGTATCGCGAAGCGCCTTTACGACAGTGCTCACAAGTTTATGGGGCACGTGCCCGGAGGACTGGCCATAGCCACAATCGCGGGCGCGACTGTTTTTAAATCGATTTGCGGTTCTGTTGCCGCTACTTCCGCAACATTCGCGTCCGTCGCAGTTCCTGAAATGGATCGGTTCGGGTATTCCAGAAAGCTCTCGACAGGCATTGTTGCTATTGCGGGCACACTCGGCGTCCTGCTTCCACCGAGTGTGACATTGATAATTTTCGGTATTGTGACGCAGTTGTCAATAGGAAGGCTGTTTCTGGCCGGTATCCTGCCCGGCTTATTGATAGCCTTGCTTTTTGTTGCCGTTTCATATGGATGGTGCAGGATGAATCCTGAAATGGGGCCAAGAAGTGGCAGGTTCACATGGAAAGAGAGGACGTTGACCGTGCCGGGCGTTATTTGGCCGATCGTCATTTTTGCACTTGTCATAGGCGGACTTATGAAGGGGTTGTTTACCCCGACCGAAGCCGGCAGTATCGGGGCGTTTATCGTGCTGGTTCTTTGCGTGGTAAAAAAAGACCTCGATTTCCGGGGTTATTGCCAGGCTCTATCCGAAGCACTCGGCACTTCATGCATGGTTCTCGCGATGGTAGCGTGCTCAACAGTCCTGGGCCATCTGATCGCCGTTACCGATATCCCCCAGGCGGTTGCCGGCTGGACATCCTCTCTAAGCTGGAACCGTTCGCTAATTATGGGCCTGATCCTTTTTATCTACCTTGTGGGAGGGTCTTTTATCGACGATGTGGCTTTTATGATTTTGGCTACCCCCATTTTCTTTCCGGCTATTATAAACCTTGGCTACGATCCTATATGGGCCGGAATAATGGTGGCCCTTACTGTTGCCATCGGCTCGGTCGTGCCGCCCGTGGCGCTTTGTGTCTTTGTGGTGAAGAACATTACGAAAGAGTCTATGGGCGTGATTTACCGTGGCTGTTATCCCTTCCTGATTGCTCTTCTGGTGGCTGTAATTGTCGTATTCGTTTTTCCAAGTGTTGCCCTTTATTTACCGAATCTCTTGATGAAGTGATTTCGTTATCGGTCTTGCAGATTCAGGTGCATCGGTTGAGCAATGAGCAGGAAGGTTTCTAAGTATCAATAAAAAGTCGTTTGCGAGACATAGATCGATTCAGAAATAAACGAGGAGGAAGAAGTATGTCGCTTTTCGAGGAAAGCCAGGAAATTAAAGACTTCAGACAGGTATTCAGGAAATTCGTGGCAAGGGAGATCACTCCCAACTTTGAAGAATGGGAGAAGAATAGGGCTGTACCCCGTGAGTTGTGGAAGAAGATGGGTAAGCAGGGCTTTCTGGCCCCGTGGCTCCCTGAGGAGTATGGAGGGTCCAATCTGGATTTCCGGTATTCCGTGGTGATTGACGAGGAACTGGTACGGGGAGATGGCGCGGCGGTGGGCGTGCCTCTCAGTAGTGATGTCGCAGCGCCTTACATTTATTCTTACGGTACCGAGGAATTGAAGAAGCGAGTGTTGCCCAGGGTCACGACCGGGGACGCCATTTGCTCGGTCGGCCTCACGGAACCCAACGCAGGTTCGGACCTTGCCGCAATTCGAACGAAGGCTGTCCGCGACGGAGACCATTATGTCATTAACGGACAAAAGACTTTTATTACAAACGGCACCTTTGCAGATGTTATTGTCACGGCGTGCAAAATAGACTCCAACTCTAAAGACCCGAAGGCGTCGAGGAACATAAGCCTCATAGCCGTAGAAACCGATAGCCCCGGCTTCCATCGTGGCCGTCAGATCGATAAGATGGGACGGCACATGCAGGATACGACTGAGCTTTTCTACGAGGACTGCCGCGTACCGGTAAGCAACCTCCTCGGTAAAGAGGGTGAAGGGTTCAAGTACATGATGGAGAAACTGTGCCAGGAAAGGCTCGAAGTGTGCACCAAGATCATCACTTACGCGGAAGAATGCTTGAAGGAGGGTCTCAAATATGCAAAGGAACGTGAGGCCTTCGGAAAGCGGATTGGTGATCATCAGGTAAACGGCTTCAAACTTGCCCAAATGGCTACGGAAGTGGAGATAGGCCGGACCTTCTTCAACGTGCTCCTGGATGATTTCATACATGGTGAGGACATCACCATGAAGGTCTCGATGGCCAAGGCATGGCTCGGCGAAATGCTCCAGAGGGTTGCATATGAGGCGCTCCAGCTCCACGGCGGTTACGGCTACTGTGAGGAATACCGCATATGCCGCCTTTTCCGCGAGACTCGCGCACTATCGATCTTCGCCGGAACCACAGAGATCATGAATGTGATCATAGCGCGTAGGCTTGGCTTCAAGGGGATGTAGGTGACAGGACAGAAGGAGCCGCAGGAGATGATAGAAGGGGCCATACCGCGTTGGAGGTCGAGACATAAAAGGTTCCAAGGGTGGGAAATGTCCATGGGTCTAAAGGCAATCCGGATTAGCAACGATCGAGTCTCTTCAACCATAGCACCGGATGGCACCCTTTCTTGTGCGGCTCCAAAAAATAACCTTGAGAGACAAGGCAGTGATGGGAGATTGCGAAGCCAGGTTTTTCTGGTTGGAGATGGCGAAGGTGATCAAATGAAAATCTACATTACATCAAACGTCGTCATAGCGGAGATTCCTCCTGTTATCGAGGTTCAAGAGGATGCTACTCTACGTGACGTTCTAAAGATAGTGGCTCCCCAAGTAATTGATCCTCACACGGGGGGATACAGAGACGACCCGGATATCTGGGAGATACGACTTAATGGTTCACCCATCTACGAGATAAAGGAAGGGTTGGATAGAACCATGAATGAAGGGGATACGATACGGATGGAAATCCTAATCCTGGCCGGCGGTTAAAGGAACAACGGTTGGAAAAGGACCGGCCAAAATACTATATAAGGTGAAATCGATGAAAACTTTTGCTCTCAATGAACTGAGTCGATACAGCATAGGCACTTATGCTGACGTTATATATAGAAATGCCCTGCTTCATCCAAACAAGGAAGCGTTTATATGCGGTCAAGCGCGGGTGTCCTTCTCGCAATTCAATAATCGTGTGAATCGCCTCGTACACGCCCTTCAGTCAATTGGGCTAAAAAAAGGCGACGGTATTGGCATTCTTTCCTGGAACTGTCTGGAGTCCACGGAAGTGGTCGGGGCTGCTATGAAAGGAGGATTCGTAGTCTCACCATTTAATCCCAGGCTCGGGACGGAGGAACTGCGTTACATTGTCAATTATTCGGAGATAAAGGCACTTTTTATCGGTCCCGAATTTGTATCCGCAGCCAACGACTTGCGTCCCGATTTCAAAAACGTGAATCATTATGTTTCGATTGAAGGAACCGCAGAAGGGATGCTTTCTTATCAAGAATGGGTAGACGAATATCCAGATAATGAGCCGGAAGTTCTCGTTGAGGAGGGCGACCCATTCATCATTTTCTATACCAGCGGAACAACGGGAGTGCCTAAGGGAGCAGTCTACACGCATCGCAGAAAGCTGGAAGACACGAGGACAAAGGCTCTTCTTCTGGGTTTCCAACCCGACGATAAACATGTAATGATCATGCCCTTGTTCCACATCGGAGGTTGGTCATATTTCTGGACGTTCTTCTACGTTGGCGCAAGCAACGTGATAATGACCCAGCGGTCTTATGATGCAGCGGCTACTTTGAAGACCCTTCAGGACGAGAAAGCGACTGATATCCATATCGTGCCAACCCATCTCGTAAGCATGCTGAGCCTTGCTGATTCAGCATATGATCTGAAAAGCGTGAAACGGATCTACTATGCTGCCTCTCCTATGCCACTTGAATTGTTGAGGAAGGGCATTGATCGATTTGGGCCGATCTTTGCACAAGGGTACGGTCAGACCGAGTCAGGTCCTGACATAACAATTCTTCCGAAAGAGTTTCACTCGGTGATTGATAAGTCGCCAGAGGAACTAAAAATACTCGCTTCCTGCGGACAGCCGTGCCCAGGAGTGCACGTAAAAATCGTTGACGAAAACCTTTTCGAACTACCTCCTCACACTGTCGGCGATATTGCCGTGAGAAGTAAGTCCCTCATGGAAGGGTACTGGCGCATGCCGGATGAGACGGCGCACACCGTAATTGACGGGTGGGTTTATACCGGGGACATGGCTTACTACGATGAAAAAGGATTCATTTATATCGTCGATAGAAAAAAGGACATGATCATTACAGGCGGCGAGAACGTCTATCCTCGGGAAGTTGAAGAAATCCTTTACCGACACCGGGCCGTATTGGAGTGTGCGGTTATTGGCGTTCCCGATGACAAATGGGTGGAACGAGTTCATGCATTGATAGTGATGAAGGAAGGACAGGAGTGCACTGCACAGGAAATTGCAGCTTTCTGTAAACAGTACCTGGCCGGGTACAAGGTGCCGAAGTCCCTAGAATTTGTGGAAGATCTACCAAAGAATCCTCAAGGAAAGATCTTAAAGAGAGAGCTGAAAGAACGATATCGAAAAACATGAGGATATGGCCGTGGCGGGCAGAGGTAGCGACAACAGCGATTTCAAAAAATATCTTCTCTTTGATGGTGAAGAATTATGAAGATTCAGAGGCTCAGCACGAGTAGTTTTAAATTCTATTCACCGCAGGGGAAAGTGATAATGGTTGATCCATGGCTCACGAATGATCCTTTCTGGCCATTGGCAGAAAAAGCACCCGATAAAATAGAAGAGATCGATGTAGTTATTGTGACGCATGCCCATTTCGATCACGCTTCGGGAGTAATGGAAATTGTGGCGCAGAACGAGAAAGCTTTTGTGGTAGGACAATTTGAGTATGCTCTATCGCTTTTACAGCGTGGCGTAAAGAATGCCGTCCCCACAAATTTTGGCGCTTGTGTGGACCTCTTCGGAGTAAAATTCTCAATGGTTCCCGCATCTCATACTAACTCAGAAATCTTGCCTGGTGGAAAGTCGGAGGTGGCGGGAACCGCCGCAGGGTTTGTCGTAGAATTTGAAAACAAGCAAAAAGTTTACATTAGTGGCGATACTGGATTAACAGCCGATATGAAGTTCGTGGTAGGCGAGTATCATAAGCCTCTTGTTTCGATTCTTCCAGTGACCGGCGTATTGTTTATGGAGCCTGAACAAGCAGCTTATGCTGCGCGGATGACCGGCTGCAAATTTGTGATTCCCTGCCACGATTTCCCTAAAGATGTTTCGGATGCCGCTGACCCTGAAGGATACCGGGAGTTCTTGAAACAGTTTCCGGTTCAGGATTCCTACAAAAAAGTAAAGTTGTTTATGGAGATCATGGAAAAAGAATATCCGGACATAAAGGCTATGTATATTCCTATTGGAGGTTCCGTAGAGATATGAAAACGGGTGTTTGACGTAAGGAGGAAATGCAGTAATGAGAATATGTCCGGAGCGCTGGCAAGGGAGAGCAGTGGGTAGCGGCGTAGGCCCTACAACCATTTCAGATTTCGACAAACTGTCGAATGAAGAACTGAGCCAGGTCTTGTTTGATAACGCAGAAATTTTTGTCCAGGTTGGCGACCACAACAGATACACCGTGATGGGTATGATCAAGTTCTGGGCGAATCTTTTTCAAGGTTGTTAAAGGAAGGAACGGGCATGAATAAGGACTTCGTAAAGATATAAATATGTGAAAAAACCGGGAAAAAGAGAGAAAGTCAGCAAGAAAACCAAACAGCAGATTCTGAAAGCGACTTATCGCCTTCTTGTGAGTAAGGGTGATTTGCGCTCGGTTTCCACGAGCAATATATGTGCTGCCGCGGATCTGTCAAGGCCGACCTTATACCACCATTTTACAAATAAAGAGAGTCTTATCCGATCGGTTTATGTGGATGCCATAGAAGCGCATTTCACTCCATGCATGAAAGAGGCCTTTTCTTTGAATGATCCTTACGAACGGCTGGTATACATGATTCGGACTTTTGCAAAGACGATCTGCCTTCACCCTGAACTTACGGTGCTTATAGATAACCAGAAAATCTTCAAGGATAAACGCTTCCATCAAATTAAAGAAGAATGGATAAAACCTTATCTCTTACTCCGGGACACTCTGGACGAGCTTCGATCGGCAGGCATAGCGAAAAGTGGGCTTAAATCGTCACGAGCATCGCTTTTGGCGTTGGGAATGATTGTGTCGATCGGTCGCTGGTTTGACTACAAACGGAAGAATGAGGTGAATGAAATTTGTGATTCTGCTTTGGAGATGGTCCTGGAAGGCTTTGCCATTAAGAAAGAGATCCCTTAACGAGGAAGTTGGGGAATGCACAGCCACGCAGTTTACCAACACACATGCGGTAGGTTTTCCGGAGACTCCACTCCCCCTACCAAAGCCTCTAATTTCTGAATGTCCAGAATCAGCATGACATGTCTCTTCTTCTTTATAATGTCGAGATCCTCGAAGTGATTGAGAGCAAGCGAGACAGAGACCCTTGAAAGCCCCGTAAGGCTGGCAACATGTTCCTGCGTCACCTTTTTTCTTATTATCACACCTTTTGGTGTTTTTTGCCCCACTTCGTGGGCAAGCTTACATATCATATGGGCTACCCTCTTTTCGGCATCGAGGAAAGAAAAGTCTTCTATCAAAAGTACGAGCATTCTTGCAACTCTCGAATATGCCAAAAACATTATAAAAAATAGCTTCGGATGTTTTTCGGCAAGATCGAGAAAATCCTTGGCATCTATAACCCTCAGCGTTGTTTCTTCCATTGCTGTTGCCGTCGTGTAATACGGATATTCGTCAAAGGCTACTCCATAACCGAATATAGTGTTATTCTCCAAAATGTTAAGGAGCCTTTCGGAGCCATCCTCGCTGAGAATGCTTATCTTTACCTTGCCTTGTTCAACGACATAGAGTTCGCGCCTGCTTGCTTGCCCCTGCACATAAATCAATTCCCCTGCCTTGCACTTCTTTGATTTGGAGATAGGCAAGAGTAAAGATAGCTCTTCGGGATAATCCTTGAGACTGTCTGCTACATATGGAGAATTAGGGATATATTGGCTTAGCTTCATGGGGGGTCTCCTCATGGCGAGATATGCATTAATTTATAGCACTTACACAAATCTTCCGCAATATAAAGCAGTTAACAGAGCTGCATAGTGAGCACAGTTAAGCGTCTTGTGGATGATGCTTCCTGCCATTGGTATTGTAAGCCACAAAGTAATGAAACATCAGGGTGCGAAATATCCTTGCGCTCCCCACTCTCTTAGAAAAGCAAAGATATGGGGTGCGTTGATGCTCGACAAATCTCGGCATGAAGCCCTGAGTCGAGTCGTTATTTTGATCAGGAAGGACACAATCTAAAAGAAATAGGGGGTAATTAATGCCGGTTGAGAGAAGATTTGCAGAGTTTGCCACGTATGCGCAGTACGAGGAATTTCCACGTGCCACGGTCGATTTCGTAAAAAGCCTGATACTGGGCGTCGTGGGAACGGCTGTCGCCGGAGCGACGCAGATAGATTCAAGTATCGCCGTGGACCTGGCTCGGGAGTGGGGCGGAAAGGAAGAAGCAACTATTTTTGTCTATGGGAACAAAGTGCCTGCGTACAATGCCGCGTTTGCCAACAGCGTTATGGCACGCGCACTCGACTATGAAGACGGCATGCCCCCCGGAGTGCATGTAGGGGCATCGGTAATCCCCACTGCCCTCGCAGCAGCCGAACTCGCGGGCGGCTGTAGCGGAAAAGAATTCATTGTCGCCGTTACCATTGGTGCGGAGATAATTGCAAACCTCGCATCATGTTCGTTGTTTGACGGTTTCGATCCCACCGGCATTCTCAGCGTGATAGGGGCTTCTGCGACTGCCGGTCGTATCATTGGGCTAAACGTGATGCAGATGCGTGATGCGTTAGCCCTTGCCTTTAACCGGTCCGGCGGGAGCTTTCAATCTAATATCGACGGTTCTTTGGCTGTAGCGTCAATTCAAGGGTTTACCTCTCAGAACGCAATTATCTGCGCACAGTTGGCACAGAGAGGTATTACGGGCCCTGAAAATTTCATTAAGGGTATTTACGGATATCTTCACCTGTACGGAAAGGACAAATTTACACCCGAGGACTTGACCAGGAACCTGGGAAAGACCTTTCTGGTCCATAAAGCCTTGTGCAAAAAGTATCCAAGCTGCGGCTGCACGTTAAGCGCCACGAATGCAACCCTTGAGCTTGTGAAGGAGAAAGAAGGAGGTTTTTCACCAAAGGATATAAAGAGCATCGAGGTAAGGGTTACGCCATATAGCCATAAGCTTGTGGGGCATGACTTCAAAATAGGGGGGAACCCCAGGGTCGACGCGCAGTTCAATATTCAATACTGTGTGGCCAATGCGATCCTGCGCGGCCGGTCGAAACTTGAGGATTTTGAAGAATCATCAATAAGAGATCCGAGGATAATGGAACTTGTGGAGAAGATCCGCGTCATTCCGGACTCGTTTATGATGGGGCAGGGCACGGAATCTACCCTGAGTGCCCATGTAAAAATTGTGGATACAGACGGTGTTTTTGAGAAGCTTGTAGAGTTTGCGCCGGGTATGCCTGAGAACCCCATGACCAGGGAGGAGCATCTTGAACATTTCAGGGATTGCATGAGTTATGCGAGGAAACCCCTGTCTCCCGAGAAGCAAGCACAAATCATTTCTTTCGTTGACCTGCTTGAGGAAGTGAAGGATGTTCGAGAACTTATGCCTTTGACATTGGCAGGTTGAGAATAGAAGGAGAGCTGCAACTGCAGAGTGATACACGGTTTCTAAGAAACAAAACAAAGGAGACAAGATGGCTGAAGAGATCAAAAACAGGCGGCTGACAGACGACGAATTCTTCAAGATACGGAAAGAAGAAGTGCTGCCCATGTGGGAAACAGGAAAAGCAATCGAGAATATATGGGAGTGCATTGAAATAGCGAAAGAGCTGTCACAAGGCAAGAACTATGCACTGAAACTGAAAGAAGCTAAAGAAAAAGGCACCCATCTTCTTATTCCCCAATTCGGACGTGCTCTCACCGAGCTTGTAATCGAGGGTTTGCAGTACGTGGAAGAACACTCCGACCTGGCGCCTGAAGGTTTATGGCATATCCACTCAGACTCTTATACCCGAAAGCTGGACTTCAAGAGTGCCGCAGCCGGCATAGAGCGGAGCAGGAAAGAAGGGATGTCCATGCTCAACGGCTGGCCGATAGTCAATTTCGGAGTAGAGGAAGCACGGAAGGTCTTTAAGGCGACACAAACAGGGATCAGCCTGAATGCGGCCGACGAAGACGCCCGTTTGGCATCGGAAATTGCTCTGGCGGCCGGGTGGAATGCATGTTCCACAAGGACACTTCAGGAAGTGATCGCGCACTGCAAGAACATACCGTTGGAGGAAGAAATAAAGGTAAACCAGTACGAAGCACGCCTTGCCGGCATATACACGGAGAACGGCGTGCCGCAATGTCCATGGAATGCATGCAACCTTAGTGGATACGACAGCCCCGGTTACCGGTCATTCGTATGTGTCTCAGAATCCTTGCTTGCCGCGGAACAGGGCGTGAAATATCAGTTCATCGAGCATGGGCTCAACATGAACATGATCCAGGATATTGCCATGATCAGGGTGACGGAAAAGCTCTGTTACGAATATTGCAGACGCTTCGGATATGAAGATGTGGAATTTTTTGCCGGTGGTTTTGCATTTTTGGGAGCGTGGCCCCCCAGAGCCGAAGAGGCAGATGCAATGATCGCATGGAATGCCATCATTACCATGATGGGCGGGTTCCCCGGTGTCATTTTGAAGTGCCGGGATGAAGCGTTTGCCACGCCCACAAAAGAAGGCATGGCCGGATCGGTCAGACTGGCACGACAGCTTGTCACCTTGATGGGCAGCCAGAGGATCGCCGACAGTGACAAGCTAAGGCTCGAAGAGGCGATGATAGAAGCGGAAGTGAGAGCGGTAATGGAAAAGTGCCTGGAAGCCGGCGACGGCGACATGGCAGTCGGAATGTGCAAAGGGGTCGAGGCAGGCTGGGTAGACACCATGCTAACCCCT
>MVRP01000121.1 GCA_002067405.1 Syntrophorhabdaceae bacterium PtaU1.Bin034 | reverse complement strand
TCCCGCACCTCCCGTGAAGGAAAGGGCCTGAAGAGCTTCATTTTGAGGAGACCGGTCTTGTAGCCCTTATCGCGGAGCGACTGTATCGCTACCCGGGCAGTGCTCGTCATGGCCCCGCTCGTCACAAGGACGACCTCTGCGTCGTCCGTATCGACCGTCTCTATCACCTCGTATCCCCGGCCCATAATCTCCTGATATTCTTTGTTGACCTGTCTGATCACCGGTCTCGTCTTCTCCATATCCTCAAAGCTTCTCTCCCTGAACACCATGTACGCATCAGGGCTCACGACGTTACCGACGTAGGCGGGATTGCACACGTCGAAGCGGGTCGGAATAGTCGGTGGGGGAAGAAATGCGTCGACCGCCTCCTGATCGGGTATTTCTATAGGTTCGAGAAAGTGGGAGGTAAAAAAACCGTCAATCGCTACCATGACGGGAAAAAAAACCTGCTCGGCAATCTTGTACGCCTGGATAACGGTGTCCACCGCTTCCTGGGCGTCTTCGCAGTAGAATTGCATCCATCCGGTATCCCGCTGCGAAAGGCTGTCTGACTGGTCGCTTCCGAAAGCCCACGGGATCGCGATCACACGGTTCACGTTGCACATAACCACGGGAACCCTGTTTCCCGCCGCAAAATGAAGCATTTCATGCATCAGCGCAATTCCCTGAGAGGCCGTGGCCGTGAAGGTCCGCACACCGGTGAGTGAGGCCGAGATACAGGCGGCCATCGCGGAATGCTCCGATTCGGTCCGCATCATGATGCCCGTGAGCTTGCCCTCCAGTTCCATATCGGAGAGCCTCTCGTAGATCGGCGTCTGAGGGGTAATGGGATAGGCAGCAACAAACTGCACCCGGGCGAGCCTGACCGCTTCTGCCACCGCATAGTTGCCTTGCAGGAGCGTCTTCATCTGCCACCTCCGATCTCGATCACGTTTCGCGGGCAGCTGGTCGCGCAAATGCTGCACCCCTTACAATAGTCGGTCCTCACCCTGTACCCGTCCTCCTCCTTCATAATGGAAATATCGGGACAGATAAGGAAACAGAAATCACACCTCGTGCAGGTGCCGCACTTGAAGCAACGCTCTACTTCGGCCGACATCAGGGCCGGATCGAGGCCGCTCACCACTTCCCCGAACGTCTTGACGCCCTCTCCCGGCTGCTCTCCGTCAGGATTGTCATTCCTTGGGGCATGCGAGAAACAGAGGGTGTTCACCTTCTCGTACGGAACGATTTTTTTGAGGTCCGAGAGATATCTGTCCGGGTCAAGAAAATGCTGGAAAGAAAATGATGCGGCAGTCCCGATGCGGTGATTCTCAAATTCCTTATTCACATCCTTACCTTCCAGATAACAGTAAATCGCCAGCGCTCCTCTCTTGCCGCTCGCAATGGCATCCGCGACAAAGGCTTTTGTCCCGGCGCAGTCGCCTCCTGCAAATACGCCTTCCATACCCGTCAGGGCGGAGCTTCCGGAAACGTCGATCATGCCTCTCTTGTTCCACGAAAGTCCTGCTCCCTCTCTTAAGTCCGACTCAGGGGTCTGACCCACGGCAGCGATCAGCATATCCATCGGAACGACATACTCAGACCCTTCAATCGCAACAGGCTGAGGTCTGCCGCTCGAGTCGGATGCTCCCAGCCTCATCTTTATCAATTCGACGGCGGTAAGCCGCCCGTTTTCCGCTACCAGCCGTTTTGGCAAAGCGAGCATCTCGATTTTTATCCCTTCTGCCTCGGCAGCATGCACATCTTCCGGAAGGGCCGGCATTTCAGCTCTCGATCGCCTGTATATGACGGTCACGTTCTCCGCGCCCATTCGCCGGGCGCTGCGGGCGCAGTCTATCGCCGTATTTCCGCCGCCGATGATCGCGACTCTCTTCCCCACGTTCAGTTTTTCGCCCCGGGCAACGCTCCTCAGGAATTCTATTCCTTCCGCCACGCCGGGCAAATCCTCCCCCTCAATCCCGAGCGGCATCCCGGCATGGGCACCGATGGCAATAAACGTTGCCTGGTACTCTTTTTTAAGGTTTTCAAAAAGAATGTCTTTCCCGACCCGGACACCCGTCCTGATTTCAACCCCCAGGTCACGGATATGGCCTATCTCCTGCCGGAGGACCTCCTTGGGAAGGCGGTACTCGGGGATGCCGTACATCAACATTCCTCCGGGCTCCTGAAGTGCTTCAAAGACCGTGACCCCATAGCCGAGCCGCGCGAGGTGATAAGCGGCCCCGAGACCGGCGGGTCCCGATCCGATCACTGCGACCCTCTCCTTTCTCTTTCTTGCAGGAACGACCCTTTTTATGTCCACCTTACCGTGGTCGGCAAGAAAACGTTCGAAACCCCTGATATTGATCGCCTCGTCAAAATCCCTGCGATTGCAGCCCGCTTCGCACGGATGATAACAAACCCTCCCGCATACCCCCGGAAGGGGATTGTCCTCGCGATATATCTTCAGGGCCCGGTCATATTCACCCTTTGACGCATAGTAGAAAGACCTCGAAATATCGTTCCCGATCGGGCATGCCTGGCGGCACGGAGAAGTCTTGTCGCCATAAACGGGTTTTCTGCCGCTCCACAGGCCTGTGAGAAATATCTCCGTAGAGCCCTGCGAGAAAGGAGATATCGGTTTCAGGTCTTCGATAGTTATCTCAAAATCGCTCATTCAGGCCACTCCCTGAGCGCCGGCCGCACTACGAAACGACCAACGTCCGCTCATATGCCCTTTTGGCAGCAGCGACATTCTGCTCGACTTTCGCCGGGACCGTATCCCTGATAGCCTGCTCCAGATATTCCATGGGCACGCCGCCGTTGGCCCGGGCGTACGCCCCGAGTATCGCGGTGTTGATGGTGGCACCCATGCCCAATCCTTCCGAGATGGAAAGAGCGTCTACCAGGGCCAGGCGAAATTTCCGCAAGGGTTTAAATTCATTATTGGTCAACGCGTTATTGATAAGGATCAGTCCTCCCGGCTTGAGCGTCGCTTCGATCTCTTTCTCGTCAACGAGATCAGGGGCCATATAGACCATTTCGTCCGCCCTTTTGATCTCGCACTTGAGAAGGATCTTTTTGTCATCAACCCTGAGAAAGCTTGCCACCGGCGCTCCGCGCCTCTCACCCCCAAACACGGAGAAGCATTGGGGGTACTTACCCATCATGAAAAATACCTTTGCCAGGATCTGGGACGCGATAACGGCCCCCTGTCCTCCCCTGCCGATAAACTTGGTCTCCGTCATGATATCACCGGCTCCATACGTATAATTTGCGGTTCCTGTGTGCATACTGTACCCCAGTTGAAATTGTTTTGTCAACCGCCAAAAACAGATGAAAGCTGCAGTGGGAATCTACGAGCGAGCAAAGCGAGCCATTGAGAGGAAGGCTCCATCCGGCCGGGCACCGCCAGGCGGTCGCGTGGAGGGGGCGACGCGAGCCCCATTAATAGAAAGAGATCAGGAATATCTCTTCGTGAGTTCTAGTGCCTTGTACCCACGGGAGAAGCCGAATTCCTTCATTATTCCGGCGTAATCGCTTTCCGGTGCGGGTTTTCCGTTGATCGTCTCCACCGCAACAAACGTTTCGGGGCTGAATTCCCGGCCGAGGAGCACCTTGAAAAAGGAGAGATAGTCGGCGATGCGGGGGTCATCGGGCGGCACATGAAACGTCAGGATGCTGCCGCTTCGCCGCGAAATGGCGACGAGCTTCTTCCCTCGATATACCAGGTGGGTCGAAGGGATGCGGCTGGGCAAGACACCCTTGAGCGCCTCCAGCCTGATGCCGGACATCGAGGCCGGGTCAACGGCGTTCATCCAGTAAACCCGGTCTTCGGGAAGTGGCTCGCTCAGGAACCTGAATGCCTCATGGGAGATGAACTGGACGCCGGGAATGCCTTCAAAAAAGTGGCCCGAAAGTATTTCTCCGGAGAGTTCCATTATTCTGAGGGCCTTGAAGATCGCGGACCACTGGAGGAAAGGCAGTTCGTACGCGGTGAGTTCCCTGAAAAGGATGCCGTAGCGCTTCAGGAGTTGACGGACGCGGTCTTTGACCAGCTCGGCCTCGTCGATCGGGTCCCTTTCGATCCCTTCACTGCCGAGGACGTGCCAGCTTCCCGGGAATGGCTGCACAGCGCCCCACCTGGTGCGCCCGGCGCGGAAAGGTCTCCGGCGGCCGCTTTTCAGATCAACGGGCGCGAAATCCGTCAGTATTCCTTGGCGCACGGCCGCAAAGGTGTCGTTCGTCACGCGCCCGCGCCAGGCAAGGTCCCATAGTTTCTTTGTGACCGAGCGGCTGTCCGATCCGAAGAACTTCGCAATGTCCGGCAGGCTATACCGCCCGATCAACCTCGGGAAGAGGCGCGAAAGGTCATCGGAAGCCGTCTTTCCTTCCGCTCCTTCCGCATCACGGCTGCCATCCGGATCGAGAAAAAGCTCCAGGTCCTCATCAAAGGCGAAGCTTAGTTTCTTGTTCCCCCATCCGAACCACAACAGGCCGCTTCCCTGCATGAGGCTGTCCAGCCAGGAGCCGTAGTAGGGCGATAACCGGGCCGGCAGGAGGTATTTCTCCCATGCCTCTGCCTGGGCCGGGTAGCCGAAGAGCTGATCCAAGCGGTCCTGCAGATCATCGAGGTTCTCGCCCGGCGTGATGAGACCCTGCCAGGCAGCGAGAAACAGAGGAAGATGGTCTATGGGCAACGCCCTGAACGAAGGTTGCCTCGATCTCCTTGCCATCCTCAGGAGGGTCTCCAGGTTCTCCCGGTCGCAGATTTCCGGCTCTTCAGCCGATTCGGTAAGGAGATCGAGGATCACCGCCTCTGTCTCCGCAAGACCCGCCAGCAACTCATCCAGGGTGGATTCATCAAGGCCGAGGGTCTCTCGCAGCGAAGACTTCCGGATGGGTCCATAGAAAGAGAGCCACTGCAAAAGAATATCGGAGAGCGAGCCATTGGGACCGGTAACGCCTTCCCGGCTGCTAAGCGTTTTTGCCCGGGTCGGCTTGCCGGTAAGTATGTCCCGGGCGTCCAGTTCACGGGTAGAGGTGTCAAAAGACCGGGCCACGCGGTCCAGATTCTCCAGGGCGCAGACCATCCCCGTTGACGCGCGGGGCATTCGGATGGAAAGGAGCTTATCCTTTATCGGTCCGATCGCCTCCGCAACCGGCAGTTCATGATCTCGTTCCACTGCGTTCAGGAGCTTCTCCCACTCGGCCTTAGGTATGAGGAGACGCTCTTTGGCCCAGTCGAGGAGATCGTCCGCAGACCGCGGCGCATAGCCGGAGGCTGTCCGCTGAAGCTTCGCTTCGAGGCTCTCAACCAGGTTCCGGGGGATGCGGGGCCGTAGGGACGCGGAAAAGAGGACCTCCTTCAGGAGTTCCGCGCTTAACCGTGAAGATTTGCCGGAGCGGGACGTGTCGTCTTCGTACATGTACGTATTGGTCTGCTTCCAAATGAGGCCGTCCGCAAAGGGAGATGCCGTCGTCGTGGTGGCCTCCGTCAGCCTTATCTGCCCTGCCCGGACCTCGTCGAGCAGTTTTCGCAGGTTCATGAGGTCAAACTCGTCCTGCAGGCAGGTTCGCCATGTCTCAAGAAGGATGGGGAAATCGGCATATTGAAGCACCGCATCCATAAGTTTCTTTGAGCGCAGGCGATTGAGCCACAAGGGCAGGCGCTTTTTAAAGCTCGCCCGTGGAAGCAGGAGTGCACGGCCGGCATTCTCCCGGAACCTGGCCCCGAAGAATCCGCTCTTTTCGAGCGTCCGGCGGAGCAGCCTCTCCAGGTTCTCGGGGGTCACCAGAGAAAAGATATCCTCGTCTGAAAATTCGTGGGGGAGCATGAGGAGGATACAATCGTTGTTATCGATGATTTCGAGATGGTAATGATATTTTTCCTCCCATGCCGCCTGCAGGGCGAGGCCGAAGGGCCGGTTGACCCTGCCGCCCCATACGGTGTGGAGTATCACCTGCTTCATGTCCGATGTATTCAGGGGGTCCTCAAAATGCTCGATGAGCAGATGATGGCGATGGGGGAGATCGGCTCCGGTCATCTCACGCTGCCGCCTCAGATAAGCTATCAGCTCGTCGGCGGCCGGACCGTTCAGGAAATAGTCGCGGAGGAGCTCGTCACGCAGGGACGGGCTGTCGATACGGTCGTTCACGCGCTCGAGAAAGAGGAGTATCTTCTCCGAAAACTGAAAATCCCGGTTCATGTCTTCCGCCTTCCAGAAAGGAAAGATGCCCGGTCTGCTCTCGGTCGGGACAACCTCCACATCGCTGGACGTGATCCGCTGGATGCGCCAGGCATGCGGCCCCAGACTGAAGGTATCTCCGATGCTCCGCTCCCAGACGAACTCTTCGTCCAGCTCGCCGATCTTCGCATGGGATTCTTCCAGGCGCAGGTCATAGTATCCCCTGTCAGGAATGGTCCCGCCCGACATGTAGATCAGCCTTTGCACCCCTTCCCTGCCGTGGACCGTGTTGTCGACCCTGTCGATCGAAATGCGCGGTTTCAGCTCCCTGAGCCTTGTCTCTGCGTACCTGCCCGCAAGCATGGAGAGGACAAGGTCAAACTGCCTGCGTGAGAGACGGCGGTAAGGGTAGCTGGTCCTGATGAAGGCGAAAAGCTCGTCCACATCCCACCTTTCGAGACTCACCATGGAGACGAGCACCTGGGCAAGGACGTCGAGGGGCGCCTCGATAGGAATGATTGGTTCGATATCCTGCTCGGTCACGCTCTTCGCCATAACGGCAGCGTTCAGGAAATCACGACCGTGTGTGGGGTAAAGCAGCCCCCGGCTCGTGCCCCCTACCCGGTGGCCCGAGCGCCCGATACGCTGGATAGCGGAGGAGATTGCAGGCGGGGTTTCGATGAGGATCACCCGGTCGAGATCACCGATGTCGATCCCGAGCTCGAGCGAGCTTGTGGCAACGATGGCTTTGAGCTCACCCTCTTTCAGCCGTTGTTCAACGGCAAGGCGGATCTCCCGGGACAGCGAGCCGTGGTGCGCATAGGCGAGTTCCCGGGACTCACCCTCGTTGATCAGGCGCGTGACCTTCTCCGCGGTCCTGCGGCTGTTGACAAAGAGCAGGGTCGAGCGGTGCGCCCTGATAATCTCTTTGAAAGCCTCAACGAGCACCGGCCACCAAGACCCGTCCACCAACTGTTCCCGGGCGTCTTTTGGAAAGCAGACATTGACGGTATTACGTTTCCTGTCCGTTGAACGGATGATCTCGACGTGACGCTTCTCATAACGTTCTGATCCGGCGTCTCCTGCCTGCACGTATCCGCCCACAAAATCAGCCACGGTCTCCAGGGGTCTCACCGTGGCTGACAGGGCAATGCGCTGGAACTCGCCGGTGAGTCTCATGAGGCGGTCAACGGCCGTGATCAGGTGCGTTCCCCGCTTGGTACCCACCACGGCGTGGATTTCATCGAGGATGACCGTGGCGATCCCTGAAAGCATGGCCCGCCCGCTCCGGGAGCTCAGGATAATATTCAGGCTCTCCGGCGTGGTGATGAGAATTTCCGGGGGATGCTTGAGCATCTGCCGTCGTTCTTCAGCGGGCGTATCGCCGTTTCGCGTGAGGACGCTTATTTGCGGGAACGCCTGGCCGGCCTGCCGGAAGCGGGTGGCAAGCTCCTCAAGAGGCGTAGTCAGGTTCCGCCGGATGTCGTTGTTGAGCGCCTTCAGCGGCGATACATAGAGGACGCGCGTCTGTCCCGGAGACCATGCACCCGTAATAAGCCGGTCTATCGCCCAGAGGAAGGCGGTCAGGGTCTTGCCGCTGCCTGTCGGCGCCGTCACAAGGGCATGCCTGCCCTTTGTGATCTCGGGCCAGGCCTTTGCCTGGATATCGGTTGGCGCACCCAGCCGCTCCCTGAACCACTTCTCGACAAGGGGATGAAAAAGCGCCAAGATGTTACCGTGGTCTTTCATGACCCGCACCAAAATTCTTTTCTGTCATGAACCTTGTCCTTTCAATATCCTATTTTTGCAGTCGATCGTCAATGCGTCGCACGGCGAGTAAAGGGAGTTGCGACATGGCGTCCTGTAACAGATTTGTCTTGTCTGAGATGCCCCCGTTGTGATACTACCTTTTTTGCGAACAAGCGCGCTGCCCTTGCTATCTGGTGCGTATCACGGGCCTTCCGGCCGCCCTTTGAAGATTGGAGACACGGATGAAAAGAAAAAAAATAATATTGTTGGTGTCGGTCTTTTCTTTGGTGCTGACTTTAGCAGTGCCTTTTGTTGCAGCACAGAATCCCCCCGTACCGAATCCACACCCTCCCAAGGTCGCGCTCGTTTTCGATACAGCCGGCAGAGGGGACGGCGGATTCAACGACTCCGCGTACAAGGGGTTGGAAAAGGCAGTCGATGCGCTGGGCGTGAAGGCGGTCTATGTCGAGCACAGGAGGAGTCTGGAGATAGAACAGGCCCTGAACCAGGTGGCGACTTCCGACGTTGGGATGATTATCGGCGTGGGGTTCGCGTTTTCGGACAAGTTCAGCAAACTGGCCGTTCAATATCCCCAAAAGAAATTCGCCTGTATCGACTATACCGTGAAGCACGACGACAAGGGCAGGACAGCGCCGATACCTGCAAATCTGGCAGGACTGGTGTTCAAGGAAGAAGAAGGTTCCTATCTGGTCGGCGCCATTGCCGCCCTGAAGAGCAAAACGGGGAAGATCGGTTTCATCGGCGGTATGGACAATCCTATCATTCGAAAATTCCAGGCCGGTTATGTCGCCGGCGCGAGGGCCGTCCGTCCTGATATTCGTATCTCTTCAAAATTTGCCGGTATAACGGGCCAGGCGTTTAACGATCCTCAAAAGGGGTATCGTATCGCAGCGGGCATGTATGGAGCAGGCGTGGACATCATTTATCACGCGTCGGGGGCAACGGGTGCAGGCCTCTTCCGGGCGGCGAAGAAGATGAAGAAGCTGGCGATCGGCGTCGACGTCGATCAGGACACAGAGGCGCCGGGACTTGTCCTGACAAGCATGACCAAGAACATAGATGTTGCGGTATTCGAAAGCGTGAGGTCCTTTGTCCGGGGAGAATTCTCGGGAGGTTTGAAGATCTTCGGTCTGAGAGAGGAGGGCGTCGGGTTTGTCTATAACGACAAAAATATGAAGCTGATCCCTCGCGACATCCACGACAGGGTTGTGGCCTTGCAGGCGAAGATCGTTTCAGGAGAATTGGTGGTTCCCGTGGTGAGCGAGTATAAGCACGTGCTATCCCGGAAGGACCTGCAGGACATTCTGTCCCGGCTGCAGGGAGAGATTACGACGGTATTGCGCACGCTGGACAGCGATCTTCAGCGCAGTGCGCAGGCGCTGTCAGGCAAAGACCTGAAAGGCGATGATGCCCGTGAGGTGCTCAAGCGGCTGTATGCGACGAATCCGTATATTATCGACTGTGAAACGGTGAGCAATAAGGGGATCATGCTGGCCGTTGAGCCACCTGAGCACAAAGCATCCGAAGGTGCCGACATCAGTTCGCAGGCGCACATGATCAAGCTGTTCAAAACCGGAAAACCGGTGTTGAGCGGTTCGTTCCGCTCAGTCGAAGGTCCGGAGGCGGTGGTCATCCATCATCCCGTATTCTCGCCGGACCGTCAGTTCGCGGGGTCCGTGTCCGCACTGTTTGCCCCGGAGTATTTGTTGTCCAGCATCATCGGGCCGGTCGCGTCAAACCTGCCGGTCGATATTTTCCTTATGCAGACCGACGGCATGATGATCTACGACGTGGATCCCAAGCAGATCGGATTGAATGTTTTTCATGATCCTTTGTATAAACCTTTTCCCGAACTCGTTGCCCTGGCCGGAAAGGTCGCCTCCACCAACCGGGGCACGGGCGGGTACCGGTTCTATCGCAAGGACTCCGAACCGCCGGTGACAAAGATAGCCCACTGGCGGACCGTCGCCTTGCACGGTACTATGTGGCGTCTCGTGATCACCTGTGCAAAAGACAGTATAGAGGAATAAATTACGCCGTTTCGGGCCTGACCGCACGAAGTGACCGGTTGCCGCCTCTATCCGGGATACGTAAGCGAGGCCCCCTTTACGCGTGCAAAGGAAGTGAGCGTGTGAGGACCGGCCTTGCCGTCACCCGAGATGTGAAAAACCTTTACTCCCCTGACAACGAGCGCATCCGAGATCAACAAGCGGTGACATCGCCAGGGTAGGGCCTCGGCGCACATGATCACCGTTCGCCTGCTCTCGATCATGCCAACAAGCCTCTCAAAATGCTCCGTGAATTCCCCGGTCTGCATGTAGTCCGCAAAGCCGCGAAAGGATGCGTTTCGCCAGCCGGTGTTAACGGAATCCCTTTGTGCCTTTCTCAGCCCTCCAAGCCCCTTCATGTGCTCGTAGGCAATGCCTTCCTCCTTGAGATCGGAAGGCAGCGTCTCGACATTGAACTGCGGGTTGTGCCGCGAGCGCGGGATGGTGCGCACGTCGGCAACCACTTCGATAGAATGCGCATGAAGCAACCGGGTAAACTCCGGCAGCGGGTGGGTCGAATGGCCTATCGTATAGGCGAGTAAGGCCCCTTCATGATCATCGTGAGCCTTTGTGAGTAATTTCCCACTGTTACCCATTCTTTCCACAAAAAATGTTCACAACTTGTAGAAAACTTGTCGAACTCCCCTCCTAACACCGTTTACTTATTATCCTTTTTACATTCTGCCTTCTCCTTAGGCAACTCAAAAAGCGCAATCGTTTCAATAACTATTCGTAAATTCGAATATTTCTTCCCCACATCAGACAGCTTTCAGGGCCCGCAAAAATCTGTAAAGAAATCGGACACTTAGTGACCTCCGTTTTTGACCCTCTCCTTTTGCTCAAAATTAAGGGCTTTTTTTCAGCGCCGGCTTCAAAAAGGATTTTACGGGAAAAACGGCCCCAAATGAGATGCGATTCGGATGCGTTTCAGGACGTCAGTCGAAGGATTGGATACAAGCCCGATCTCCGGGACTGTATCCAGGACAGTGTACTGCCTAAATACATTTTTGGAGGAACTGATGCGCCTGTATGGCCGCTTTAGCACCCTCCCCTGCTGCCACCACTATCTGCTTTGCTGGCACGTTCGTTACATCACCTGCCGCATAGAGCCCTGCGATCTCTGTTTCACAAGCGCAGTTTACCTGAATTTCTCCAAGCTCATTCAGCGTAAGGACATCCCGTACAAAGTCGGAGTTCGGCATCAGACCTATTTCCACGAACACACCGCCTACCGGCAGATCCTTTTCCTGTCCGCTCGCCAGGTCTCTGATTCTTATGCCCGAAACGCTTCCGTCTCCCGTGACCTCAAGGGTCTGGTGCTGCGTCATGACCGTTATCTTCCCCGATTCTTTCACCTTTTCTATCAATATGTTGTCTCCGGTAAGGGGGCTGATGGACACGAGGCTCACATGGTTCGCTATCCTCGTCAGATTGTCGGCTGCTTCCAGTGCGGAATTACCCCCGCCTATAACGGCAACATCCATTCCCTGAAAGAGCGGTCCGTCGCATACCTCGCAATACGTGACCCCCCTGCCCCGCAGCTTTTCTTCTCCCGGTACGTTCAGGGTCTTAGGTCGCTTTCCCGTACATACTATAACGGTACGCGCGGAGTGGCGTTCGCCGTCGGCCTCAACTTCAAAGCCGTTGCGAACACGGATCAGCCTTTTGACATCTTTCCCTATCCTTATTTCTATGGGGAACTTCCTTACCTGTTCCTCAAACTTCTGAATCAGTTCCACACCCTCGATAAATTGATACCCCATATAATTCTCAATACCAAGCGTCCAGTTTACCTGTCCGCCCACATCCTTGCTCAGCAGAAGCGTGTCCGCTTTTTGCCTTGCAGCGTAAACCGCTGCCGTCATGCCGGCAGGGCCGGCGCCCAAAATCATCAGGTCGTGCATTCGAAGCCTTCCGGTCCTATAAATCCAATTGTTTTTTCAACGCTGCCTCGTCGAACCCGACAATAATAACGCCGTCGACCTCGGTGACCGGGACGCTCATCTGGCCCGATTTCTTGATCATCTCATCACGGGCAGCCTTGTCGGCACTGACATCGACCGTCTGATAGGAGACACCTCTCTCATCGAGGTAATGTTTCACCCTCTTGCAGTACGGGCAGGTCGGTGTCGCATAAACAACAACTTTTTTCTCCGTGATCACCCGTCACCTCCGCTTATATGACGACCAACCGCCGATCGGTAACTCACCTTACAATATTGTTCTTTCGCGCATGATTGTCAACGCGCTTCGCACACCGAGCCCCTTATCCGGCTTAGTCCG
>MVRP01000120.1 GCA_002067405.1 Syntrophorhabdaceae bacterium PtaU1.Bin034 | reverse complement strand
CCCATGCCTCCATTGACAACAAGCCACGATTCCTCGATGCCGCGGGATGTCTCTTTGACCTCTACCGGGGCCGCTCTGTCGATGATGATGCGAGAAGCTCTCTGCTTGTCGACCTCGCCACCGCCATAGGGGGCAGCACGAGCACCAAGACGCAGCGCGTCGGGAACTACAGGGCTCTTATTGGAGGGGAGTTCATGAAGTACGACAAGGACGCATGGTTCAAGGATGCCGTGGGCTTCACGACCGCGGACACCTCCGGCGGAGGGGACACGGTGCCTGGGACGGAGACGCGGTGGATATGGAAGGACAACTACAGGGAAAGCCACTGGTTCAAGTTCCAGGAGGCAGTCAAGGCGCACCAGGCGTATGTCCTGACGAGCATCGTGCGCCCGATATACGCGACGATGGAACAGACGACGTGGTAACATCAGGATTTATTTGGTCCAGTTCACGCTTTGAAAAGATGGAGGAGACGACAATGCCTGAGAAGTTCAACAAAGATGGCGTGATTATTAATGCCGAAGACTTAACAGTGCTCGAAGTGGTCCAGAGGAGAGTGCGCTGTCCATGTTGTCATAGTATGGTTTTTAAGAAATGGCCCCTCGGATGGGACGCTCACGTTGCCTTCAAGTGCCGGGGCGCGGAGGGTGATACCGACCAAGAACGGAAAATGTACTTCAGGGAACGATTTGTACGTCTTTTCAGGTGATGGATTTACGATGACCATCAGCAAGCTTGCTACGTTTTGGAGTGAACGGTGGTTGAGGAGTCCTTCCTGTACTAAATAGTTTTGGTTTCTCGCAGACTATCTATACTTTCAGCTGGTAATCATCGGTCCTTTTATCCGAAGAGAAGGTAGGTTCAGACATGGCTGAGCGGGTCACGGAAACTTAAGTGGTGTTGATTTATCAGCGCTCTTGATTTACAGTAGCCCCATGGGGCCATTTACGGCGAAGATATTCCGGGGTATAAACAGAAACATAGTAGTCATCAGTCTTGTCAGTTTTTTGAACGACATCTCTTCGGAGATGGTCTACCCGGTGGTGCCCATCTTTCTCGTCGCCGTCCTTAACGCGCCAGTGACCATCGTGGGCCTCATCGAGGGCATCGCCGAATCCACGGCCAACCTCCTTCGTATTTTTTCCGGGTACTTTTCCGACCGGTCGGGGAAGAGAAAGCCCTTCATGACGGGAGGGTATGTGCTATCGGCCCTGTCGAAGCTCGTCATTGCCGCGGCGTCTGGCTGGATTTTTGTTATGGGTGGAAGGTTTCTGGACAGATTTGGCAAGGGCGTCAGGACCTCCGCACGCGATGCTCTCCTTACAGATGCCTCACAGGAGGGCTACAGGGGAAAGGTCTTCGGCTTCCACAGGGCCCTTGATACCCTGGGGGCTGTGATAGGGCCGCTCATGGCCTTTTTTCTCCTTACGGCTTTTAGAAACAACCTCCGTTTTATTTTCTATCTTGCCTTTATACCGGCGGCGGCCGGTGTTGTTCTCCTTGCGGTCTTCGTCAGGGATGTCAAGAGAGCTGCCGGGAACGGAACGTGTCTGTCGTGGAGACTGCGCGACGTAAAACTTAGCCGGGGTTTTAAGGTCTTTCTTCTGGCGAGCACCGTTTTTGCCCTGGGTAACAGCTCTGATGCCTTTATCATACTAAGGGCGCACAGCCTTGGTTTCGGAGTGGGGACCACGATTCTTGCATATGCCCTTTTCAATATCGTCTATGCTGTTTTTTCTTTTCCGGCCGGTATCATTTCCGACAGGGTCGGGCAGAAAAAGGTTCTCCTGTGGGGCTTCGCGCTCTTCGCGCTCATATATTTCCTGTTCGGCATTATTGACAGGCCCGTTTTCCTATGGGTCCTCTTTCCCCTGTACGGGGTTTACATGGCACTCACGGAGGGTATCGGGAAGGCATATATCTCGCTCCACACCAAGGGCGAATTCACCGGTACTACATACGGTGTCTACCAGACCTTGACCGGCCTCGCCGCTTTCCCCGCTTCCCTCGCCGCAGGTTTCCTCTGGAGATACGTGAGCCCCGGCGCACCGTTCATCTTCGGGACCGTTATGGCCCTTGCCGCCCTGGTTACCTTCGGTCTGTTAAGGGAAAGCATCGCGGAAAATACTTAAGAACAATACTGCACCGATTGCAAGTTGCTTTCAACAAATAGCGAAGTGCTTTTCTGTTACCTTCCCTCTTCTTGAATTAAGGAACCGATTCGCCCATTTACCGTACCAGAAGACAAGATTGCCGCGGTCTTGTTGGCGATAAGATACCTGCCGTCATGACGCGCGATAAAAGTTCCGCCTTCAATGCCCGCCACATTCAGCCGGGAAAGACGCTTTTTTTTCAGGACCACGAGAACCGGCTGGTCTGAACGGAACAGGCGTATGAAGTTGTCTTTATCAAGAAAATAGTCTTTTGCATCTGGATATTTCGACCCCATTTTCAACTCGCCGAGATATTCCGCAATGTAGGTCCTTCTTTTCAGGTAAAAGGGGAGGGTTTCGTCGAATGAGCCATAGTTGATGACGATCGGGGCCGGGCCTGATATTGTGATGATCTCCCGCGCGAGTTCTTTTGTGGTATTGAATTTGTCCACGACGTTGGGGTGGAGCATAACGCCAGTGCAAAGGACAAATGAGAAGGCCCCCAGAAGATAGAAAAGCGACCTGTAGGTGCGCATTTTGCGAAACAACATTACGGAAAGCGCCGCAAAGGACGCGACAGTCACGGACAGAATCAGCCAGCGGATATCCCTGGATATGGAGGCTACCTCAGGCAGACCCGCCAGATACCTGTCAAGTATACCGCTCAAGTAGGCGAAACCTCCCAGAGCGACAAAGGAGAAGAAGGCCACGTAGGCGATGATCTCACGGCCCGGCCGGACACGGTCATGCCATTGCCGCTCAAAAAGATAGGCGACAATGACCGACACCGCCGGAAATATCGGAAGAATGTAAGGCGGCAGTTTTGAGCCTGACAGACTGAAGAAAACAAAGACAACGAGTGACCAGATGAAAAAGAGCCGCATCTCCTTCGTTCGCCAAAATCGTGCAACCGCCCGAGGGATGAATATCGACCATGGGAAAAGTCCGCCGAACAGGACCGGAAAAAAGTAATAGAGAGGCCCCGACCTCTTGTGCCTGGTCGTAAGAAATCGCAGAATATGCTGATCCACGAAAAAGAACTGGAAAAACTCTTTCTCTCTCAGACACACAATGACGAACCAGGGCACGACTATCAAGCAAAAGAGCAGCAGGGCCTTCACTGAGAGCATGTCCTTCAGGAAAAGCATTTTCTTTTCAGACCAGAGGAAAAGGACAATGGTAACAAACATAAGGATGAGAGCTACCGGTCCCTTGGCCAGAACCGCAAGGGCAAGAGCGGCAAAGAACAGATAAAGGAACAGTGGTCTCTTCTCCCGGTAGTATTGGTAGAAACACAGCAACGAGCCGAAGAGGAGAAATGAGAACAGCATGTCGATGGTTACCACATGTGAGATAGCGAAGAAACCGAACGAAGTCAACAGCATGAGGGAGGAGAGAAGGCCAACCTCATCGCCAAACCAGCGCGACGCAAATAGATACATGATGAGCACACACAGGAGGGCGGCCAGCGCATTGGGGAACCTGAAAGACCACTCACTCACGCCTAAGACCTTGTAGGAAAGGGCCTCAACCCAGTAGAGAAGCGGCGGTTTCTCGAAATAGCGGACGTAGTTGAGGTGGGGAACGACGTAATCGCCCTGCTCCACCATTTCGCGAGGGATCTCTGCATATCTTCCCTCATCGGGCTCCTTGAGGGAGTAAGTACCGAGGTTATGGAAAAGGAAAATGTACGAACACGCCAGGATAATGAGCAGGTAAATGACCCTTTTTCTGCGGCGGCTGTCTGTTAACACGCATGGCTCCTGTGATGATTTTTTATTGTCCGGCCACAGTATATCCTCGTGTCGATTACCGGTCTTTGACCGCCGCATTATCTTTTGGTAATGTTGGTGGGTTTCAAACTGTTAAGAGGTGCGTCCCGGCAGGGTTACGATCAGCTGTGAGCCTCCACGGGGGGTGTTGGCGGCAGTAATAGTCCCTCCATGGATAAGGACAAATGCTTGTGCCAGGCTGAGACCGAGCCCGCTTCCCGGCGTGGACCGGCTCCTCTCGCCCCTGAAGAACCTCTCAAAAATGTGGGGCAGGTCTGCTTCCGGTATGCCGGTACCTGTATCCTCAACGATAACTGTTGCATTCTGTCCGGTATCAGTTATTAACACTGTCACGCGTCCCCCCTCAGGCGTGTATTTGAGGGCGTTATCGAGAAGATTGGCAAAGACGCGCTGCATTTTCCGGCGGTCACAGGGCACAAAGACTGGCCGAGACACGCTTGTCTGCAGTTCTATATGTCTTTCCTCCGCAGACGGCTGAAAAAGCTCTTGCAGGTCGGCGATCAATTCAACCAGGTCTGTCCTTTCCCTATTCAGTTTTGCGAGCCCGGCCTCGGCCTCGGAAATGTCAAGCGTTGTATTGATGAGGTCAAGGAGTCGGTCGCATTCCTCAATGATGAGCCCGGCTGTAGAGGCGATCTCCTCATCTGTCCGCTTCCCAGCCAGGGCCATTTCCGCGAGCCCCCGCATCCTCGTGATCGGGCTTCTGAGATCATGGGCGATGTTCTCCGTGATTTCCCTCATTTGTTCGATGAGCGCCTGGGTGTGCCCCACCATTGCGTTGAAGGTCTGGGCGAGGCGATCTATCTCATCATTTCGCCCCGTTACCGGGACCCTTCTGTCGAGTGCGCCATTCGATATATCGACGGCGGCACGTGTCATTTCTTCGACCCCTGACAGGGCACGCTTCGCCATGAACCAGCCTATGGCCCCCGACAGTGCTATACCGATTGCGAGGGGAACGCCAAAGTATTCCCGGAAGTCCTCCCTGAGTTCTGACAGGGCATGATGGCTGATGCCGTGACTGCTCCCGTAAAGGACGATGAAATAGAAAGCGGCAAGGGTCGCAAGCAGGCACGCCGCAAAGATCCCCGCGTACCAGATGGTAAGACGAAACACCACGGAGTGCCGCTCTTCATACAGCTTCTTTAAGTATGTAGCCGGCTCCCCGGATGGTGTGAATAAGTTTTTTATCATGATCCCTGTCTATCTTGTCGCGCAATTTGCTCATGCGTGCTTCCACAATATTCGTTTGTGGGTCAAAATTGAGGTCCCAGACATGCTCAATGAGCATCGTTTTTGAAACTACCCTGCCCGTATTGCGCATGAGGTATTCAAGGAGGAGGAACTCTCTGGGCTGAAGTTCAATCGGCCGTCCCGAACGGGTAACCTCCCGCGATAAAAGATCCATCACTAGATCAGCGACCTCGAGGCGTGTGGTCTCGGGAACGCCCGTTGCCCTACGGATGAGGGCTTGGACGCGCGCGAGGAGTTCGGAAAAGGCAAAAGGCTTCGTCAGGTAGTCGTCACTTCCTGTTTGCAGGCCTTTTACCCGGTCATCCACAGAGCGTTTGGCGCTGAGGATCATTATGGGAATATTCGGCTTTGTCTCTCTGAGCCTCGTAATAAGCGACAGCCCGTCGAGCTTTGGCAGCATCAGATCCACAACGACGGCATCATATGGTTCGGTAAGAGCCAGATGCAATCCGTCCTCGCCGTCGACCGCATTGTCTACGGCAAAGCCTGCCTCCCTGAGGCCTTTTATGACGAAGGAAGAAATAATGGGATCATCTTCGACGAGCAGTAACCGCACGATTAATTCCTTTCAGGGCTTTCTTTCATTTCCGACAATCCTATTCTATCACAACGGGCTGCTCTATTTCACCCTCGGCGGGAAGTGCTGTTGTGCGCGCCGTGCCATCCCGCTTACTTTGCAGGATGGCAAGGGAACGGTCGGTACCCATCGCCTGCCTGAAGAGAACAGTCATTTTCCCCGTCGACAGAAGCTCTGCCTCCATTTTCCCGTTCTTGTCCCGTACAATGACGAACACCGTCTTTTTTCTCTCAAGGGCCCCGGTGAGTTGAGGTATGGAATCGATCTCCTTAAGAAAATGACCCGTATAAAACGGAATGGCCCCCAGGACTGTCTCATCTGGCCGCCAGACGTAGAGTTCGTCCGATGAAGATACCGATCCCTTGACGGCCTGACAGAATGGCACGAAGCTTTTGAACTGGTCTAGGATGGGCATGGCGGCAATGAGGCCTAAAAAAAGCAGTGACAGAATCGCGGCCGACGAGAACCCCCAGAACTTTAACATATCACTCCTATGATTCCACAGTGCCGTGACGGAAAAAACAATTGCGACCACGGCAAAAGAGATGGTCAGGACCAGTATTCTTGGCGGGATGTAAAAACCAAGCTTTTTCGATGCCACGACAAGGCCGGGAACAACGGCGATCCCCGCAAGGAGCGGGAGAATGCCAAAGGAACATATGAACACCTTTTCCCATTTTTCGAAAACAGTTCCCTTGATGGCAGCATCGATATACACGGCAATCAACAGGGAGATCGGTGCAAACACCGGCATGAGGTACAGTGCGCGCTTTGTCGATGCCGTGCTAAGGAAGATAAATCCGGCGAGAAACCAGCATAGCATGAGAAGTATTCCCTTCCCGGCCCTGCCCTTCTCTCTATCGGATCGGCGAAGGCTCCGGTAAAGTGCGGGCGCGGCGAGAACGCTCCAAGGCAGAAAAGCAACAGGGAATTGGATCAGGTAGTAGTAGAAAGGCTGGCGATGTCCCGTTGAACCGCCCGCAAACCTTTCGAGATGGTTGTGAACGAAGAAGACCCGCAGATACTCACTACTGCCCTGATGCCACAGGGAAAGAAACCAGGGTATAGTCATGGTAAGGAAAATGAGGAAGCCGAGCCATAAATGCATCTTGAGCATATGCCGGGCATTCCCGTCGAAAATGAGGAAAGCCAGTATGGCGATGCCCGGAATGACAACCCCGATGAAGCCCTTTGTGTAAAAACCAAGGGTACAGCAAATATAGCACAGGCCGTAGAAGATAAACCTCTTCCGGCGATTGTCAGAAAGATAGGCGATCATGAAAAAATCAAGAGAGAGGACGACAAAGCAGGTCAGGGCGCTGTCCACTATAACCCAGTGCGCCACCCTGAAATATTCTCCGCAGGTCGCCATGGCAAGGGCCGAAATAAACCCTGTCCTTGGCCCGAATAGAAGGTTGCCGAGAAAAAATAACGCGGCCACACCCCCTAAGGCAAAAACAGTCGAAGGTATCCTCACAATCGTGTCAGACGGTCCGCCAAATACCCTGAACACGGCTGCCAGCGACGCATAGTACAGGGGGGGCTGCTCAAGAAAAGGTTTCTGATTGAGTGTCGGAACCGCCCAGTTTCCGCTCAGTGCCATCTCCCTCCCGATCTCGGCCACCCTGGGTTCGTCGGCCGTCCACAATCCGTGGTTCGCGAGACCGACCCAGAAAAGGGGTACTACAATGACAAAGAGAAGGACAAAATAAAGAAGGGATTGCTTGCTGGTTAAAGGCACAGGGTTTCCTCTCGTTGATATGTATTACCATGCTATTCTACGACAAAAGATATGACCGGAACCTCACCACAACATTACCAGTTGATAACATTCAGGGTTTATACTCCATTTCTATCCGTAATCCATGATTCTTCTTCATACGCGCCAGGCTTGCTTCGTAGGTGCAGCTTTATAAGGAAAAGCATCTGTTGATCTGCGGCTACACCTCGGCAATCTCTTCCTGCTCTATACTCATACTATCCCCAAAGACCTGCTTAAAGGAGGTAATTATGGATATAAGAGATGCTACATCATTGTTCAGGTATTACCAGCAGTCAACCCGGAGGAAGAGGACTAGAGAAAGCTACCGGTACCTCTTGCAGCATCTGGAGTCCCTTTTTGGTGACCGGGAACTTGATTCGATAAAACCAGATGAGATCTATCATTTCTTAGAGAATATTATGCGGGAATCAGCCAAATCTACCGGGAGGTTACGCTATGCCCAACTGAAGGCTTTCTTCAACTTCATGATCGAAAAATGTTACCCCGACCTCAAGAACCCCTGCAATGCTCCTCTGCTTTCCAAGACATTCAGGATGCCGAGGCAGGCGCCGAAGACGATCCTCGAGAAAGAACTCGTCGATGAGATGATTTACAATACCAAGGATCCGAGGAACAGGCTCATGCTCGAACTGCAGGCTAGATGCGGTCTGCGGATCGGGGAGTTGCTCAGCCTGCGGGTATCCGATGTCTCCGACAGGAAGCTTACCATCAACACCCCGAAGTCAGGCAAAGACGCCGAAATTGCATTCATGCCGGAGCAGGTGGCGAGACGTCTTCGTGAATATAGCGCTCTCAAGGGGTTATCCCCGGATGCAAGAATATTCCCCGTCTGTTATTCCACTGCCAGGACTTTTATGAGGAAGCTCCGGGCCAAACTTAGTATCACGATTTCTCCGCATGACCTCAGGAGATACTCGGCAACCTATGCCAGCCACAACGGAGTACCGCTGGAAATCGTGTCCAAGGTTATCCTGAGACATCAGGATCTCAAAACAATCCAGATCTATCTCGGCAAGGTCAGCGAGCATGAAGCGATACGCTGGATGGATATCCTTCACGGCAAATGACCGGCACCCCATATTAATTACGAATAGTAAGACGGCGGTCTTTGGGGCACTTTTTATATCAATATAAGGCGGCATGATTGCGGCGATGCGGTTGTTAATGATAAGTTACTTCCTGTAGTTAATGTTTGCCTATTTTCGACCTCATACAACATATCACTCGGCAATCCACACTTACTGCGTAAATAACCGTATCGCATAAATGGTCTGTTTGTAAGGGCGGCATGCGCAGCTCGATGTGCACCTTAAATGAAAAAGATAGGTTTTGGTGAGGGAAGAACCACGTCAAATTCCGGTTGTGAAAAAAGCCTAATATCAGGTACTCACATGGTACAAAAATGGCGAGCGGAAAACTGATGTTTAATACGCACCACTTCGCTGTTTCTTTTTAGGCATTGGTTATGATAAGATATAACGCAATTGCAATCATAATAACCATCGAGAGGTGTCGTTAATGAAGTCAAAGGAAATCATCCTGTTCGTCGTTACGATGGGCCTGCTTTTTTTCTTGACCGGAACGCCCTGTTCACACAGCGAAGAGATTCTTGTGTTCGCCGGCGCCGCAAGCAAGCCGCCAACCGAAGAAGCAGCCAAGGTTTTTGAGAAAAAAACGGGAGTAAAGGTCAATGTGACCTTCGGGGGATCCGGTTTTGTTCTTTCTCAAATGACCCTCGCGAAGAAGGGGGACATCTATTTCCCCGGATCATCCGATTATATGGAAATAGCCAAAAAGAAGGGGCTGGTATTTCCGGAGACGGAGCGGAATATAGTGTACCTCGTCCCCGCTATCAACGTGCAAAAGGGCAATCCGAAGGGGATCAAGTCGTTACGTGATCTTACGAAACCCGGGCTTCGCGTTGCCATAGCCAACCCCGTCGGGGTGTGCGTCGGACTCTATGCGGTGGAGATTGTAGAAAAAAACTTCACAGCTGAAGAAAAGGCCGCGTTCAAAAAGAACCTTGTGAACTATACCGAAAGCTGCGAGAAAACGGCAACGGCCATCTCCTTGAAGACGGCTGATGCGGTCATAGGGTGGGAAGTGTTTCAGCATTGGGACCCTGCGCGCATTGAGACCATAGCCCTCAATAAACAGGAAATAGTTCGTATCGGGTATATTCCCATAGCAATCTCAAGGTTCACCTCAAACAGGCCGCTCGCCCAGAGATTCATTGATTTTCTTCTCTCAGACGAAGGAAAGGCGCTGTTCAAGAAATACCATTATTTTATGAGTCCTGAGGAAGCTATAGCCTGGATCGGAGAAAGGAAACCGGTCGGAGGGGAATATGTGGTTCCGGGTCAATGGAAAGGCAAATGAGCTTTAAGCGTCTTGCCATCGCGTTTAGCGTAGGCGTTTTTTGCATGTATGTGGGGCTTATCCTTTGCCTTTTCTATTTTTATAAGGGCAGCTTGTTTTCCGAGATACTATTTTCCGAAAGGACGTTGTTCTCCGTTCGCTTAAGCCTCACCACCGCGACCGCCGCCACGATCATTTCCGTTCTCATTGCCCTCCCTTCGGCTTATGCCTTGTCGAGGTTCAACTTTTTTGGCAGACAGATTATCGATACCATTCTTGAACTACCCATGATCGTTTCTCCGGTGTCCCTGGGTGCTATGATCCTCATTTCTTTCAACACCCCCGCAGGTCAATTCGTGCAGGAACGGGGCATGCAGTTTGTTTTTACGGTATACGGGATAGTCCTCGCCCAGCTTGTTACCACGGCAGGGATTGCGATACGGCTCATCAAGGCGGCCATGGATGAAATTCCCCAAGATTACGAAAACGCGGCAAGGACTCTTGGGGCCACGCCCACCGACGTCTTTTTCAGTGTTATTCTGCCCTTGAGCAAAAGGGGTATTGTCGCGGCCTTTGTTCTCACGTGGGCAAAAGCAGTGGGGGAATTCGGCGCAACCATCACCATCGCGGGCTCGATGGCAATGAAGACAGAAACCCTTCCGGTTGCCATATTCATGCGGCTTGCCGGAGCGGATATTGAGGGTACGGCCGTCCTCGTGCTGATCCTGATCACCATAGGTCTGGGGGTTTTGTATGGGGTGAGGCTCTTTGCGGGTAAGAAATCATATGCGTAAAATCAAGAGACGGAAATCTGTCTTAAGGGAAGAATAAGTGCCCACACACCAGAGTCAATCCAAAAACGAACGCAAGACCACCCGTCATAACCCCTTTGCCGTATTCAGCAGCGGGACCGTCATAGGTATTCTCGGCGGCCTCATCGGTCTCGGAGGGGCTGAGTTCCGCCTTCCCTTGCTTATAGGGGTCTTTGGCTTCGGAGCACTCGAAGCCGTGATGCTCAACAAGGCCATGAGTCTTGTCGTTGTCGCCTCGGCCCTTCCTTTTCGTGCTGCCACAGTTCCATTCTCAAGTGTGTTGGAGCGCTATGACGTGCTTGTCACCCTCTTATCGGGAAGTATTGTTGGAGCGTGGCTGGGCGCGGGCTGGGCTATACGCCTCAGGTCTCAAAGACTCTATCGGGTGATCGCCGTTCTCCTGGTCGGCATCGCAGCGGTTCTTCTGTGGGGACACGGCTTGAGCGCTGCGAGTACACCACTAGTTCACGGCTGGTTGTTGACATCCGTTGGCGTTCTTGCCGGCGTAGGTATCGGCGTGGTCGCAGCACTATTAGGCGTGGCTGGTGGAGAGTTGCTTATCCCGACTGTCATGTTGTTATTCGGTGCAGACTTGAAACTCGCCGGAAGCATCTCTCTGGCTGTCAGCCTGCCCACCATGATTACCAGTTTTACGCGCTACAGCCGTGACAGGAACTTTGTCGTGATCCGTAAGGAGCGCCGGTTCATAGTGATCATGGCTGCGGGGTCTTTGGTCGGCGCATACGTGGGGGGACTTTTGCTTGGTATTATCCCAACCCCCATGTTGCTGCCCATTCTCGCTGCCATATTAGCAATATCAGCGGTGAAGGTCTGGCGCCATAAATAATGCCTTGAAGGCCATGGTAGAAGATGGGCCTAGGTCGTGTTGTTCTCCGCGTCTGCTCCCAACATCCCTGTCAACGCTTCGATCGTAGTGGAAATCTTCTCTGTATCCGGTTCGATGTTGGACAACAGGGTGTCGATCGTTGACAGCTCGTCCGTAACGTATTTCATCGCCTGGTCCTTTACCTCATCGATCGTCTTATTGATCTGGATCTCCCACTGGTACGCCAGGCGGGAGAGATGCATTTCGATGACGCCGGGAAGCAGTTTCTTGAAATGCCCTTCGAAGAACCTTCTAAAAATGCACATAGGGATCAGGAACCAGAGAAGGTCAAAGTGGAAATCGAAGGGATGTACAAAAGCTATGTCAGGATGAGCCGGTTCGGTGACGGCGATATTCCATTCAATGCTCGATGGGGTAATGCCCAACACCTTTTCGATGTTCTTGTCGAGGAGGTTCCGAAAGAGCATCATTGAGCGGGAGATGCTGGTATGGGCCTTCTTCAGCGTACCCAGAAAGTGTTTGTATTCCGTCTTTGACAGGAAATCCATTTCCTTCGTCATAGTATCCATAAGCCACTGCTCGTACCTTCTTGTGAGTTTCCAGAGGTTCCCCTCCCACCCGGATATCTCCTCCGACAGAACCGTGCGGAGTCTTTTCGTCAAAGGTATCCTGTGGACGGAATCGAGGTACTCCGATATAAGGGCACGGGTCTGGAGCTTGTTCTGACTGGCGATCAG
>MVRP01000119.1 GCA_002067405.1 Syntrophorhabdaceae bacterium PtaU1.Bin034 | reverse complement strand
TCTCTTTCTTGTAGCCCAGATCGATGGCGATGGTTCTGAGGCCGTAGAGACTGTGGAAGGTAAAAAGCACAAGTATGAGAACATCCAAAACCGGGTTCCTGTGGATGCCGAGGGCCCAGTCGGGTTTCTGGTCTTTGCCGTAGAGGAAGTAGCTCGAGAATATTTTCATGGCGAAAAGCCCTATGAGGGTAACGCCGCTGATCCTGTGAAAAAGCCAAATAAACATTCCTTTTTGGTATCATTCCGGATTGTCTTTGTCAAGGGGTATGGGCGACTATCGGGTAGCCGAGGGAACCGTTGGGGAGGGCGACACGGGAATTCGTTTTCGTTTGACCTCTCATATAAAAAGAATTATGATAATCCGGCACGTTTGCGAGGGTCAAGTGCCGAAGGGGGAATTAATTCATGTCCAATGTTGTGGCTGTGGGTCTTCAGTGGGGCGATGAAGGTAAAGGAAAAATAATAGACATACTGAGTGAATTCGCGGATGTAGTGGTCCGTTATCAGGGCGGTGCGAATGCGGGGCATACCATTGTGGTGGATAAGCAAAAGGTGGTGCTCCATCTTATGCCGTCAGGCATTCTCCATGAAGACAAGTTCTGCGTGATCGGCAACGGAGTGGTCGTTGATCCGGAGATACTCAAGAAAGAGATAGAGGAGCTGAAAGCCCTGGGCTATATGAAGGACGATAAGAAGTTCATAATCAGCGCCCGGGCGCATCTGATTATGCCTTATCACAAGAAATTGGACGCCCTGAGAGAAGGAGAGAAAAAGAAGAAGATCGGGACGACCGGAAGGGGCATAGGGCCGGCATACGAGGACAGGGCGTCGAGAGTCGGCATCAGGGTCATTGACCTTCTTGACAAAAGGGTGTTCAGGGAGAGGCTTCGCGAGAACCTGAAGCTCAAGAACTTCCTGATAAAAAAGTACTATAAGGACGAGCCGTTCAAGCTCAGGGACCTGGTGGACAGCTACGGAGCTTACCGGGAATTGTTCAAGAAATACGCGGGAGACAATGTCCAGTTCCTCCACAAGAGCATGGAGGAGGGGAAATCGATTCTTTTTGAAGGCGCTCAGGGCGCCTACCTCGATGTTGACCACGGGACGTATCCTTTTGTTACCTCCTCGAACACGCTTGCAGGAAATGCTGCATGCGGCGCCGGGGTAGCCCCGGGGTCCATCGATCAGGTTCTTGGCGTATGCAAAGCCTACACCACGAGAGTGGGGGAAGGGCCCTTCCCGACTGAACTGAATACACCGGAAGGTGAGTTGATGAGGGAAAAGGGTGGCGAGTACGGAGCTACCACGGGAAGACCGAGAAGGTGCGGGTGGTTCGATGCGGTGATCGTGAGGCGGGCCGTGCTAATTAACGGGGTCAGGGCGATCGCCCTTATGAAGCTCGATGTGCTCGATCATTTCGATACAATAAGCATCTGCGTAAAGTACAGGATCGGGAAGAAGGTATATGCCGATCCGCCTCTGGCCGTGAAGGATCTAAGCATCTGCGAACCTGTTTACGAGCGCATGGACGGGTGGAAAACAAGCATCGGAGATGCAAAGAGTTTCGAAGAGCTTCCGGAAAATGCGAAAAGGTACATAAAAAGACTGGAAGAACTGATTGGCGTTCCGGTTGGTATCATATCGACCGGACCGGAACGTACGAGTACGCTTATGCTGCAACGTCCTTTTGGATAAGCAACCTCGGTCAGCGCAATTTCTCTCGGGTCTTGCCTTAGGCACCCTCAACGCACCTTTATTTTTTGCCCCGTTTGCGCTATAAATATTGACACTCACTCTCTGGGGAACCATGAAAAAAATACCTTTCGTAAATGATCTGTATGTAATCTCGGACTCGGTGCACGTCCTAAAGAAGGCTGTCGATGACGGAGCAGCGATCGTGCAATTGCGGGACAAGTCAGGGGATGAAGCCGCAATACTGGAAAAGGCACGGGAGATCATTGCATACAAGACGGCGAAGGACTTCATTTTTATTCTGAACGACGACGCGCATCTTGCGGTAAAGGCGGGAGCGGACGGGGTCCATGTAGGGCAGGATACGTCGACAGAGGAGACCCGGAAGATCATCGGTGAGGGAATGATCCTCGGAAAGACCACCCACAACCTCGACCAGGGAAAACAGGCAATTCTTGACGGAGCGGATTACCTATCGGTAGGCCCCGTGTACGCGACGCCCACCAAGCCCGGACGACCGGCGGTGGGGCTTGCGTATGTACGGGAAGCAGCGCAGAACCTTCAGATACCTTTCGTGGTTATAGGGGGTATCGACCTTACGAATATCGATGACGTCGTGTCGGCGGGCGCAAGGACAGTGGGGGTGGTGAGAGCGTACGACCAGACGGCCGAGCTGCTGAAGCGCATCAGGGGGACAGCCGGGTGAAGGTCATCGTGAACGGGAAGACAACCGACACGGAAGAGAAGAACCTGAGGGAATTTATTCTGTCGAGAAGACTCGAACCCGGGCTCGTAATCGTAGAGTTGAATGAAAGGGTAGTGAAGAGAGACAAGTGGCCAGACACGACACTCAAGGAAGGTGATCGTTTGGAGCTGGTTTCCCTCGTGGGAGGGGGATAGCAATGGAAGACAAGCTGATTATTGGGGGGAAGGAGCTTCAAAGCCGCTTCATCCTTGGCACCGGGAAGTTCGAGAGCAAGGAGACGATGCGGCAGGCCATGATCGAGTCGGGGACGGAGATAGTCACCGTTGCCTTGCGGCGCATCGATCTCGAACAAACGCAGGAGAACATCCTTACCTTCGTTCCGAAAAATGCCGTCATTATGGTGAATACCTCAGGCGCGAGAAATGCGAAAGAGGCGGTCCGCATCGCCCGGATAGCGAAAGAAGCGGGGTATGGGAACTGGGTAAAGATAGAGGTGATAAATGACAGCAGATATCTGCTGCCGGACAACCAGGAAACGATCAAAGCCACGGAAATTCTGTCTTCGGAAGGTTTCGTCGTTCTTCCTTATATGCAGCCGGATCTCTATGCGGCAAAGGCGCTGGTGGGAGCGGGAGCAGCCGCAGTCATGCCCCTCGGCTCGCTTATAGGCTCAAATCAGGGACTGGAGACACGCATGCTCCTGGAGGTCCTTATCGAGGAGATCGACGAAGTGCCGATAATAGTGGATGCAGGCATAGGCCTTCCCTCTCATGCGGCAGAGGCGATGGAGATCGGTGCTGACGCGGTGCTTGTCAATACGGCTGTGGCCATTGCCCGGGATCCTGTTCTGATGGCTGTCGCTTTTGCGAGGAGCGTCGAGGCGGGGAGAATGGCCTATCTTGCCGGAGCAGGCAGGAAGGTCGCGGAGGCGAGCTCTTCATCTCCTTTGACGGGGTTTCTTTACGATGAGTAGAATATCGCGTCACACCAGTCCGTTACATCTCAGGCTGGAAGACCTCGATGACATCTTTGCCTCGGAGGACAGAGGGCTGTTAGAGGAATTGGCCCGGGCAGCCCGGGAGGTAACGAGGCAGTATTTCGGTCGGGCAATAAGCCTTTACGCCCCCCTGTATATATCGAACTATTGCCAGAACCAGTGCGCTTATTGCGGATTCCAGGTGCACATGGCGATCACGAGAAGAAAGCTCTCCTTCGATGAAATAGAGAGGGAATGCCAGGCGCTTGCGGCAACAGGTATTCAGAATTGTCTGATCCTCACCGGGGAATCGCGGTATCATTCACCTCCATCGTATATAAGGGATGCAGTGAAGATAGCGGTGAAGTATTTTGCGGGCATCGCTATTGAGGTGTACGCACTGGAAACGGACGAATACCGTGAGATCTACCTGGCCGGCGCAGACGGGGTAACCCTCTACCAGGAGACGTACGATCGGAAACGCTACGACGAGTTGCATCTTGCCGGTCCAAAGAAAAATTACGACTACCGTGTCCAGGCCCCGGAGAGGATGGCTCAGGCGGGATTCAGGCAGATATCCCTGGGAGCGCTTCTGGGGCTTACGGATTGGCGTCGAGATGTGCCTGCGCTTTTCAGGCACATGCGCGACCTGGAGAAGAAGTATCCCGGAGTTGAATACTCCCTTTCCTTTCCCAGACTGCGCCGCGTGGCCGAGGACGAACATCACTACTTCGACGTATCCGACAGGGACATGGTGAAAATAATCTGCGCAGCCAGGCTTCTCTTTCCGCGCACCGGGATCAACCTTTCCACCCGGGAGAATGCCGATTTCAGGGACAGGATTATCGACTTCGGCGTTACCAAGATATCCGCCGGGTCGTTGACCACGGTGGGCGGTTACGACGACTCGGAGAAACAGCACGAGGACGGGCAGTTCCAGGTGCATGACGGACGGAGCCTAGCCGAGATAAAGTCCATGCTGATCCGTAAAGGTTACGATCCGGTAGTGACGGATTGGCGTAACATCGTGAATCAATAGTGCTTTCTTTCCGGTGCCTGTTTCTCGGAAACGCCGCCGAAGATCAGGCAATCACTTCACACAGGGGGCTTGGATGTCCATACTATTTGAATCGACGACTATAAAGGGCATGACGCTTGTAAACAGGTTTGTCCGCTCTTCCACGTGGGAGGGCCTGGCAGGTGAGGACGGGTCGGTGACGCCGGCGCTCATCGAGGTATCCAGACGGCTCACCGAGGGCGGTATAGGACTGATCTTGAGCGGCCACGCCTACGTAAGCAGAGAGGGGCAGGCAACCCCCTGGCAACTGGGGGCATACGCCGACAGCCTTGTCCCCGGCCTGACTGACATGGCGCGAGCGGTCCACGAACTTGGAGGTAAGATCGCTTTGCAGCTTGCCCATGCAGGTTCCCGGGGAGCGACGGCCCTCAGCGGCCGTCCGGCTATGGGACCTTCAGCCGGAGAAGAGGTGACGGGAACGGAAGGGGCGTGGGAAATGTCGGTTCAAGACATTGAGGATGTTTCCGATGCTTTTGCACTTGCCGCCGTGCGGGCCCGCAGGGCGGGTTTTGATGGCGTACAGGTCCATGCTGCCCACGGCTATCTGCTCAGTCAGTTCCTGTCACCCTTTTTCAATAAGAGAGAGGACGGGTATGGTGGCGCGTTGGAGAACCGGAGCAGGTTTGTGGTTGAGGTGGTGAGGAGGATAAGGAACGCGGTGGGAGACGATTTTCCTGTGCTCATCAAGATAAATTCGGAGGATTTCGTTCCCGGTGGATTCACCGTGGACGAAATGGTCCGGACCGCAGAAAAGCTTGTGTCGGCAGGAGTGGATGCAATAGAAATGAGCGGCGGGACGTTCAGCTCCGGAAAGAAGATCGCTTCACGTCCGGGAAAGGCTGAGAGCGGGGAGCCGGAGGCCTATTACGAGGCTGCCGCTCGCCGGTACAAAGAAAAGATTGAAGCCCCCCTGATGCTTGTGGGAGGGATCCGGGGCTTCGAAACGGCAGAGAGACTCGTGACAGATGGCACGGCCGACTATATCGCGCTCTCCCGGCCTCTCATACGTGAACCGGGTCTGATCAGCAGATGGAAATCAGGGGACAGAAGGCCTGCTCTGTGTGTGAATGATAACGGCTGCTTCGCCCCCGGTTTTGCGGGACAGGGTATTCAATGCACCGTGGAAAGGAGAGAAGCTGAGAAGGCGAGAGGATAAGAAGGCGGTCTGCTCTCACTTCACCATTCGCTGTTTTACAGCTTCAGGCTCTTCAGCCGTTCCATGGCTTCCCGGATGCGGTCTTCGGGCGCGGTAATCGATATCCTGAAGTAACCTTCTCCTTCTTCTCCGAATCCGCTTCCGGGCGTGACCACCACACCCTTTTCCTCGATCAGTTTCTCGGCAAAATCAGCGGAAGTGTAGCCCTGCGGGACGTGAGCCCATATGTAGAAGGTGGCGAGCGGTTTTCGGACCTTGATGCCCAAGGCGCTCAAGCCGTCGACGACTACATCGCGCCTCCGCGCAAAGATCCTTTTCATATCCCCGATGCTGTCCTGGTTCCCTGTAAGCGCCTCTATCCCTGCTTCCTGGATGGCCTGGAATGCGCCAGAATCGATGTTGGTTTTCAGCTTTCCGAGGTTCTGTACGGCATCGGCGTTGCCCACCGCAAACCCGATCCTCCACCCCGTCATGCAGTAGGTTTTTGAGAGGGAGTGAAACTCGATCGAATATCGCTTGTCTTTGTCAAACTCAAGAATGCTCTTCGCCGTATACCCGTCGTAGGTGACCTCACTGTAGGCCGCATCATGGCAGATGAGAATATCGTCTTGACGGGCCATGTCCAGGGCTTTTTCATACAGGTTGTCGTCCGCGTGGGCGCCCGTGGGATTGTTCGGGTAGTTAAGGAAGGCTATTTTCGCCTTTTGTCGCACATCCCGGGGTATTGTCTCGAGAACCGGCTGAAAGCCGTTCTCTTCCCTGAGGGGCATAATGTAAGGTGTCCCACCGGCAAGCAATGTAGTGATCTTGTAGACCGGATAGCCGGGAGAAGGGATGAGAGCAACATCTCCTTCTTCCAGGTAAGCCCACGGAAGATGGGCAATCCCTTCCTTTGATCCGATCAGCGTCACTACTTCCTTGTCCGGGTCAAGGGTTACCCCGAATCTCTTGAGATACCATTCGGCAACGGCCTTCCTGAAGGCGGGCATGCCTTCATAGCTCGGGTATTGATGGTGTTTCGGATTCGCCACCGCCTCCTGCATCTTACTTACTATATGCGCCGGGGTGGGGATGTCGGGATCGCCCACGCCCAGGTCAATGAGATCAATTCCTTTATTTCGAGCCTCGGTCTTCTTTTTGTCTATTCTTGCAAAAAGATAGGGAGGAATCTTTTCTACTCTTAGTGCGGGTCTTGGCATAACGTACCTCTTCTTTCTTGATTAATGTGAAGTGAGCTAATATGAGTAGAATTTTTTACCTTGAAAGTAAAGAGAAAATTAGGGATGGAGCGTCTTCTTCCGCCTCCGCTTCCAATGGGCAGAGACGGTTAACCCCTTGGACAGCAAAGTTTTTGTTGAAAGCGGTTTACTCCGAATTGTACAATAATGCACCATGCAAAGAAAAAGATCGGAAGAACTTTATGAAGAGGCTTCTTGTTTTCTTCCCGGAGGCGTGAACAGCCCGGTGAGGGCCTTTCTTTCCGTAAGGGACAAGCCCTTCTACGTACAGCGGGCGAAGGACTCGTATCTCTACGATGTAGACGGAAATGCATATCTTGATTTCGTTTCTTCTTGGGGCGCTATCATGCTTGGCCATGCGGATGACGGCCTGATCAGGGAGATACAGTCGGCGGTTGCCGACGGAACGAGCTTTGGTGCTTGCCATCCTTACGAGCCTGCGCTGGCCAAAGTTATTATCGACGCTTTTCCCTCGATCGAGATGCTTCGACTTACCAACTCGGGTACGGAAGCGACAATGAGCGCCGTCAGACTGGCACGAGGTGCTTCCGGGAAATCGGGAATCATAAAATTCAGGGGCTGCTACCATGGACACGTCGACAGCCTCCTCGTAAAAGCCGGATCGGGTCTTGCCACCTATGGTGTGCCCGACAGCAAGGGAATACCTGAAGACCTGGCGAAACATACCTTTGTGGCGGATTTTAACCATATAGACACGGTGTGGAACATTGTCAGGGAGCAGCGAGACATTGCATGTCTCATAATTGAGCCTGTTATGGGCAATATGGGTGTTATCCCTCCCCGGAAAGGCTTTCTGGAAGACATCAGGGATCTGTGCGACAAGCATGGTATTCTCCTTATTTTTGACGAGGTTATCACCGGTTTTCGGATTGCCTATGGCGGCGCCCAGGAAATGTACGGCATCGGAGCTGACCTCACGTGCCTGGGCAAGATCATAGGAGGCGGGTTCCCGATTGGAGCGTTCGGCGGCAAGCGGGAGGTAATGGAAAAAATCGCGCCGTTGGGCGATGTATACCAGGCGGGCACCCTCGCCGGCAATCCGGTAGCAGTGAGGGCAGGGCTTTACACGCTGAATCGCCTGAGAGAAGAAAGACCATATGAAAAACTCCGGTTGCAGCTTGAGAGGCTTGAAAGGGGCGTGTCAGCCATCGCCGAACAGGCAGGCGTACCGTACAGGATAAACGGTGTTACCTCAATGTTTACAGGCTTTTTCAACAATCAGGACGTGGTCGATTACGATAGTGCTGCGTCGTCGGACAGGGGTCTTTACGAGTCGTTTTTCAAGGCGATGCTGGAGGAAGGGATATTTTTCGCGCCGAGCCAGTATGAAGCTGCGTTCCTGACACTCACCTATAACGGTAAGGCGTTTGATAGGACCCTCGAAGGGTATCAAAGGGTATTCAACCGAATCAAAAAAGCTTCTTGAGTATCCTGGTTCAGATCTTTGTCGGCAGCACATGAAAACAGAGCAATGCCGGGTTGAATAACCGGCGTGCATGAGAGAAAGGAATGTCTGGTAAGGATTTTGCAAATGAAAACAGGACGTCGGTAAGCGTGAGCCTTAGTGCGTTAGGAGAGAATTATCGGGCCATAGAAGCCCTGCTCTCCCCGGGCGTGACACCTCTCTGTGTTATTAAGGCGGATGCATACGGCCACGGGGCAGTAGAGGTCGGGCGGAGGCTCGAATCGATGGGTGCCCGCTATTTTGGTGTGGCGAGTATCAGTGAAGGGCTCGAGCTCCGAAGGAACCTCATCTCCAGCCCGATACTTGTGTTAAGCGGCATTATGCCCTGGGACGATCTCGAGGAGCTCGCGGATCACGATCTCACGGCAAGCGTGATCAACTTCGAGACTCTGGAGAGGATCGGGAAATTTCACCGGGCCAGTTCCCTGAAGATCCACGTGAAGATAGATACAGGCATGGGAAGGCTGGGTTTTGGATTGTGCGAGGTCCCTGAGCTGATCCGGAGATTAAAACAGCTAAAGCAGGTCGAGATCGAAGGATTGATGACTCACTTTTCCTCATCTGAAAGACACGACGATTACGGCATGAAGCAGGTCCGGGATTTCGGGAGCGTGGTTCGTTCGTTTAAAGACAACGGGATAGAGCCGGGATTTGTCCATATGGCAAACAGCGCGGCAATCTGTACCTATCCTGAAGCCCATTTCAATATGGTGAGGCCCGGCATAATGCTGTACGGTTCATACCCTGATCCAACGCTGTGCGAGAGGCTGAAACTGAGACCCGTGATGAAGTGGAGTTCGGGAGTGGCATTCGTGAGGAAGTTCTCGCCGGGAATCTCGCTCAGCTACGGAAGGACCTATGTGACTGAAAAAGAGACCGTCGTCGCTTATATTCCTCTCGGGTATGCTGACGGTTACTCGCGGGGCTTATCAAACCGGGGCATCGTCTTGATCAAGGGCAGACGGTGTAATGTCGTCGGGAGGGTGTGCATGGACTGGACCTTTGTGGATGTCACGGGAGTTCCCGATGTGCGACCGGGAGATGAAGTTGTACTGTTGGGTACGGCAGGCGGAGAGACCGTTACGGCGGACGAAATGGCGGAGAGGATCGGCACTATCCCATATGAAGTCCTTTGTTGCATATCGCGGCGCATACCGAGGCGTTATGTCGATTAAGGGATACTTTAGAAGGCTGGTTTTGCCGGTCAATAATTTCGCCTCTGAATTCGGCCGTATCTGGGTCATGTTCATGGATGTCGTCTATTGGACGTTCAGGAGACCTTTCAAATTTGACGCAATTTTCAAACAGATGGAATTCATAGGCGTTAAATCGCTTTGGGTGGTGATCGTCACAGGCGGTTTTACGGGCATGGTCCTTGCGCTTCAAACGTATTACGGTTTCCGGAGGTTCAGTTCGGAGGGGCTCGTGGGAACAACGGTCGCCCTCAGTATGACGAGGGAACTGGGACCGGTGCTCACCGGGCTTATGGTGACGGGGAGGGCAGGCTCTGCGATCGCGGCGGAGTTGGGAACCATGCGGGTCACCGAGCAAATTGACGCCTTGACTGTCATGGCATTGAACCCGGTAAAATATCTCGTGGTCCCTCGAGTGCTCGCATCGCTCTTTATGCTCCCCATACTGACGATCATCGCTGATTTCACCGGTATTGTGGGCGGCTACTTTATCGGTGTCAAGCTGCTCGGTATAAACGAAGGGATTTTCATCAGCAGAATGGTGAAGTATGTGGATCTCGAGGATATTTACAACGGTCTCGCAAAAGCCGCGTGCTTCGGGGTTATCCTCGCGGTCATATCCTGCTATCAGGGTTTTTATACGAGGGGAGGGGCCGAAGGTGTCGGAAGGGCCACGACCCAGGCTGTTGTGGTGTCGAGCATAACGATCCTTGTTTCCGACTACGTGCTTACGTCCCTGATGTTCTGAACGACATGGAAAACATTGCCATTAGAGTAAAAGACGTTTACAAGAGCTTCGGAAATCAGAAGGTGCTGAACGGCATCAACCTTCAGGTGGAAAGAGGCGAGACCACTGTCATTATCGGGAAGAGCGGCGGGGGGAAGAGCGTACTGATGAAACACCTGATCGGGTTGATGAAACCTGACAGGGGAGAAATATGGGTGGACGGAACCGAAATCACGGGGCTCAAGGAGCCCGAGATGAATGAGGTCAGGAAAAGGTTCGGCATGCTCTTCCAGGAGGCTGCACTCTTCGACTCCATGAACGTAGAGGACAACATCGCCTTTCCGCTCAGAGAGCATACGAACCTTCCGCAAAGAGAGATCAGCCGGATAGTTAACGGAAAGCTCGGAGAGGTGGGTCTTTCGGGCTTCAACAGCAAAATGCCTTCAGAATTATCAGGAGGCATGAAGAAGAGGGTGGGCCTCGCCCGCGCCCTCGCGCTCGACCCGGAGATCGTCCTGTTTGATGAACCGACGAGTGCGCTCGACCCCGTTATTTCGCTTACCATCGAGGAATTGATCAAAGAGACCCAGCTTAAGCTGAAGAAGACATACGTTGTGATAAGCCACGATATACTGGGTATGTTCAGAATTGCAGATAAAGTGGCCATGCTGTATGAAGGCAAGATCGTGGCGTTCGGCACTCCTGATGAGATAAGAAGGAGTGAGCAGCCGGCGGTAAGAGAATTTTTGAGGGCAACCAGAATACCTGGCTTTGCAGGAGGTGGAGATGACAACGGAATTTAAAGTCGGCATCGTCGTCCTTTTGGGCATTGCTATCCTCTTCTACATGTCATTCCGTGTTGGCAGATTCGGTGTTTTCGCACAGGGAGGCTATACATTGACCGCTCATTTCAAGAACACCGCAGGACTGGATAACAAGTCACCGGTAGAAATTGCGGGCGTCGAGGTGGGAAGGGTCACCAAAATAACCCTTGACCGCAATATGGCCAAGACATCCATGCTCTTGAAAGAAGAGGTCAAGGTTCCCATCGACAGCAAAATTGCCATCAAGTCCTTCGGCATCCTCGGCGACAAGTATCTCGAGATCATCCCCGGCCAGTCGACTGTGGTGGCCAAGAACGGGGACGAACTGGCCAATGTAGTCGCCTACGCCGACTACGACGAGATCTTTCAAAACGTAAGCACAGCGGCAAAGAACTTCGGCGAGACCGTGCAGGAGTTCAAAGGTCTGATAGGGGAGCAGGAAAAAGAGAATCTCAAGCAGAGCCTTGCCAATATAAAGGTTGCGAGCGGAGATTTCAAGGAAATGGTCTCCCAGAACAAAGGCAACGTGACCCGCATCGTCACCAACGTGGCTGAAGCGAGTGTTAAACTCGGCCCGATGGCAGACAAGGCAGACGCAACCCTTACAAGGATCAATACCATCGTAGAGGATGTGGGTGAGGGAAAAGGCACGCTGGGAATGCTGGTAAAAGATGACAAACTTTACAACGACGCGAAGGAAATGGTTGCGAGTTTGAAGAGTGTGTCTGCAGACATCGAGCAGGGCAAGGGCACGCTCGGCAAGCTGGTGAAGGACGAAAGTCTCTATATGGAAGCGAAGGAAACAATGAAGAATGTGAACCAGTTTACCGGCGAGTTGAAAGACGGAAAGCTCGTGGGCGAAGCCCAGAAGACGATGAAGAAGATCCAGCAGGCGGCCGAAGGAGTACAGGAGCAGACGCCCATTGCGATCCTTGGGACGATTTTCGGCCTCTTCTTCTGATGCGAAAGGCTGTTCTTACAGTTTTTATCCTTCTTTTTCCCGGAACACTTTTCGCATTCTGGCCGGTTTACTGGGAACTTGACGGGCAAAAAAACCTGCTGGGCCCGCTCTTTTCATACGAACAGGAGGGCGAGAAGACTCACGTCACGGTGAGACCCCTCCTTTCCTCGTACGATTCGCCCAGAACCTATTCATTTCTCTGGCCACTCGGAAAATCAACCGAGGAAAAGGCCTACTTTCTGCCCCTTTACATGAGACACACGTCGGGAGAAAAGAACGACGTGGCCCTTTT
>MVRP01000118.1 GCA_002067405.1 Syntrophorhabdaceae bacterium PtaU1.Bin034 | reverse complement strand
GGGAATGTTGGTTGAAATACGGCAATCAGGTCATTACATTAGAAGAAAAGAAGAAGGAGGTTCGGGATGAAAAGAAAACTGACGAAGCGCGGCAAAGGTGTGGTCTCGTTGCTGTTGGGAGGGGCGATGGCGGTCGGCGCCGGTCTTCTTATTTCAAGGGCGTGCAGGATGAGATCATCGGAGACTAAAGCGATCGGAGGGGTTGCGCAAGGAGGACAGCCGGAGCAGGCGGGTACCACTTATCCTTGCTCCGTACCCGAAGGCACAGACATCTGTTATCCGGGATAAAGTCTTCGCTGTTCCCTGCGGATCTTATCAGGTCTCGTACGCGACGGTCCTTATGACCCCTATTGTGGCACCGGTGTTGTCAGTAGTGCAGGTGTCGCTTACGGAGACTATCTTTTTTACCCCTTCCTCGCTTATAAATCGGTTCACCTGGTCGTCAAGCGATGTCAATTCCTCGACCGTGTGAAAGATCTTGAGCGGCGACATGAACGTTTTTACCCTGATCATAAAAAGAACCTCCCTTTAACCTTTAAGATTTGCTGGAATCCGTACTCCCTTGAAGCAATATAGTTCCTCTTTGCTTCTGCCGCTATTCCTCTGCCCGGCAAAGAATATCTGTGGGAGGATGTAAGGAGGACATGTATCATCGCCCCAGCCCTGCCTGACACGCCGCCTGCCAAGCTTGAATACTCGGTGCGGACATGGTAAATTGAAAGGTTCAGAGAAGAAGAGGAGATTTGACTATAGTGGAAGAGTATGAAGAAAAAGTTGGCATGCTTGAGGAAAGAAGCTCCGTTCCTGCCAGCTTCGACCCATTAAAGCAATACCTCACCGAAATATCGAGATACCCGCTCCTCTCAAGAGAGGAGGAGAGAGAGCTTGCCGAGAAGGTATACAAGCATAAGGACAAGGCAGCCGCCCGGAAGCTCGTAGTGTCGAATCTTAAGCTTGTCGTCAAGATAGCACTGGGCTATTACAATACCTACATGAACGTCCGGGACCTCATTCAGGAGGGGAACATCGGGCTCATGCAGGCGGTAACCAAGTATAACCCGTATAAAGGCACAAAGTTCTCCACTTACGCGTCTTTTTGGATCCGTGCCTACATGCTCAAATACATCAGGAACAACTGGAGCCTTGTAAAGGTAGGCACTACGGACAGTCAGAAGAAACTGTTCTACGGTTTGGAGAAAGAGAAGAGAAGATTGGAGGCCAAAGGGATTGTCCCGGTACCGCAGCTCCTTGCGAATAACCTTGATGTGAAGCAGGAAGACGTTGAGGATATGGAAAAAAGGCTTTCCTTGACCGATGTTTCCCTCGATCAGCCACTTTACGAAGAGGGTGAAGAGACCATGATGGACATGGTGAGGGCCGATCAGAACATCGAAGATATGGTGGAAGAGAGGGAAAAGAAGAAGATAGCGGCACGGAAAATTGCGGAGTTCAGAAATATGCTCAACGAGAGGGAACTCTATATCTTCGAGCACCGGATAGTCACCGACGAACCTTTGACCCTTCAGGAGATCGGGGACCATTTCAACATATCGAGAGAGAGGGCGAGACAGATAGAAAAGGTGCTCTCCGACAAGGTCTCAAAGTATCTCATTGGAAGCGAGAATGGGTTAGACAAGCCGGGGAAGGGGGTTCGCGCGGAAGCGAACCAGTAAGGGAAATTCCCGGACCGAGAATCATTCAGCCAATTCCAACAGTTTCCAGCCATTGCATACATTCTGCTTGCGGTTTATCTTATAGCGAGCAGAAAAAAGACGGCGTCATCACGACAAAAGGAGAATAACCATGTATGAACAGGGAGTGATAAGACCGCCAAGCGAAGCATCGAGCCTTCTGGTCCGCGTGACTCGCAATTGTCCCTGGAACCAGTGCCTGTTTTGTCCCGCCTATAAAGGAGTGAAATTTTCCAAGAGAACAGTCGAGGAAGTAAAGAAGGACATTGATGAGATGGCCCGGGAACATAGAGGTTTTTCGCATGTCACCTCGGTTTTTCTTCAGGATGCGGACAGCCTCCTCCTGCCTACGGACGATATCGTTGCGATCCTCGAGTATCTGCGGGAGAAATTTCCGAAGATCGACAGGATCACGAGCTACGCGCGCGCGAGGACACTCAAGCGGAAGAGCGTGGAAGAACTGCGGCGGTTAAAGGAGGCGGGCCTTACAAGGGTTCATGCGGGCATGGAAAGCGGGTCCGAGAAGGTGCTCAAGCTGATCAAGAAAGGTTTGACACCGGAAGAGATAGTGACCGGCGGCAGACACGTAATGGAGGCGGGCCTCGAGTTGTCGGAGTACATCATGCCGGGGATCGGCGGCCGTGCCCTGAGCGAGGAGCACGCCGTGGAAACGGCGAAGCTCCTTAACATGATCAGCCCTCATTTCATCAGGGTGAGGACGTTCGCCATGCACCCTCAGTCACCCATGCAGAAAATGGTTCAAGAAGGGACGTTCGTGCCCATGACAGATGATGAGATAGTCGGTGAAATACGGCTGCTCGTCGCCAATTTGGATAAGATGCACAGTTACTTCTCGTGCAATGATTTCAGCCTGAACCTCCTTATGCAGGTGGACGGCTTTCTCGACGAGAAGAAGGATTTCATGCTGAAAGAGCTGGACGCCTTTTTATCGCTTTCGAAGAAGCAGAAACAGGTATACACGCTCCTCCAGCGATCGGGTTATTTCCGGTATCCCTTAAGCGTTGTCAACGACGAGGGTGTGCTGAATCAGGTGCTGCCCGAGATAGAAAAGATCGAAAAGAACGGAGAAGACGCGTTCGACCGTTACATAGATACGCTCAAGTGCTACCAACTGCCTCAGCCACAGACCGATAACTGGAAATAGCGGAGCAACCACGCACTTCGATCATGAAACGGACTCACAGGATACCGTTCCTTATCCTTCTTGCGCTCTTTTTGCTGCCTGTCCTTGGCTGGGCGCAACTGGCACCCTTTGTCATCATCAGCGACAGTCATGTAGGGGCAAGGGACTCTCTTTATCTGGCGGTCATAAAGCGAATCGACGAGGAAAGGATACGGGTGATCATTCATACGGGAGATGCCATCGACAGCCCGGGAAATCAGAAACAGTGGGCGACGTTTTTCGAGATCACCGGGCCGGACAAGATTTTGCATCATACCGCCGGAAACCACGATATACTCGGCCAGAGGTCCCTTGAAACGTATCTCACCTTTTTCCCGAACCCGTACTATTCCGTCTCGGACAAAGACACGCTCTTCCTTTTCCTGAATACCGAGCTTCCCGGAGAAGAAGGCAGTGTGACCGGGCAGCAGCTTGCCTGGCTCACGGCTGAGCTGGACAAGCCATACCGGTTCAAGTTCGTATTTCTTCATGAGCCGCTATATCCCTTTGTGCCGGGACATGGCCTCGACCGGTTTGAGGAAGCGAGGGATCATCTTCACCGTCTGTTCGTTGAAAAAGGAGTCTCCTTTGTTGCGTCCGGTCACGATCATGTCTATCATCGGACCGAAAAAGACGGCATCGTGTATGTCATTTCGGCAGCCGCCCGGAAACGGCACCGGGTTTTTCTCAAGAACGGAGAGGTGCGCTATATGGTTGCGATCAGAAAGAACGATGGTTACGCGTTCACCGTGAAGAATCTGCGAGGCATCACGAGAGACGAGTTCTCTGTCAGCGGCTTGTCCTTTGAAAGGCCTCAAGAGATCAAACGGGAACTCATGAGGCAGTAACAGGCCCGATTTCTCTGAAAGCCAAATAGGTCCCGGCCCTCTTCGGACCCGCGTGTACCACGTCAAATTACCCGCCTTGAGTCGCTTCTCTTCTTATGCTAACTTTCTTGCAAGAGTTTGAAGAGGAGAATGGACCACCACATGGACTGGCGAAAAGTGATGCCAACAACCCCTGACAAAGAGAAGATACTCAAACTTTTTAGGGAAGAGGGGTTGACCGTGAGGCAACTGAAAGAACGGTTCAATACGACGGCGGCCAGGATCAGGGAGATTATCAAGAAGGGCGGTATGTCAACCGGCCTCCGGAAGGCATCAAAAAAAGAAGGATCTCAAGTGTAAGATCCTTCGGAATCGGCTCTATTTTTGGTTCTCTACCGACCCGCCGCTAGTTCCCGGCCGGGAGTTCGTAATGGACCCGAGGGTGGGTGTAAGCCGGAAATTCCTGCTGCGCTTCCAGGTCCTCGCTTATATACCTGCAATTCCGGCACACGCCATCTTACCGCCTCCGTTTATTTCTCCCGGCGGCACTTCTCACAAAGACCGTAGATGTGCATCACGTGGCCGGTAATAACGAAATCGTGGGCTGCTGCGAGCTTTTCCTGCAGCTCTTCTATCTGGGGATCGCAGACTTCGATCGTCTTGTCGCAGTTTTCACAGGTAAGATGGTCGTGGTGCTCGTGGCCCACGTTATGTTCATACCTGACAACACCGTCGCCAAAACGCACCTCCCGGGCGATACCTGATTCAGCGAAAATTCTCAGGTTCCTGTAGACCGTCGCCTGCCCTATGGTCTTGTCCTTCTTCTTCACCGCGGCGGTAAGCTCTTCAGCGCTCTGGTGCCCCTCTTCACGGAGGAACTCATTGAGGATGGTCTGCCTTTGCCCCGTCATCCTAAGCCCGTGCTTGTACAGGTAATCCGCAAAAATGGCTTTTTCTTTCTCCATAATGATTGATTAACATTACCACTCACGATTTTCACAGTCAAGAAGCGCAGCGTGTGCAGTTGCAACGTCCTGTCGCCTCTTCCTAATCGCGTTGTCCTTTGGGTTCGACGTGGGCCCCAATGGCGAGAATCATCTGAAGGTAAACCTCGTTATTAGTCCTTGAGCCCCCTCCGTAGGCAGCCGCGCTGCCGCCTGACCGGTCATGATTATACTGTAGCCTGAATCGTGAAAACTCGCTTGGGTTGAACTCCAGAGCGCCCGTCAAACGCCAGGGGTTCTTGAAATGCTGTTGCGCCCCTGCGAGTCTGTATGTGTCGGTCAAAAGGTTAAGGCGATCATATCGCGCTCCCACCCTCCATTTGCCCATCTGGTAGAGCGACTGGAGGTAGATGCCGTCCTGCGATCTGGAAAGACGATCCACAGAACCGAGCGAGGTATTCTGCAGGCTGCCTTCCTGATTTCGCCACATGTATTCACTCTGAATGGTAAGGCTCCTTGTCTCGGAAGGTTTCCATTCGTAATGCGTTTCAAAACCGTAAAGGGCCGAGTTGCCCCGGAAAAAAGTGCCTTCCGCTACTGAGCCGGTCCGTGTCTGGCCGCTGATGACATAAGGGCCGAAGTAGATGCTTCCATTTTTGCCCAACGGCTGGGAGGCTTTCGCAAAGGCCGTAAAAGCATGGGGTCCGCCCGTTGCGTTCTGGTTGAAAATGGTTGAATTTTCTCCCTGCAAAAGTTCGACGCCAAAGAGCGGCCGGAGCGGAAGCGCCGGACGCCACGTTAATTGTGCTCCTTTTTCCATAATGCCATCCCTGCCCATAAAGCCCTTGTATATGAGGGCTGTATCGGCAAAATCCCAGTCATGGGGGTGCAATTCGTTGTGAACGCTGAAGTTGCTCTTGAATTTTCCCCCCTTCAATCGGAGATTGGCGGGAAGCGTTTTGGTATAGAAGTACGCCTCTTCTATGCTTGATTCCCCTTCTCTAAAGGACAAAACGCCAAATAAGTCGAAATACTCATCCACGGGCGCGAAGGCCGCGATCGAAAACTCATCGATATTGAACCCTTTCGTCTGGTCGAGTCCCGTGCTGGAAAAGCCCGTGATCCCTCTGTTTCTCAGGCTTCGCTCGTTGATGCTCGATCCATAATAAAAGCTGTTGAGTACAAAGGTCATGGCAGGATTTTTCAGATTCTTATAGAAATCGGTCACAGCGCCCGATATGTTCACGCGTTCACCTTTCCCCTCCTGAGGTGCGGCCCCGGGTTTTTCCTGATCCCTCCCTTGATTCTCGCTCACCTTTTCCTGAGCCTGCCGGGTGGCCGCCAACTCCTCCTTCAGCTTTTCGATCAGTTGCCGTTGTTCCTCTATCATTTTTTGCTGTTTTTTGAGTGTTTCCTCCAGCGCGTCGAGCCTGGGCCCGATATCGGCGGAAAAAGAAACCGATGTCAGACAAGCGATAAAAGCCATAATGAATAGAACTCGAATAACCATTTGTGTCTCCCTTCGTTATATCGGGTGCGGAGCATAACCTGTCAGCATTTCCTTTTCTGTTTTCCCTTCAAGCTCTGTTCTCCCATACCGAACTTCCCCGGAAGCATCCTTTCCAGGTTCTTGGCATCCGCCACATGGAGAAGTAGATCCGGCCCATCATTTCACCCTTTCCTCCTAAATGAGAATCATTAGCAGATAACGGACCCGGTGTTGTCAAGGAAAATTGTGATGAACAGTTCGGCCTGATCCCGTTGCGTCATGCCACAGTCCCATTGCAGGCTGAAAAATCGTGCTGAAGCAGCCATTGATTACTGCCGTTTCGGCATTAGATTGCTGATATGAAGGAATTTAATGCTACTTTCTCAGGAGGCCATACATGAAAGGCAATGACAAGGTTATCGAGACTCTGAACGCCCGTCTGGTAGAGGAGCTGACCGCAATAAACCAGTACATGGTGCATGCCGAGATGGTCGAAAACTGGAAGTATGCGAAGCTGTATGAAACCATCAGGAAGCGTGCCATTGTCGAGATGATCCATGCCGAGAAGCTTATTGAAAGAATCCTCTTCCTCGAAGGTCGTCCCGTCGTCAGCAAACTCGGCACCGTAAACATCGGAGCGGAAGTACCTCAGATACATGACAATGATCTGGGCGCCGAGCAGCAGGCGGTCCTGGGCTACAACGAAAGTATCCGCATAGCCGGCGAGGCGCAGGACCACGGCACGCGCGAGCTGCTCGACGATATCCTGAAGGAAGAAGAGGGCCACGTCGATTGGTTGGAAGCCCAACTCGACCAGATCCGGCAGGCAGGGCTGCAGAACTATCTGGCCGAACAGATCTACTAGCAACCGGCCCTTAAGAGGTCAGAGTCAGCCAGGTAAGGAAGCGTATAAAGGGAACGATCCCCGCAAACAAGCTTGCGGGGATCGTTCAGCGCTGTTTTATGCTAATGCTGTTCCTTGTCCCGGATCAAGAGACGGCCCGGTGTTAACAGTACTTAAAATGAGAGGAACAGGAGTTGGACAGTGGCTATCGGCAACAACAAGGGGTTATTCATTGAGACGGCCAGGGCCGACTTCAATCGGCTTTACGAGAGCCTGACGGGAGTGAGCCTGACGAGAATCTGTTGATCAAAGGGAGGAAATGGGCCGCCCGTCGCTAACCCTCGTCAATTTCTGCGTTCTTTGCCTCGCAATCGCATTCTCGTCCGGCTGTTCACCCTCAAGGGAAGAGGGCGGTACCGTCACAATCGTTTTTAAGCACGGTGTCATAGCCGGTCGCGCTGACCCGTTTCGAAAATTACTCGACGTGTTCGAAAAGGAGAATCCGGGCATAAGGGTCAAGAACGAGACACTGCCTTCCTCGACCGATGAGCAGCACCAGTTCTACGTGATCAACCTGGAAGGTGCGAGCCGTGACTTCGATGTGCTGAGCCTTGACGTGATCTGGGTGCCGGAGTTTGCACGCGCCGGATGGCTAATGGATTTGACGCACCTGCTGCCCGAGTCCGGGAAGCGCGATTTCTTTCCCGGCCTCATGGAGGCAGCCACGTTTAAAGGGGAGGTCTACGCCATACCCTGGTACATAGATGCCGGGGTTCTTTTCTACCGGACCGATCTCCTCGCCAAGCACGGAATCGCCGTTCCCCGCTCATGGGGCGACCTTGCGTCCGCAGCCCAATATATTGCGAGCCGTGAGAGGGGTATCCACGGATTTGTCTGGCAGGGCAAGCAATACGAAGGGCTCGTGTGCAACATGCTCGAGTATCTGTGGAGCAATGGAGGCAGCGTCCTGCATAACGGAAAGCCCGTCATAGACAGCCAGGCAAACAGGCAGGCCCTCGCATTTACCCGAAACCTGATCGTGACCCGCGCTTCGCCTTCCCTCGTGACCACCGCCACAGAGGAGACAACGAGGGAGATCTTTGGCAGCGGAAGGGCTGTGTTCATGAGAAATTGGCCATACGCCTGGAATATCTTTCAGAGGGAAGGATCACCCGTGAGGGGCAGGGTAGCGGTGACGGAATTGCCTTCCTTTCCCGGCCATAGTCCGGCACCGGCTCTGGGAGGCTGGCAGCTGGGAATAAACAGGCATTCGAGGAATCGTGAAGCAGCCGCACGCCTCGTAAAATTCCTTACCAGCGTGAGGGTCCAGAAAGAACTTGCCCTCAACGTCGGATACCAGCCGGTAAGACGCTCTCTCTACGAAGACGCCGAATTCAAAGAGAAACTGCCTTTTGTGGCCGGTCTCTATACCGTATTCACGGAGGCGAGACCGCGCCCCGTCACGCCTTACTACATGATGATCACACAGGTCCTGCAGTCCGAATTCAGCGCGACGATATCGGGGATAAGAACGCCGGAAGCCGCCCTCGCATCAGCCGACAGGCAGATCAGGCATGTTCTGGAGGTCGAGAGGTGACGTCACCACGGGAAGGGGGGACAAGATACGTCTTACCTGCGCTTGTCCTGCTTTCGGTCGTCACGGTTTACCCCCTTTTCTACCTCGTCTATCTGAGCCTCCATAAGAAGCTGCTCATTTTCGGTATTTCCCGGTTCGTCGGTCTGGAGAACTACCTTTTTCTCGTTAACGACGGCCGGTTCTGGAACGCTTTTAAAAATACCGCGTATTTCACCGCCGTATCGGTTTCCATGGAGCTGGTTCTCGGTCTTGTCGCAGCCCTGCTTCTGGCCCGCCCTTTTTTCGGGACGGGGATCGTGAGGGCGGCAATACTCCTTCCGTGGGTAGTGCCGACGGTCGTGTCGGCGCGCATGTGGGAATGGATCTACAATTCGGACGTGAGCATACTCAACTATCTGCTTCATACAAAGATCAACTGGCTTGGAAGCCCGTTTTGGGCGATCAATGCCGCGATCCTGGTGGATGTATGGAAGACGGCCCCTTTTGTCGCTATCCTTCTTCTCGGGGGACTTACGGTGATCCCAAAAGAGTTCTATCAGGCAGCCGGCCTGGACGGGGCCGGGTCCTGGTCCCGATTCCGATATATTACTCTTCCGTTGCTAAGACCGGTCATCTTTGTGGCCCTCATCTTCAGGACCCTTGACGCCGTCCGCGTTTTCGACGCGATCTTTGTTTTGACGGGCGGCGGTCCTGCCGATACTACGGAGACGCTTTCCATCTACGCATACAAGATCCTTTTTCAGACCCTTCAGTTCGGCTACGGGTCAACGATCGCAATGGTCGTTTTTGTTGTCATGGCCATGATCAGTCTCGTCTATATAAAGGTAGCGACGGTAGAGGGCCGATCATGAAACAGGCCCTCAGATACGCCCTTTTACTCCTGTTCCTCTCATACTGTGCCGGCCCCGTGGTGTGGCAGTTCATAACGAGCATCAAACCGGATGCTGAAATCGCACGGTTGCCGCCTTTGCTGCCGTCCCATCCGACCTCTTCCCATTACGCGTCGGTTTTCGAAAACTATCCGTTTCTGAGGATCATGGCGAACAGTGCGATCGTCGCTTGCAGCAGCACGTTGATGTCTCTCGTGCTCGGCACCCTCTGCGCCTTTGCCCTCGCCAAATTGAGGATGCGCTACACGCTGCCCATACTGGGATTCATCCTCTCCGCCTCCATGTTTCCGGCTATCGCTACGGTGAGCCCGCTTTACATCATTATACGTGCCCTGGGTCTCAGGGATACGCTTCTTGCCCTTATCGTCACTTACACCACGTTTTCTCTGCCCCTCTCCATCTGGATTCTCATGAACTTCTTCAAAGCCGTTCCGGACGAGATATACCTGGCTGCGCGGGTCGACGGATGCACTCCTTTTCAGGCCTTTTACAGGATTATGCTGCCCCTCTCGATCCCCGGCATAACGACGACCGCAATCCTTGTCTTTATTTTCTGCTGGAACGAGTTCCTTTTTGCGCTGACCTTCACCTCTACGCCCGCCTCGCGCACGATACCCGTGGCTATCGCGCTTTTCCCCGGACTCCACGAGGTTCCCTGGGGAGATATCGCCGCGGCTACGATCATCGTGATAATTCCTGCACTTGTCCTTGTTTTCGGTTTTCAGAGGAGGATCATCGAGGGGCTTACCGCGGGCGCGGTGAAGGGGTAGGTGAGATCGATGGCCGCAATTCATTTCGAGAGGGTGGTAAAGGAGTTCAGAGGGATGGCGGTCATCAAGCAACTCGACCTGACCATAGAGGACGGGGAATTCTTTACTTTCGTGGGGCCGAGCGGATGCGGCAAGTCAACCATACTCAACATGATAGCCGGGCTGGAGGATGTCACCCGGGGCACGATCTATTTCGACAAGATGCGCATCAACGAGCTTTCTCCACGGGACAGAGACGTTGCGATGGTGTTTCAGAGCTATGCGCTCTATCCCCATATGACCGTCTTCGACAACATTGCCTTCCCGCTCAGGATGAGAAAGATGAAAGGCCTACCACTGGAACGGGAGGTAAAAGCGGTTGCCGAAATGCTCGGTCTCGAAGACAAACTCGGACGACGGCCAAAGGAACTGTCGGGCGGGGAAAGGCAGAGGGTTGCCCTGGGGAGGGCAGTCGTCAGGAGGCCAAAGGTCTTCCTCCTGGACGAGCCCCTTTCGAACCTTGATGCACGTTTGAGGATAGAAATGCGGGCAGAGCTGAAGAGACTCCACAGGGAACTTTCGGTGACGACCGTTTACGTCACTCACGACCAGGCGGAAGCAATGGGGCTTTCGGAAAGGATAGCCGTGCTGAACGAGGGTACCGTGCAGCAAACAGGCGCCCCTGCCGACGTGTACCTTCAACCGGCCAATATGTTTGTTGCCGGCTTCATGGGCTCCCCTCCCATGAATTTCATTCCCGCCAGGCTCCTCGGGCGCGACCCGCTCGAAATAGAGATAAAAGGCTTGAAGGTCTCGCCCGAGTTGAGGGAAGTGGCAGATAGAGCAGATCTTGCGGCGGGTATAAGACCTGAAGATATCACGATAGCGGCTTATGGGGACCGGGAAACATCAGGTGACGCATCGGGACATGCCCGGAATCTAACCTCTGCGTGGGGCGAGGTAACGCTTATAGAACCTGCAGGTTCTTTCAACTGGGTCGACGTGAGCTGGCAGGGGGTTGCAGTGAAAGGTACGTCGGGCGTCGACGCGGACGTAAGGCTCGGCTCTCCCGCATCACTCAGTTTCCCCTTGGAAAGGGTTCATTTCTTTGATGCTGCTACCGGCAAGCGAATCAGTTAACAGGTGCGGTTAGCCGTGATCTTGCCTGTCCCAACCGCTTCCCGGTCGTCTCGGCCGATTTTCGTCACTTGTTTTCAAAGGATCGAGGAATTATGTTAAATGGATAATCGGGAGCGGGAAGGATAGTATGGTTCTGTTCGTCGATGATGACGAAGAGATGACCGATGTGGTGGTGCAAACGCTCCATCGTATCGGCTACTCTGCGCTCGCCGTGAATGACCCCGTCCATGCGCTCGCCGTTTTTTCAAGTGCGCCCGAGCGATTTGATGCCGTGATCGTGGATGAGATAATGCCGGTGATGAGAGGGACAGAGCTGGCCAGGCAACTCATCAGAATAAAGGACGATCTGCCTATCCTTCTTCTTACCGGCTATGGAGGCATGATCCCGGTTGAGGAGGCTCGGTCAAGCGGCATACGGGGAACCCTCATGAAGCCCGTTCACATGGAAGAGCTCAAGGCGATCCTGCAAAAACTCTCGATCCCGATGAAATCGGACGAACGGAAAGAACCGTAGAAAAAGACCTGCGGGAGGGTTCCGTCTTATCCTGGGCCATGTGGTAATGCCGGGCATCGATAGGTTGGAATCAGCAAAAAAAGGCTGTGCGGACCAGGCGGGATGTCGAGTGGACGGGAAGAAATGGGGACGCTTACGATTGCGTCTGCTCGTCCAGCACCTTCCTCACGGTCCTTGCGATCTCTCTCTTGGTAAGAGGCTTCATCACGAAACCCCTTATCCCTGCAACCCTTGCAGAATCGGCGTCCACGAGATGGCTGAATCCGGTGCATAATATTATGGGAATATCGGGCCGGATGAGGAGCATCTCTTTGGCGAGCTCGATGCCGGTCAGATCGGGCATCGTCTGGTCGGTGACGACAAGGTCGAAGCTGGACGGGTCGAGTCTGAAAAGGGCCAGTGCCTCCCTGCTGCTCGTTCGGCACACTACCTCATAGCCGAGCTCGGCAAGAAGGTCTTCTCCCATCTCTACGAGCGCCTCCTCGTCGTCGACAAACAGGATCCTTTCATCGCCTGTCGGGACGGCTTCATGTCCGGGTGCCGCCTCCGTTA
>MVRP01000117.1 GCA_002067405.1 Syntrophorhabdaceae bacterium PtaU1.Bin034 | reverse complement strand
GGTCTCGCGCTGCTTGTTCATGACATTGTCGTAATCCAGCAGATACTTCCTGATGTCGAAGTTGTGCGCTTCAACCCTGGTTTGGGCATTCTCGATCGCCTTGCTGATGAGCGAGTGCTCAATAGGCATATCTTCAGTCATGCCCAGCTTGCCGAGCAATGGCGATATACGGTCTGAGCCGAAGATTCGCATGATCTCGTCTTCAAGGGATACGTAAAATCGCGATGACCCCGGGTCTCCCTGCCTGCCCGACCGGCCTCTGAGCTGGTTGTCTATACGGCGTGATTCATGCCGCTCGGTCCCGAGGATATGCAGGCCGCCCACGGCGATTACCTGCTCCTTCTCCTTTTCGCATATCTTCCTGGCCTCTTCAAGGGCCTTGGCATACGCCTCCCCGTCCTGCTGCCCCTTCGCCATCATCTTCGCGAGAAAAGTTGGATTGCCTCCGAGGAGGATATCGGTCCCCCTTCCTGCCATATTGGTCGAGATCGTGACAGCCTTGTATCTGCCTGCCTGGGCCACTACTTCGGCTTCCCGTTCATGGATTTTCGCATTCAATACATGGTGCGGTATCCCTTTCCTTTTCAACATCTCCGAAAGACGCTCCGACTTGTCGATCGAAAAGGTGCCGACGAGCACCGGTTTGCCCTGCGCATACAGCTCCTCGATCTCTTTCACCACGGCCCGGAACTTCTCTTTTTCCGTCCTGTAAACGACGTCGGGGTAATTGTTCCTGATGAGCGGCCGGTTTGTGGGGATGACCATAACGTCCAGGTTATACGTCTTTCTGAATTCCATGGCCTCCGTATCGGCCGTGCCGGTCATGCCCGCCAGCTTCTTGTACATTCGGAAATAATTCTGGAACGTCACGGTGGCGAGGGTTTGGTTCTCCCGCTCGATCTTCACGTTCTCTTTTGCCTCAAGGGCCTGGTGGAGACCGTCGCTGAAGCGTCTGCCGGGCATGAGCCTGCCCGTAAACTCGTCCACGATGATGACCTGCCCGTCTTTCACGATGTAATCCACGTCCCTGCTGAACAGGTGGTGGGCCTTCAGGGCCTGGTTGATATGGTGGAGGAGCTCCACATATTTGGGATCATAGAGGTTGTCCACCTTGAGGATCTTTTCGATGCGCGCGACGCCCTCTTCGGTGAGATAAGCGCTTTTTGCCTTCTCGTCTATCTTGAAATCATTGTCCTTTTTCAGCTGGTAGATGATTCTGTTGATCCTGTAATATTTGTCCGTCGATTCCTCGGCCGGACCCGAAATGATAAGCGGTGTCCTGGCTTCATCGATAAGGATACTGTCCACCTCGTCCACGATGGCGTAGTTGAACTCCCGCTGCACGAACTCGTCGAGATCGTACTTCATATTATCTCTCAGATAATCGAAGCCGAATTCGTTGTTCGTGCCGTACGTCGCGTCACAACCGTACGCTTCCTTTCTTTCAGGGTCATCGAGGCCATGGACCACCACGCCGACGGAAATATCGAGAAAAGAATAGATGGGCCCCATCCATTCTGCGTCACGACGTGCCAGATAGTCGTTCACCGTGACCACGTGAACGCCGAGACCGGTAAGGGCGTTGAGATACACGGGAAGGGTTGCAACGAGGGTCTTTCCCTCGCCCGTCGCCATTTCCGCTATCTTCCCTTCATGGAGCACGACGCCGCCTACAAGCTGCACGTCGAAATGACGCATTCCCAAGGTCCTTCTCGATGCCTCCCGGACGACCGCGAAGGCTTCGGGCAGAAGGGAATCCAGCTCTTCGCCATTTTCCAGACGTTCCCTGAAGTGTGGCGTCATCGCCTTCAGTTCGACATCTGAAAGAGAGCGCATTTTCTCTTCAAGACTGTTAATCTTTTCGACGAGAGGCTGTATCCTTTTCAGCTCCCGCTCGTTCTTTGTGCCGACTATTTTTTTAAGGAAATTTGTAATCATGGTCATAATTGTAGCATAGGGGTGGGGTCGAAATCAAAAACGGGACGGACCGGGGCGATGACTTTTTGTCCACTATATGCCAGTCAAGGCTGGGGCGAGTTTTCGATGAATGACGCGAAATCGAGGAGCCGTCCACCGGAGCATACAGCGGGTAGGTGAGGATGGGCGGCTCCGATGATGACAAAGTGAGACACGAAAGGCGCCCAGCCGCCGCCTTTACTCGTGTGCTTCGGCCCAGTTCTTTCCCTTCCCGATCGTCACCTTTAAGGGCACTCGCAAGGGGCGGACATGCTCCATTTCATGTCTGATCATCTCTTCCATCTCGGTCGCTTCCGCTTCCGGGACCTCGAAGACCAGTTCGTCGTGTATTTGCATGATGAGACGGGAGAGCAACTTCTTTTCTTTTATCTTCCGATAGATATTCACCATGGCCATTTTGATGATGTCTGCCGCCGTACCCTGGATCGGCGTGTTCATTGCCGTTCTTTCCCCGAACTGCCGCACGTTCACATCGGCATTGAAAAGCTCCGGTATGTATCTTATCCTGCCGAAGAGGGTCCTCACGAAGCCCTTTTCCCGCGCCTCCGCCAGCGTGCGCTCGATGTATTCCTTGATACCCGTGTGGCGTTCGAAATACGCATCGATGTAAGCCTGGGCTTCCCGCGGGCCAACTCCAAGCTCCTTGGACAAGCCGTAGCCGCTTATTCCATAAACGATGCCGAAGTTAATTACCTTGGCGGTTCGCCTCATCGCGGGCGTCACATGGTCGGTGTCCACCTTGAATACTTCCTGGGCAACCCTGCTATGGATATCCCGATCGTTTTTGAACGCATCAATGAGAAGCTCGTCCCCTGAAATATGCGCAAGCACACGGAGCTCGATCTGCGAATAGTCCGACGACAGGAAAACGAAACCGTCCTCCGGCACAAAGGCTTCTCTGATCTTCTTGCCCTCTATTCCCTTGATGGGAATGTTCTGAAGGTTGGGGTCGTTGCTCGACAGGCGGCCGGTGGCGACGACCATCTGGTTGAAAGAGGCGTGGATCCTGCCGGTATTGTGATGTATGAGCGTGTGCAGGGCATCCACGTAGGTGCTCTTAAGCTTCGCGAGCATCCGATACTCAAGGATCTCTGCCGGCAAAGGGTGAAGATCGGAAAGGGTCTGGAGCACCTCGTTGTCGGTGGATAAGGATGTTTTAGTCCTTTTGATAGGCGGCAGATTCAACCTGTGAAAGAGAATGCGGGCGAGTTGCTGGGGCGAGTTTATATTGAAGGTCTCGCCCGCCAGGTCGTAAATCCGGCTTATGATGGCGTTCAACCGCCCATCGAAATCCCTCGACAGACCTGCAAGGGCACTCCTGTCCACCCTCACCCCGAGACACTCCATGTGGGCAAGGACCTCCACGAGGGGCATCTCTACCTTGAAAAAGAGATCGTGGAGCCCCATTTCATCGATCCGCCCAAGGAGCACTTCCTTGAGCTCTCCCAGATGAAGGCAGCTCTTCGAAAGGGATTGCCTGGCACCGTCACCGTTTATGTCCACGCCAAGGAATTCGCCCAGAATGCCCTCGATACCGTAGTCTTTCCTCGACGGATTGATAAGGTAGACGGCGAGCATGGTATCGAAAAATTCAGGGACGAGATCCGTTCCTCGTCGTGTTGCGGCGAGAAAAAGGGGTTTCAGATTATGGACGATCAACTCCCGCCGGCCGGAAAGAGCAGAGAAAAGGTCATCTTCCTTTTCCGAATAGAAAACGGCCCTACCGTCGGAAAGGACGAATCGCTGGAGGGCTACGTCGTATGGACAACGGCCCTGGATCTGCGCGATCATCGATACAGCCCCTCCCACGATCTCGTCAGGGCTGGCCGCCGTCAGCTCCACGGTCTCCTTCTCTTCCACCCTTATCTCTTTATAAAGCGACATGAATTCGAGTTCCCGGAATATCTTGCGCAATTCGTTCAGGTCCGGCTCCTGAATTCTCATGTCTTCCACATTTATTGACAGGGGAACATCGAACCGCAGGGTAGCCAGTTCCTTGCTTAGCGCCGCCCTCTCACGGTTTTCCGTGAGTTTTTGCCGCAGGGCCGGTCTCTTTATCTCTTCTACATGGGCGTAGATCGAGTCAAGATCGCCGAACATGGAAATAAGCTCCCGGGCCGTCTTTTCTCCAATGCCGGGAACACCGGGAATATTGTCCGACGTATCGCCGCAGAGCGCGAGATAATCGGGCATAAGGCAGGGATCGATGCCGAATTTCTCGGTTACTTCCCCCTTCTTCATCATGAGGTTCTTCATGCTGTCGAATATGGTCACCGAGTCGCAGGCGAGCTGCATGAGGTCCTTGTCGCTCGTCACCACGACGATTTCGACGTCGTTCTTTCCGTCGAGCCGGCGCACAAGCGTGGCGATGATGTCGTCCGCCTCGAAACCTTCCTTTTCGAGCATCGGTATGCCCATTTTCTCCACAATGGTCTTCACGTAAGGGAACTGGATGCTCAGATTGCCCGGCATAGGGGGCCGGGTAGCCTTGTATTCCTGCGAGATTTGCATCCTGAAGGACGGGACTTTGGAATCCCACACCACCGCCAATCCGTCAGGCTTCTGCTCGTTGAGGAGTTTCCTGAGCATATTGATGAAGGCATAGATCGCATTGGTCGGCGTGCCCTTTGAGTTCGAAAGGTAGGGCGTGGCATGGAAGGCCCTGTACACGAAATTATTGCCGTCAACAAGAAAGATACGTTTCATGATAAAGACCGCACGTTGAGATTCATTCGTTGCCACCTCCCGGTTGATGCGAACAGTACGGTTCCGCTTCGAGCAGATCGCCCCGCAGCTCTTGAGCCCTTGCCCTGCATCCGCCGCAAATGGCGAGGAATCTGCACCGGCCGCATTTCCCCTTGTATTGCTTGAGATCCCGGATCAGGCCGAATTCAGGCGAGTCTTCCCAGACCTTCTGCACCCCGTCCTTTCGCACGTTGCCCGAAGGCAACTCCAGATAGCCGCAGGGTTGCGCAATACCCGTATGGGAGATAAAAAGAAAGCTCTTTCCCGCGAGACATCCGGCGCTTTTGGGAACCCCCCCTTTCTCTTTCACGATCCTGTAATAGTGGGGAGCGCATGTCACCTTCATCTCGATCTCGTTCCATTCCTCCTGTTCGTATAGCCAGTTGAGCACGTCTTCGTACATTGCTGCGTTCAGCTCCTCGCCTTTCAGGCCCTCGCCCCTGCCGACAGGGACGAGCAGGAACGTGTGCCAGGCAACGGCTCCCATATCCTTGACGAGCTTGTATATGTCGCCGAGATCGGCCACATTCAGCCTTGTCACCGTCGTATTGATCTGGAACGGAAGCCCGACTTCGGTAAAGATCCGTGCAGCTCGCATGACTGCATCGAACGACCCCGAAACCCGCCTGAAGCTGTCATGGCTTGCCTCATCCTTGCCGTCTATGCTCATGCTGACCCTGACGATCCCTGCACTTTTCAGCTTTTGCGCCGCATCCCGGTCGATCAGTGTCCCGTTGACGGCAATGACGGTGCGGAGGCCCTTCGACGTGGCGTAGCCGATAATATCGAAGATATCCGGCCGGAGAAGCGGCTCACCCCCCGTTAAAATAATGGTAGGGGAGGAAAAGGCGGCTATATCGTCGAGGATCTTCCTGCATTCATCGAGCGAAAGCTCGTCCTCGTGAGGTCCGGCGCCGGCCCTCGCCCTGCAGTGGATGCAATCGAGATTGCAGTTCCTGGTCAACTCCCAGGCGATCATCCTCAGAGGGTAACGAGATACTTTGAGGGTCTCTTTTCCGTTTCCTCGTTTCCTCGCTTTCTCGCTTTCTCGCATTACTCCTTTATCCAACGTGCAATATCCTTTGCAAAATAGGTAATGATAATGTCGGCACCGGCCCTTTTGATGCTTATGGTCGATTCGGTGACCGTCCTTCGGTAATCGAGGTATCCCCGGTCAGCGGCAAACTTTATCATCGCATACTCCCCGCTTACTGAATAGGCGGCGAGCGGCCTGTTGATCTTCTGTTTCGCCTGCGACAGGATATCCAGGTAAAAGAGCGCCGGTTTCACCATGATAATGTCGGCACCCTCCTCGACGTCCAGTTCCATCTCTCTCAAGGCCTCCCTCGCGTTTGGCGGGTCCATCTGATAGCTCCGGCGGTCGCCGAACTGGGGCGCCGATTCAGCGGCATCCCGGAAGGGGCCGTAAAGTGCGGAGGCATATTTGGCCGCATAGCTCATGATCGGTATGTGTGATAAATCGCTGCGATCGAGTGCTTCCCTGACTGCCCTCACCCTGCCGTCCATCATGTCGGAAGGGGCAATGATGTCAGCTCCGGCCTCTGCCTGGGAAACGGCCGCCAGGGCGAGGAGCTTCAGCGTTTCATCATTGTCGACATCGCCGTTCTTTATGACGCCGCAGTGGCCATGGCTCGTGTATTCGCAAAAGCAGAGATCGGCCACGATCAATACGTCGCTGCCAAACCTCTTTTTAATCTCTCTTGCGGCCTTCTGAACAATGCCGTTCTCATCGTATGCCCCGCTCCCGACTTCATCTTTTTTTTCAGGAATACCGAAAATCAAGATTGCCGGGATGGAAAGACCTGCAACCGCTTCTATCTCCTTAAGGGCTTTATCTAAGGGAAGCTGGCTGATGCCGGGCATGGACGGAATCGGGACTTCGTCACCGAGGCCCTCCTTGATAAAGAGCGGATAAATAAGGTGTTGGACCGAAAGCTCCGTCTCCTGGACCATTCCCCTCAATGTTGCATTTCTCCGCAGCCGCCGCGGCCGGTATTCGGGAAACCCCATAGCGCCCCCTTTGCCTTATGTCGTCGGGATAGGCAAGAACTGCAGCTGAAGCCGCAAAAAAGCCCGAGATTCATTATAGCACAAAAAGAGGGGTGGAACGGGCCGTTAGAACTTTACGAGTGCATGAAACTGCCGGTAGGCGCGTATACTCTCGACAAGCCTGTATGCGCCCTCGTATTCAAGGAAAATAAGAATGATGCAGCAGGCGATGCAAAGAGACAGAAAGAGCACGGCCAGATGGTTGTGCTTGTACTCCTTGTCGAGAAAGGCATGGGGGTCAAAGCTCCATGCAAGGAGGGATTTCCAGAAGTCGTGTTTGTCCGGAAAGAATGACCTTTGAAAAAGCTTGCAAAGAAAAACAAATAAGGGGACGTTAAGGGCACCGAGGAGAATTGCTGAAACAATATCCATAACTTACCTACCTCTCTCAGTTTTGCGGATGCAGCTTACCAGACTTCTCAGGGCAATGTCAAACCTCTCGTGCGTTGTTCTTGTGCTGCTGATAATCTGCCGTAGAAGTAGAAGGCTTCTTCTTTGCCTTCGGACTGCGGACGTTTGGTTTGACAGAAAACCTTTGTTTTTGATATGGTTTAGCGTCGCCTAAAAATTATGGATACGACTGAGATCGAGAAGGTAAACGTTCACGACAGCAAGTACTGCATCTCATACCCTCTGGAAGACGACCTTCTCCTTTCTTCTATTAAGAGATTCGGGATCCTTACCCCTCTGTGCCTGCTCGACGTGGACCCGCCAACAGTGGTGACGGGCTTCAAAAGACTCCGCGCCGCAGAAAAACTGGGTATCAGGAAGATACCGTATGTGCTGTTGAACGTCAGCGACAGACAGGCGCTTCTCACGGCCATAAACGACAACCTTAAGAGACCGCTCAATACCGTCGAAAAGGCGCTATGCGTGGAAAAGATGTTTACCGCGGCGCTTCCGGCCGAAGAGATCTACGGAGTAATGAAGATTCTCGGACTACCGCCCAAGCACAAAATTCTCAAGACGGCCGTTGCGGCGGCGGCGGCCGGAGAAACCGTAAAAAACTTCCTGGTAAGACAGAACCTTCCCATGACAGCGGTAGAAGATTTCTTTTGGTTCAGCCCCGAGGAACAGACGTCTATCATCCGGCTCGCAACCCTTCTCAATCCGAGCGTCAGCCACTTGAGAGAAGTGCTGGAGTTGATGATGCTCGTGAAGGTGAAACTGGGCGATATCGATTTTGAGCGATTGGGCGGCGTGGCTGACATTGATGAGCTGAAACAGACGCTCAAGAAGCAGACCCATCCAGGTCTCTCGGCCATGGAAGAAAAGCTCGCCCATATAAGGAAGGCCGCCTCCCTTCCCCCAAACATAAAGGTAAAGGTAGACCCTTTTTTCGAAAAGGAATCGATAGACATCTGGATACGAGCACGCAACAGCCGGGAGATTGAAGAGGCGCTGACGAAATTGAACGATCTTTCCAAAAAAGACATCTTCGGGAGTATTTTTGAACTTACGTACGGTACGTCGGGAAGAAACTAAGGGCAGTGTCGTCAGGGACTGTCCCGGAACGCGTCACCACATCTGTTGCGGCTACAAGACCATCGATCTCATTGAGGGCTGTCCGCTCTCCTGCTCCTACTGCATCATGAGGGGCTACCTGAACAGCCCGGGCATCAGGGTCCGCCCGGACGCGGACCGCATCATCGAACAGATTGACGACGCGATCGAACGCGAGAAAAGCCATGTCCTTCGTTTCGGGACCGGAGAACTGTCGGACAGCCTGGCCCTTGACAGAAGGCTCGAGGTGAACAGGCCCATCGTCGAGTTCTTCGGGAACAGGAAGAAGGCCCTTTTGGAACTGAAATCAAAATGGGCTTCTATCGACCACCTCGTGTCGTGCCTCAATCCCTATACGATCGTCTCCTTCTCGCTTGCGCCCCAGGCAATCATAGACAAGGAAGAGAAAAGAACGAGTCCTCTCTACAAAAGGCTTAAGGCCCTCCGGAAGGCCCAGGACCTTGGCTGCTTCGTGGGGCTCCACTTCGATCCGGTCATCATTTATGACGGGTTTGAAAAAGATTACGAATACCTTATAGACGATATTGCACGCGCTCTGGATCTGACCAGGGTGATCTGGATCAGTCTCGGTCTGCTGCGCTTCGTGCCGCGGCTTATGAGGGTCTTTGTTCAAGAGAAGAGAACGAACTTGCTCCACGGTGAATTCGTCCGCGGTGAAGACGGCAAGTACCGGTACATAAAATCCGCGAGGATCAGGGTTTTCAGGATGCTCTATGAGCTTCTCAAGGAAAAGGAGCCGGGCCTTTTCATTTATCTCTGCATGGAGAGGCAGGATGTGTGGCAACAGGCAACGGGGAGAGAAGTGGCAACAAGCGAAGACTTGATAGGGCTTTTCGACAACAGAATAAAGGAATTTTACGGAGGATCATTATGAGATTCAGGGATAAGGTCGTATTCGTCACAGGTGGCGCAAAGGGTCTCGGCAAGGCAATGGTCAAGGCGTTTCTTGACGAGGGAGCAAAGGTAGGGGTCAACGGGAGGAACGCCGAGGCCGTAGCGAAGTTCGAGGAAGAGTTCAAGGGGAAAGCGATCAAGGCGTTTGTGGCGGACATCGCCGATTATCAGGGAATGGAAGCGGTTGCGAAAAATGTCGTCGAGGAATGGGGGGGCGTGGACATCCTCATTAACAATGCGGGGATCGTGAACCCCCTCGCGACGGCCGAGAAAACAAAAAAGGAAGACTTCGATAGAGTGATCGATGTAAACCTCAAAGGTGTCTTCTATACGAGCCAGATATTCGGAAAGAAGATGATTGAGAAGGGTTCTGGAAGGATTATTTCAATCTCGTCCCAGGTAGCCCTTTTTGGGGAAAAGGGTTTTTTGCCTTATTCGGTCAGCAAGGCAGGGGTTCAGATCATGACACGAAATCTCGCTTTTGAGTGGTCCAGGTTCGGCGTGACCCTTTGCTGCGTCGCGCCTGGCTTTATAGGGGGCGGCATGAACGAAGCGCTCATCAAGAGACAGCCTTTCGTCGATTTCCTGTCGGGAAAAACACCTATTGGAAGGATGGGCAAAGTGGAAGAACTGGTGGCTACAATCCTTTTTCTCGCCTCTCCTGAAGCGCAATACATCAATGGCGAAACTATCGTCATGGACGGGGGAATGACAGGATACTCCGAATCGCTTCTCGATATGATAATGAAGGGCAAATAGACTCCATGGATATTGTTTCTTTCGTCGTCTTTTCCTTCAACACCCGGTATATCATGAGGTGGATCGCTGCAGGGATCATTCTCTTCATACCCGTAGTCAACTTCCTGTCCCTGGGCTATCTTTCGCGGACATCGGGTCTTTCGTTGGTAGGCGGCATCGGTCTGCCGACCTGGGAGAAAAAAGGCGAAGTCTTCAGGGAGGGCGCCAAGATAGCATACATTGTGATCCTCTACGAGGCCCTTCCCAGCTTCCTGTTTTCGTTCGGGTTCCTCCTTTCCAGCTTCGGCAACTTCATTACCATCTTTATTGGCACGGCCATGAAGATCCTGGCAGTTATCGCATTCATTGTCTGCTCTTTTTTCATCCCGTTTGCCTTCTGTTCATTTGTTGAAGGCATGGAGGTGAAAGGGGCCTTCGAGTTCGAAAAAATAGCCGGTGCAGTGAAGGAAGTTCTCGCCCAGTATATTTTCGGCTATGCCTTGAGCGCCTTCTGCATCTATGCTGCCTACAAGCTCCACTGGATCCCCTATCTTCTCGGATTCGCCCTCTCGTCAGTCGTCACATTCTATGTTCTTCTGGTCGCAACATACTATTTTACCCAGCTCTTTCGCAAGACACGCTTGTCCTCGGGGAACTTACCCTGATTTATTTTAGATGACCTGAATAGGAGGATACGAATACCGGCCGGGGTGACAGCACGCTTTTGCGGCCTGTTTTTGCGCCCTGATGATTGAAGTCCCTTTTTGAAATTGCATAGTCTGTCGATTTTTTGTAAGATAAATCGTCGCTATACATGAGATTTCTAAGATATCAGGCTGTATTTCTTTCTTGGGGCTGTCGGATTGCTCTATGGCGGTAGCCTGCCTTTTCTCATCCAAGATACTGTTTTTGCTTCGAAAGTCTTAGCCCGTTAATGAGGATGGGGTACAGAAGCGGCGGAGCATTTGGTTGGGCCGAGAACGCAAGAATGCTGCGACGCCGAGAGGTTGTGATATGGCAAAAAGAGCGCTGATTACGGGCATCACAGGCCAGGACGGTTCTTACCTGGCGGAGTTCCTTCTGTGGAAGGGGTACGAGGTCCACGGATTGATACGAAGAGCGAGCACGTTCAACACGGGTAGAATAGACCACATTTATGCAGATCCCCATACTCCGGAGGCAAGACTCTTCCTCCACTACGGTGATCTGTCCGATTCAGGCCAGCTCGCCAACCTGATCTACAACATCCAGCCCGATGAAGTCTACCATCTCGCTGCCCAAAGCCATGTAAGGGTAAGCTTTGATATGCCGGAGTTCACAGGTGATTCTACCGGCATGGGCACAACCAGGCTCCTTGAGGCAATTCGCAGAAGCGGCATCAGGGCGAGGTACTACCAGGCCTCTTCCTCGGAGATGTTCGGTGCTGCGCCGCCTCCCCAGAATGAACAAACCGCTTTCTATCCCAGAAGCCCCTATGCTGCCGCGAAAATCTACGCATACTGGATGACGGTCAACTACCGGGAAGGCTACAACCTGTTCGCCTGTAACGGTATTCTGTTCAATCACGAATCGCCCCGACGAGGAGAGACCTTCGTGACAAGGAAGGTAACAAGGGCGGTGGCAAATATACTCGCAGGAAGGCAAAAGAAGTTGTATCTGGGCAACCTCAATGCGAAGAGAGACTGGGGTTTTGCGCCTGAATACGTAGAGATGATGTGGCTCATGCTCAATCAGGAGAAACCCGACGATTACGTCGTGGGAACGGGAAAGAGCTACAGTATCAGGGAACTGGTCGAAAAGGCCTTCGGCTATATGGGTATCGAGATCGAATGGCGGGGCAGTGACCAGGAAGAGACAGGTGTTATCGGAAACACGTCGCAGGAGTGGGACAATCTGAAGCCGGGGAGCACTATAGTTGAGATAGACCCACGGTACTTCAGGCCGACAGAGGTTGCATACCTTCAGGCGGACATCAGTAAAGCAAGGGCAAAGCTCTCCTGGGAGCCCAGGGTTACGTTCGACGAACTTGTAAAGATCATGGTGGATTACGATGTGAAGGCTGCAGGACTGAAACCGCCTTTGGAAGGCGTTGCGGTATGCCAGTCAAAGGGTTTCTGTTACACCAACCACGATTTTTCATTTCAGGAACGAATAGGAGAGCGCTAAGGAATGGCATCTTCACATCATCGTATGACCCGTTCTTCCCGTATCTTTGTTGCCGGGGGAACGGGCATGGTCGGTTCAGCCATCATCAGGAAGCTGCTTTCTTCCGGTTATACCAACATAGTTTCCAACTATCATGCCCGTAAACCTGAGTCGATGGCCCCCTGTTCTTCTGTCCGCTGGCTCCATCTCGACTTGCGGCGTCAGTCGGAAACGGAAGCTTTCTTTGAAGCTGAACGGCCCGAATACGTATTCCTTGCTGCGGCAAAAGTGGGCGGAATACTCGCAAATGACACCTACAAGGCCGAATTCATCTACGATAA
>MVRP01000116.1 GCA_002067405.1 Syntrophorhabdaceae bacterium PtaU1.Bin034 | reverse complement strand
GTGATTCTGTAAAAAAGGTCTTCCCTGAATCTTCCGGCCGCAACCTCTTCCCTGAGATCTTTACTCGTTGCAGCTATGATCTTGCACCGGGACTGGAGGACCCGATGACTTCCCACAGGCCGGAATTCACCATTTTGGAGAACTCTCAGGAGGTGCGGTTGGAATGAAAGAGGAAGGTCGCCGATTTCATCGAGGAAGAGCGTGCCTTCCCGGGCCGCTTCGAAGAGCCCGATCTTGTCCTTGATCGCCCCTGTAAAGGACCCCTTCTGGTGACCGAATAGTTCCGATTCGATGAGTGTTTCGACATAACCCGCGCAATTTGAGCTCACAAAAGGGTCTTCCGGTTTGCCGCTCAAGGAATGAAGCGCCCTGGCCACCACTTCCTTTCCGGTCCCCGTTTCCCCTGTGATCAGGACCGTCTTATAATAAGGGGCGATACGCCGTATAAAGCTTATGATGTCCAGTATCTTCGGATTCCTGCCGACAATACCGCAAAAGTTGTACTTGCGGTCAAGCTGTTCTTCCAGAACAGCCATTTCACTCCGCATAGCAAACATTTGATCGATGTCATTTATAATGGCGCCAAGCCTTTCCGCATCAACAGGCGTGGTAAGAAACGCATAGGCACCCTGCTTGATGGCTTCAACTCCGTCCCCGTCATTGTTTCCCAGTAATACCACTTCGGCACGCGGGTCGGCAGATTTTATGTCGGGAAGTATGTCCGCCACTCCTTCCGCCACGACAAGATGATAATTCCCATGCGATACCTCTCGCGGGACAGCCTCGATACTATCGAGCGCATGCACCTGGTGTCCTTTCAACAGGGATTGTGGGACGGGCGAATCGTTTTTGTGGAACAGGAGTATTTTAAGCATACCGGATCATGACCGGTAATTATTCTATCAGAGAAAAACTTAGAATCAATGACAAAAAAGAATTTGGAAAATTTTGGGATGCGGTCAGTTGTCGCAGAGGAAGCAGGCTACCTGGTGGTCACCCCTACCCTTCAGTTCCGGTACGCCTTTTGCGCATATCTGTTTCTTGATCCGGCATCTGTCGAGAAAGGCGCAGCACGTCCTTCCCGGCTCTTCTTCAATTCCATTGTCCAGATCACCCTCCGCGGTATTGATCAGCATTTGCGTGTAGGGATGGAGAGGATGGCAGAAAATTTCTTCTTTCTCTGCCATCTCAACTACCTTACCTCGATACATAACCATGATCGAATCGGAAACGAATCTGATGATGTTCAGGTCATGGGAAATAAAAAGCATGGAGATGACGGATTGTCTTTTGATATCAAGAAAAAGATTGATGATCTGAGCCTGAATGGAAACATCAAGGGAGGATACGGGTTCGTCGGCAATGATCAATGAAGGTTCGGTCGACAGTGCCCTTCCGATAGCAATGCGCTGCCTTTGTCCTCCGCTCATTTCGTGTGGATATTTCCTCAGAAAATCTTCATCAAGACCGACGTTCTTAAGGACAGCCGCCGCCTTCGCTTTCGCTTCAGACTGCCTGATCATATTATGGGCGAGCAAAGGTTCGGTTACTATGTCCAGAATAGTCTTTCTCGGATTGAGAGACGAATAGGGATCCTGAAAGATGATCTGCATGTCCTTGCGAAGAGATCTCCTTTTCTTTTCCTCAAGGTGAAGCCAGTCCATGCCCTTAAACGAGATATCCCCTTCATCCGGCCGTTCCAGAAGAAGGATGCATTTTGCGAGCGTGCTTTTTCCTGAGCCGCTCTCGCCGACTATCCCGATGGTTTTGCCCTGATCCAGGTCAAAAGAGACATTATTGACAGCAGGAATGCGGTCTTTTCTTAGTGAAAAAACCGTCTTCCTCACTTCGTACACCTTTGTCAGTTTTGATACAGAAAGCATCTGACCCATCTTTCAACTCCCGTTTCGAGCGGTGGAGGCTCTTCTTGTGTGCATATGGCCGTTGCATTCGGACAACGGGGGTGAAACGTACATCCCTGAGGTATTTCGGACAGGCGGGGCACAGAACCGGGGATGGCGCTCAAGCGGTCGCAGTCGCGGGAAAATTGCGGCATGGATGCCAGCAGACCCTTGCTGTAGGGGTGAAGCGGATTTTCGAAGAATTCGTTCACGGGCGCCTGCTCCACCATCCTTCCTGCGTACATGACTCCTATCCTCTGCCCTATTCTCTTTATGATGTTGAGGTTGTGCGTTATGAAAAGCATAGACATATCGGATTCACCGACCAGGTTCTGAAGCAAACGAAGGATTTGTCTTTCTATCGTGACATCCAGCGCTGTTGTCGGCTCGTCTGCGATAATGAGCGCGGGGTGGCAGGCGATGGCGATGGCGATCAGCACCCTTTGTCTCTGTCCGCCGCTCAGTTGGTGAGGATACTGCAAGTATCGCTTTTCCGGTCTATCAAGGCCGACCTTTGCAAGGAGTTCGATGGAAGAGCTTCGCGCCTGGTCCGCCGAAAGATTCTTGTGTACGAGAAGCGTTTCTGAAATCTGGTCCCCGATCCTTAGCACAGGATTGAGCGAGGTGAGCGGTTCCTGGAAGATCATTCCGATCCTTCCTCCTCTCACCTGCTGCATCTCTTCGTCCGATAGCACGACCAGGTTCTTTCCCTCGAAATCGATGCTTCCCTGGACTATCTTTCCGGGCACAGGAACGAGGCGTATTACGGAAAGGGCAGTCATCGTTTTTCCGCAACCGCTTTCTCCAACGAGACCAAAGACTTCCCCCCTCTTAATCTCAAAACTCACGTTCTGAACAGCTTTGATAACCTGTTTCCCGGAAAAGAAATAGGTATGGAGATCTGAAACCGAAAGAAGAGAACCGTTTTTTTTCATCTGATTATGATCCACCTGTGTGCGACGAAGCACGCATACTTTAGCATGAAGAACAGGTGGTTTCAAGTGACCGAAAAGCAAAAGAAGAATCCTTCTCAGGAAGACCTTTTCTGCCCTTTCCGACAGACAGATAGACACGATTTTTGATCTGGCTTCAAAGAATGGCATTATGAGGGCCGTTTATGAAAAGGCTCGCTTTAACTGGCATGCCGGGATAATATCCTTTCTGATAGATCATCCTTTCTTAAGAGTCTACTTCAAGAAGTGGCTGTAAAGAGAAGCAATTGCAGAGCATCAACTCATTCCCAATGACGGTCGAAGAAACGATCGCCACCGGGGAAAACAGCACGACAGCGTAAGTATGCGCAACCAAAATCGGGGACAAAAGGACATGACGGATTGTAGTCCCGGCGTCTGCTATCGTTGTTATCGCCCGGTTATCGCTTGACAAAAATGGGCTTATTGGTTAATCTATCTCCTGTAGGCGGGCCCATAGCTCAGTTGGTAGAGCCACCGGCTCATAACCGGTAGGTCCCTGGTTCGAGGCCAGGTGGGCCCAATTAGAGAACAGGGAATGATAGCGCGGATGAATGTATATAGAAATGACCAAAAGGGGTGAGCAGAAATGCCACCCCTTTTAAATTTTTAGGAGGGAGCACATTGAACGAAGAATTAGAAACCCTCTCTCAGGTGCAGAAGGTAGACACGAAGATAATCGAAAATGAGAAGAAGAGGGCTCTCGGACCGCAAAAAATAGAGGAGATGGCAAGAGAGATCGCGGAAACAAAAGAGCGGCTGAGCAGAGAGAAAGAGATCATCGAAGAGCTTGAGAAGGAAAGACGGAAGAAGGAACAAGAGCTTGAGACGGAGAAGGCTCAGATCAAGAAGGCCGAGTCAAAACTTTACGAAGTCAAGACAAATAAAGAATACCAGGCAATGCTGAAGGAGATTGAGACTGCGCGAGGCACGAACGACAAGACAGAGGAAGATATTATTCTTCTTATGGAAAGAATCGAGGAACTGAAAAAGGATTATCAGTCCTCGTCGAAGGCCCTTGCAATAAGAGAAAAGGAAGTAGCCGAAGAGACCAAGGAGTTGGAAAAGCAGATAGAGACGGTTGGCAGTGTTGTCACGAAACTCCGGGTCGAGAGGGAGAGATTGCTGGCTGGCGTGAGTGAGGACGTTAAGGCCCGTTACAATATACTCATAGAGAAAAGAGCGGGAGTTGCCGTGGTAAATGTCAGAAACGGCACCTGCCTCGGATGCTTCATGAATATCCCTCCGCAACTATTCATCGAAGTAATGAAGAACAACAGGCTCATCACCTGCCCGAGCTGCAATAGAATTCTATTCTACGTCGAAGAAGAATGAGGGAATGGCACATCTATACTGACGGTGCCTGCCTTGGTAATCCCGGACAGTCCGGTGCCGGTATGGTCGCCTTTGACGAGGATGGAAACGAAATTTGGAGAGATAGTATTCATCTCGGCGAAATGACGAACAACATGGCCGAGTACGAGGCCCTGTTGAGGGCACTCAAAAAGATTGAAACCTCTGCCATCCGGACCGTCCATATCTATACGGACTCTCTTTTAATAGCGAATCAGCTCCTGGGAAAATACCGAATCAGAAATGAAGGTCTAAGGCCTTATTTTGAGGAAGTGAAGCGCCTTATTCGAAATTTCACCTATTTTAAGGTAAAATATATACCAAGAGAAGAAAACAGGATAGCTGATAAGCTCGCCAAAAATGCGGCCGCAAAAAAGGGGTAGACGTATGGTCGCGGGACAGGATCCTGAGGAAAGTCCGGGCATCGAAGGGCAGGATGGTCCCTAACGGGGACTGGGAGCAATCCCAAGGAAAGTGCAACAGAAAACATACCGCCTCCCGTTCTTCGGGATGGTAAGGGTGAAAAGGCGGGGTAAGAGCCCACCGGCATCCAGGTGACTGGATGGCCTGGCAAACCCCATCCGATGCAAGGCCAAAGCGGGGACCGTCGCAAGGCGGTGAGGAGAGCCCATCCTTTAACCCAGGTAGGCCGCAAGAAGCTGGCAAGAAGGCCAGCTCACAGAGAAATGACCGTATACCGTCTTCGGTAACAGAACCCGGCTTATAGTCTACCCCTTCCCTTTTATTTCTTCCTTCAAGCGATGATTTGTCCCTTTAAAATAAAGTTGTGCACCCGTTTTTGAATAAAGTTTTGCAGGCAAGATCGTGCGTTCATCATACGGAACGTGTTCTTGCCATTACAAATTACGGTGCTGCCCTGCTCTTCCCGCGACCCCTCGGTCGGACAAAAAGACCCAGACGATCAAGGGTATCACCGCAAAGGAGATCTTCCGCACCCATCCCGAAGTCAAGAAGATGCTCTGGAGCGGGAAGTTCTGGACGAGCGGATTCTACGTAAATACCGTGGGCCAGTATGGAAATGAGAAAGTAATCAGAGAGTATGTCCATAAGCAAGGGCGCACATACCGTCAACCTTGGCGTCATCGTTGCGGGAACCGTCGTGTACATTACCGCATCGAAACTCCCGGATCTGACTGTTGGAACAATCGTCTTTATGCTCGTCGGGAGAGGTGCGTACGGGATTTTGCGGCTCTCAAGATGAGGTCTTTCGTCTTACGATAATCATGAATGCAAGAATCTGGGCGAACTCATCGAGGACTTGACAGGGGTCTCCTCGCCTCAGAGTACCAAAAACATGCGCACGGTGAAGATGCTTGCCCAGGGAATGCCGGGACGGTACCCTGGTGCGGGAATCGCCGTGTAGGCAGCCTGTAGCCCCATGTATGGCGGGATCAGATTCAGTTGATAAAAAGCCTGCAACATCAGCTCCGAGGAGCGCAGCGAGGTTGAGGTATAGGATGAGGGCACGTCGGGAAAAAAATCAAACCCGCATCCGCACCGGAATTCAGCTTGCTCCAGGCGAGGCCGACCCCCATCGTGTCATATGGTCTACTGGGAGCAAGTCCCAGGGCCGTAAGTCCTCCGCCTGCATACCAGTTCGCGGTATTCGAGGGTGTATCGCTGTACCCGAACTGGGCAAAGCCGATAAGCCCGCTCGGGTCCTTGCCCGGATGCCGATACCAAAGGCGTTGATTTGCGAAAGCATAGTAACCCGTTGCGCCGTTTGTCGTAACCGCCGCGTTCCCTTCCGGAGTCAGTTTCCCCGTCGCGAGAGTGCCGGTCTGTCCCCAGATGCCGGCCGCGAACCGGCCAGGCTTGCCTTGATCGGCGAGCCGCCACGCGTGTCCGACCTCTCCGATGTGGAACTTGTAGCTGTTAATCGTCGGCCCGACTTTTTCGCCCGTTTGCACGCCTCGCGCCCCGTTGCCGTCGAAGACTCCATATGAGACGTAAAACTTTTTCGTCGGCAGGAATGACGCGGTCAACCCCCATGCCGGATTGGGGTATATGGGCAGCTTAAAGTTCGTGGGAATCAGGCCGGACGGTGTATACAGGAGGTCGCTGATGGTCCAGTCACGCATATTGGCTTCGGGTATCGGCACCGGGGTAAGCACCTGACCGAATTCGCCGCCGGCGTTGATCTTGCCGATTTTGAAGATCAGCCTGTCGTCGAAAAGTCGCTGGCGCCACCACAGCTCATAGAGCTCAAGACGCTGGAAATTCTTCGGAGGACATAAGTTGTCATAAACCTGTACAGATCCGGCTCGCCCATTACTGTCCGTGCCCTGGTACTCGATACCACTGGAGTAAAACTCGCCGCCTGGAATATGGAGAAGCCTTTCCGCATCGACATCCGCGCCGAGACCGAGAACGAAATCCCCCGTTGTGGAATGTGGCCTGAGCCCGCCGGAAGCGAGCCAATTGCCTCCGACAGTAAGAACGCCTCCGAACTTGATGGGAGAATCGGGGCTCAGCCCCAATGCTTTCTGCAACAGCCCCGAGTAATACCCTCCGCTCAGCGCGCGCGGGTTGGCGGCGAGGGCACGCTCCATTGCCGGCGGCCCTGCCGTCTCAGGCTGGGCGATTGGGCCTCCCGGAGTGATGCTTGCCGATGATCCCACTGTCGTGCCTGCGGCGTCGTTCTCCACGGATTGGGCGAGAACCGCCGCAGGAAGGAGCGCCAAAAAAAAAGAGACATGCACATAAACGGCTCGCCGACACCCCCCGCTTTCCGGCAAACACCGCATCCTTGAGATTTTTTAAGGTCATGCTCGTGAGCAGGTTCATCTTCACGCTGAATTTTCGGCGCATTCTGGCCCCCCGAATAATTCACTGACTCATATATCAACGGACCGGCCAATACCGCGGTTCCTTTCCTTTTTCAGAGGGCGCGCTTTAAGTTTATGTGGCACTCGCCACATCGCCCTCCATCTTGCCCAACGCAATCAGGATGGACAGAAGGTACAGAAGAACGCACCCGTTTGCGGCGAGAACCACCCCAATGACAAGCCCCGGAATCAGATTGGAAACAAGCATTGAAGCGCCAAACAGAATCGTCAGTAGGTTCATTATCAACTGCGCTCCAAAAAGTCTCGACAGCACCACGGAGGCGAGACCCGGCTCTTCTGATTTTCCGAGACGAGGAATACATAGTTTCCCCAGCGTAATGACCCCGCCAAGGATATTGAGCACGCCGACCAGAACCGTCAACTGCAAAACCAGAACCCCCGGAATAATGCAGGATACGATTCCAAGCGCCGCAAACAAGAGTCCGAACGCGATCATCAGCCATGAACGGGGGAATATCCCCCCGTATTTTAGCCACGCCCTGAGCTTGTCTCTGGCAAAACACATTTGCAGAAGCAGTGCAAGGCCTCCCGGGCCAAAACAGAGAAACAGCAGAATGCGGGGAAGCTGAACTAAAATGTCAGGAACAAAACAGGTAACGATACCGACGGCCGCAATCACCACACCGACGGCAAGTAAGAGTTTTGACTTGCCCATGTCGCCAAACGGCGTTTTTCCAAGTGTTATTATTTGCAACGCAAACATGACCAGAAGCAATCCGTACAGGCCATTTTCATAGTAAGGGAGTGCTCCCGCAGACACCGGAAAAAGAAAAATTCCGGTGATCAGCATGATTAATCCGGCGATCAGCAGAATAACCACCTCAAGCGGAAGATCCGCCTTTTTCAATCAAAGGATTCCTCGCAGCTCTGCTGCGGGGTTGCCTTTGATTGAACGGCCTAGCAAAAACCGTGCCCCGGCAGTCCACATAAGAAGTTTTCCTTAGAACCGGGCAAAGAAGAAAAACCTTTTATCAAACAGAGGAGGACCTCACGAAGGCGCTTGGATAATATTTTGTCTCCCTCAAAAAGACATGTCTTGTCTAATAAGACAAAAGTTTCGTATAGCGAGACAATTTCGGTCATTTGCCAGAACTCCATCCATAAGATATGGTTATTCCTCTCCATGCCGGGCTTTCTTTGGCGTGATTGCTACCTTCCGCATGGCATCCCTTAACAATTCCGAAAAGGCGAAACGCGCCAGTAGGCAGGTGGAGTATGTAAATCTTCAGGCCTGCCAAGATCACGGTTACGCCTCAGCACGACCTTTTCTGCCTCCTTCCTGAAGTGGATTTTTCGTTATACTCTTCGGTACTGCAGGATTACGAATGGCATTTGATAACTCTGTTGTCGAGTAACTAACACGGAACACGTCGTCGAGGAAGAGGGAACAGACAGGCGGATGCTTCCTCACGCCCGTCTGTTAGGCGGCCGCTCTAACCCCTCTCAATGAATCCTGTTTTTCACCAGCGTCCTTTTTTGTTTGTTTTGACAAAAAAGGCTCCGTATGTATACAATTGCACCCGGGTGCAGTTGTTCGAAACATGTAGGTTAGAAGCCGGAATTCCTGCCTACCATTTAAATAAACCGGCTCACCCCAAAATCATTCTGTCTTTCTTGCCCCGTTTCTGCGGCAGAAAGAGATCGTTCTGTTGCCCTGCATAAGGCCGGGCTTTTGGGCGAGGCATGAACCCGATGGACTCAAGTGCAGTAGTGAAGGCATAGATCGAAAAGCCACACATCTCGCTTAAGGAGATCCCTTATGAAATTATCAGGTCGCACTGTGATGGGAGTGATCGTAAGCATTTTCCTTTTGTCGGCCATCGCGACTCCGGCGCTTTCCGCCGCGATCAAGATTGGCTTTGTGTTCAGCATGACCGGAGGTGCGGCGGTCTACGGCGCCAGCCAGAAAGAAGGGGCCCGGCTGGCCGTCGATCAGATCAACGCTGCCGCGGGCAGCAGGGGATTGCAGATCATTCCCGTTTTCGAGGATGACGCCAGCGTGCCTCAGCAGGGCACCAACGTGTTCAACAAGCTCATCAACGGTGACAAGGTTTCCGTTATCATCGGGCCGACCCTCAGCAACACGGCCAAGATCACCGACCCTATCGCTCAGAGGGCCGGGGTGCCGGTACTCGCCATCAGCAACACCATCTCCGGTATCACCGAGATCGGCGACTACATCTTCCGGAACTCACTGACCGAAAACGTGGTTATTCCCCACACGGTCAAGATCGCAAAAGAGAAGCTGGGGCTGAAGAAGGTCTCGATCCTGTACGGAAACGATGACGCCATGACAAAGGCTACCTATGGGGTGTTCAAGAAGGTCCTGCAGTCCTCGGGCATCCAGATACTGGGCGAACAGACCTTCGCCAAGGGGGACCGCGACTTTTCTCCGCAGCTAACCCAGATCAAGGCTCAAAACCCTGACGCCATCATCTGCGGTGCCCTGGCGGAAGAGGCATCCGGGATCATCAGCCAGGCGCGCCAGCTGGGAATACCGAAGACGGTGCGCATCATAGGCGGAAACGGTTTCAACTCTCCCGGCCTGATCAAGAACGCGGGCCAGGCTGCCGAGGGCGTGATTGTGGGCGCTGCGTGGAACATTTCGTCTACAGCGCCGCTCAACGTTAAGTTCGTCAACGACTATACGAAGAAGTTCAACCACGCCCCGGATCAGTTTGCGGCCCAGGCTTTTGCCGGTGTACATATTGTGTATCAGGCGGCGAAAGCGTCCGGCGGCGGTGCAGATCGAAAGGCACTTCGCGACGCCCTGGCCAAGATCAAGGACGTTGATACCGTGTTGGGCCGCTTTCGTTTTACCGAGGGCCGTAATGCTGACCACGCCGGCATAGTGCAGGAGATCAAAGGCGGTAAGTTCGTGGTGCTGGGCAACTAAGCCGTCGAGAAAACGGTGAACCTGCTACTCCAACAGTTGATCAACGGCCTCTTCATGGGCAGCGTGTACGGGCTGTTCGCGGTGGGCTATACGCTCGTCTTCGGCATCCTGGATATGTTGAACCTCGCCCACGCCGCCATCTTCACCCTCGGGGGCCTGATAGCGTTGTGGCTGGTCGAAAATGCCGGATTGTCCATCTGGCTGGCCTTCCCTTTGGCGACGATCATTGCGGGCCTGCTGGGATTACTGCTCAACCAGGTCGCCTTCGCTCCCTTGCGCAAACGCAGCGACAGCCAGTTCTCAGGGCTCATATCGTCGATCGCCATGGCTATCATCTTCGAAGCGGCGGCCCTTGGCCTGTTCGGCGCCCGGTCCGTGCGCTTCCCGGTAGGCACGATTGCCGGTCATGCGTGGCACATCGGGGGAATAACCATCACTTTACTCCAGGTGGGAATCGTCTGCGTCGCAGCTTCGTTGATGGTCATCCTCACACTTTTTATCGGGCGCACCCGTATGGGTAAGGCCATCCGCGCAGTAGGCGAGAGCGAGAGGACGGCAACCTTGCTGGGCATCAACGTGAATGGCATCATTGCTTTTACCTTTTTTGTTTCGTCTGCCCTGGGCGGGGCTGCAGGTATTCTTTTCGGTCTCTACTTCAACAACCTCACGCCGGACATGGGCCGCTCCATCGAGCTCAAGGGATTGGCGGTGATCATCCTGGGCGGCATGGGAAGTATACCCGGTGCAATTCTGGGGGGCCTGGCTTTTGGTCTGAGTGAAGTGCTCACCGTGGCCATCAGCGGTACCTCCAGCCTGCGGGACGCGGTAGCCTTCACGGTTCTCTTTGCGATCCTCCTAATACGCCCCTCCGGTCTTCTGGGACGTGGGAAAACAAGGGAGGCGTGAGGCGTGGTGGAGTATATTCTTCAATTCTACGCCATATATGGGAGCGTAATAAACTTTATCGGCATTAACGCCCTGCTGGCGCTCAGCCTGAACGTCACCCTTTCTGCGGGCATGCTCTCCATAGGCAACGCGGCTTTCGCGGCCATAGGAGGCTATACGGCCGGAATCCTGAGCCTGCACTTCAAGCTCCCTTATGTAGTCTCTCTCGCGGGCGGAGCCTGCACTGCCGGGCTCGTGGGCTTGGTCGTCGGGCTGCCTGTACTGCGGCTGCGGGGAGTTTTTCTGGCCATGGCGACGCTGGCATTCGGCGAAGTGGTACGGCTCGCGGCAGTCAATCTCAATATCACCGGCGGGGCCGAAGGCCTGACCGGCATCCCTAACGTTACCACGACCTGGATGATCTATCTGGTCCTGGCCGGTGCCGCGTATTTCATCGCTGTTCTGCGACATTCGCGCCTCGGATGGGGGCTGATGAGCATCCGAGAAGACGAGACGGCCGCCGGCTCCCTGGGAATCAATATTACCTATTACAAGGTGGTGGCCTTTGTCGTCGGTGCCATGCTTGCCGGCTTGGCCGGAGGTATGTATGCGCACTTGAACTACCTGATTACCCCGCGTGATTACGGCTTTTTTGTCGCCGTAGATCTGCTGATCTACAACATCGTTGGCGGTACGGGGGTCTGGTATGGCCCGATCCTCGGGGCGGCCATGCTCACCGCTTTACCTGAGGTTTTGCGGGGTGTTGGGGTCACTGCCGGGCCGATCCGCATGGGGATCAACGGGCTTATTCTGCTTCTGGTGATTCTCTTTCTTCCCAACGGTCTTGCCTCCCTCTTCTCGAGGAGGCGATCCTCTGCTGCAAAGGCGGGGGCACGATGAACAGGCTGGTCGTAGAAAACGTATCCCGGAGTTTTGGCGGCGTGCGAGCCCTGGACAACGTTTCCTTCGTCGTTGAGCCCCGGACCATCCACGGCCTGATCGGCCCGAACGGGGCGGGTAAGACAACACTGATCAACATCCTGAGCGGCCTGCTTCAGCCAAGTGCGGGCACGATGAGCTATAAGAACTACGACCTCCACCTCCTTGCCGTTCATCAGATGGCGGCCATCGGGATAGCGAGAACATTTCAAAATATCCGCTTGTTCCCGCACATGAGCTGTCTGGAAAATGTCCAGGCAGGCCAACACCTTACGTCACGTCGGGCGCTCCTTCCGAGGCTGTTCCGCCTGCCATCGGCTCGCCGCGAGGATCGCGGCCTTTATGAACGGGCCATGGAGACGCTGTCTCGAGTGGGACTGGACGACAAGGCCCATTATCAATCCCGCAATCTCTCATACGGTGAACGTCGTCGCCTGGAGATCGCGAGGGCCCTCTCCCTCAACCCCAGTTTGCTGCTGCTCGATGAGCCCGTGGCAGGCATGCGCCAGGGTGAGGCCGTCGTGGTGGCGGAACTGCTGCGATCCCTCTGCCGGGAAGGTATGACCATCCTTTTGATCGAACACAACATGTCTTTTGTCATGAGCCTCTGTTCCCGCATCACCGTGCTCGATTTCGGCCGGGTGCTCACCACCGG
>MVRP01000115.1 GCA_002067405.1 Syntrophorhabdaceae bacterium PtaU1.Bin034 | reverse complement strand
CCAGGTGCCCTTTGGCGGCGTCAAGGAAAGCGGATGGGGCAGGTTCGGCGGAACAGCCGCTTTGGAGGAGTTTACGGAGTTACGGTGGATCAGCGTGCAACGGACACCGCGGCAGTTCCCCTTCTGATCATTCTTGAGGGGGCCGGACCGAAAACGTGATTGTGAAGACGATCCGGAAAGGAGGCCGGAACAGGCCTCCTCCGGGTGGCCCTCGTCTGACCCGGGTTCTTACCTTAACGTCCGCTGTTCGCTCTCGCCTTCCGCACAAAGGCGTGGAGAAAGGCAAAGATGACGGCGAACACGCTGCCAACGACGAGGAAGGCTTTCTGGATCGGCCACAGACCGGAGCGCTCAAGAGACAACAGGCCCGGCTCAAGCGCGCCGACGGACCACACAATTCCCGGGAGGAGTGCCAGGGCGACCGTTGCAGTGATAAGAAGAATCGAGAGTGAATCTTTGATGAACCTTACCCAAAAAAGAAAGAGGGCATGCCTCGCCTCTATCTTTTTTATGGTCAATTCGGTTTTATCCAGCTCGTCGGACACCGTTTTACACCGGGTCATACACCTTGAAAAGGGCTCATGTGCCTCCAGACTTTCCTCGATTTCATGAAGGGATTCGAAAATAGGCGTGACGAGTCGTGCGATCTTCTCTGTCCGACTGCCGCGCTGTGCCGCGTTCAGGGCCCTGGATTCCAATGCGCCGAGGCGGTTCAGCACACGGCCTTTCCGTTCCCGCTCCAATGTCCTGCACGATGCGCAGATCTCTTTCGAAATGCGAACCGTTTCCTGGTTGTTGAGAAAGGCTTCGGGTTTCGATACCAGCTCCCGTAACTGTTCATATGTCGAAAGCACATGGGCAAACTCCTCATCGTCCTCCCCCAGGAAACGCTTCAGCAGACCGATTTCTTTTTCCGCTTCTTCTGCAGCCTTCCGGGCCTCGTCGCCGGACTGGCTTACTATTTTCTGCAACTCGCGATTTATCGTGTCCTGGTAAGGTGCCAGGTCGGGAGAGATGAGCGCTGCGGCGTAGAATTCCCGGTATATGTGAATGAGCTTCTGAAGCCGATTTACGCCTTCCGCTTCCTGTTTTCTACGAAAACACCTGATGATTTCTTCGAATAAGGCCTCGGGGCAGTACGGCTCGAGCCTTAACGCCTCCCTCAACCTGTCGTCCGCCCTGTTGCGTTCGGACGTGAATTCGTATACACGTGACAACAGGAGAAGCATGTAAGTCCGGTGGAGATTTGACGTCTCGTGCGTCAAAGCTTCGTTCAGGCACTCCGCTGCCAATGCGTAGTTTCCTTTCTCTATCTTTACGAAAGCCAATCCGCAGTAGGCCCGGTAGTTTTTTGAACTGCCCCGCAACTGTTGTTTCAGAAGCTCCTCTGCCCGCTCCAGTTGAGATGTCCTCAGACAATCCCGGGCGATCCACAGCATGCCGCCTTCAGGAGAGCTCTCTCGTCTGGTTCGCCGGGCCTTGTGCCAATCTTCCTTGGCTGAGGCGTTCCAGATAATGTTGAGAAAACGAAGCTGAAAACCTATTTTGAGCTCATAGAAGCTCAAGGGAGCGAGGAAGATGAGATCCTCCTGTCCGTCTCCGTCGACCGGTTCCGGGAGGACCTGCAAGTCCTCTCCTGCCTGGCTTAAATACTTTGAAAACAGCCGGTTGATCTCCTCGATGGACAGATGCCCGAGCCTCTCCAATCCCTTGCTCGAATAGAACAAGGACTTCGAGGGGCAGGAGGTGGTGGCGTGTCTCCTGCTGCCGCAATAGAAACACCGGGGGTATTGGCCCTCAACAAGCGCAGCCGCGTGAAGGAAGCGGCTGGAGATGTTCCCCGGCTTCGTGTCGGCAGCAGCAGCGGCAGGGACAGCATCCGTTTCGGGCTGCCACCCCACATCATAAAACGAAAAGCCGCGGCGGGCCAGATCCTCGGGGATCCGGACAGGGCGAAAGTCGACTCCAGGGAAGCCCTGGATGTCGTCAAAAACCTCCTTCGAGACATAAATGTGGCGCGCCTTTGCGATGGTATTCGCATTTGACGAGAAGGCCGCCATGTCGCGGGAAAGATCTCCTTCCTCGGTGAGGCCGTCTCCAAAATGAATGGCGATGCGAATGTTGAGAACCATGTGTTTAGCCTTGTTCTCCACCGCATTCCTCTGGACATCGATTGCCGCTTTCAGAGACTCGGCCGGGTCCGCGAAACAGGCGGTGACCGAGTCTTCGGAGCTTTTGATGACTCGCCCACCCCGTTGGGAGACTGTAGCCAGGATAAGGTCACAACCTTCCTTTACCGCGTTCATTCCTTCAAGGTAGCCGAGATTGCTGAAGGATTGAGCTGCACCGACTCCGGCAAAAAAGAGGGCTATTCTCTGACTTTTTGTATGTTTCTCCGTTGGACGACCGGAACCCGATACTTCGCTTGCAGGATTTGGGGTCATGGCAGTAATCTCCATTCTGTTTATCGGCTGTATTCCGGTTTCCTTAAAGGGTACGGGGAATCGTCTCGCGGGTTATCTGTTATTCCAAACTGTAATCAAGACAGAACGTATGTCGGGATGAGGTCCTGGAATCGTTCGTGACACCCGTCACGGGCCGTTCCGCTACTGCTCCCACGCGGTTATGGGCACCACAAGACCGCCCGACGGAAAAATCGCAACCTCGGCACGCGGATATGACCTCTCGAGGATTCTCAAGCCTTCTTCTACGGAAACGGCATGCTCCATGCCCATGGAAGAAGCATCATCAGGCGAAATAAGCGGCGAGACGATTATGGTTCTGATCGCGGGCCGGCGGACGATAGAGTAAACCGCCATATTGAACTCGGGTGAATTATCAGGCAAGAAAAGCCTGCCCTCCGACATTATACCGGTCACATAAGGCTTTGACCTGTCGTGCGATTTCTCCCTTATTGCTCCGAAAGCCCCAAGGAAGTCTTTCAGGAGCGGGGTCACGAGGGGCGCTACCACAAGCACTGCGCCCGCATCCCTGGTAATGGCATCGGGCGCGGCCAGACCCTTGCAGAACTGGATCCCGTGGGTATGGGGGTAGGTGGAGGTAATGGTGACATCAACCTTCTCGTCAAACCTGTGCCCCAGCTTTTCCAGACACACCTCAACGGCCCGGGAGTACGCGTCCTGCAGGCCGCCGGCGACTATGCGCGCCAATTGCCCCTCTTTGTTGTACACGCAGTTTATCGAGAAATCGAGACCTATCGTTTGGGCGATCTTCATGCAGGCTTCGTGGAAGGGGTTGCCTTTTGCCAAACCAGCGCGGGACAGAGGATGTATGGTCTGGCTCATGTGGTGGCGCGTGAGAAAGTCAGCATCGCAAACCCCCGGCATCAAGATCTTGGGACCCCCTCCGTAGCCCGCCATGGGATGGGGCAAAACAGAACTGATACCGATCTTCACCTCTGCTTGGGCCACCGCAGGGTTTATCCTTGCCGGAGTTTCGTACCCCGGCACACGAACGGGAACAAGGTCTTTACCCCAGGCATCATGCTGAACGACCGGGTAACGGGAGACAACATCCCTGCCCAGCTTCGTCTCAAGCGCTTCCCCATTCATGCGTCCATGGGTACCCAGGGCGATAACAATGGCTATGTTCTCCCTTGAAAAGCCGGCACCTTCTATTCGGGCAAGCAGGATTTCGAGTATTTCCCGAACCGGGGTCGGGCGCGTGCCGTCATCAACGATTACCGCGATCTTCTTTCCTTTGCCGGGAGCGAGGAGTTCATCGAGACCGCGTCCGGCCGGATGGTCGAGCGCGTCCGTCGCCATCTGTCCGGCTGAAGACAAGATTTCTCCTGTTTCGCTTTCGAGGAAATGGGTGGCAACCCAGTTCGGAGGAAGTGAAAAAGTTTCCTTTTTGCCCTGCCCGACGCACAGATAGTAATCGTGACCCATAAGGCTCCCTTGGACGGTGATTTAATGTATACAAGCGTACTGCTATTTTGTATACACTGTCAAGGGTAAAACCGGGCAGGATATGCTACGTATACTGCTTATCTTCGAGCCTTCCGTCAGTCCGTAGGCTAAAGCGTTCCGCAGATCTATCCCCCTTGACCGCATCGTGTTCGTCGCAGCCGTCGTTCTATTTTGCGTCATGCTCCATGAATAGCGAGAGCGATTGCTACGTGGCTGATTGTCTCCTTTTGTCGACGGTAGCCTTGATGAAATGCATCAGCTCCAGGTCCGGTTTGGTAAACTGGCCGTCCGCGCCCACCGCTTCACCCTTATGGAGAAGCTTCTCATTAATGAGGGAGGAGAAAAGCACCACAGGGATCGACCTTAGCTCCTGATCGTCTTTTATCCGTTTACACAGGTGGTAGCCATCCATCCCCGGCATTTCTATGTCGGTGAGTATGACTTCCACGCTGTTCTCCAGAGGCTCACCTGTTGCATGGCTCTTGTTTTTAATGTCAAGCAGGTGCTCCCAGGCTTCGTCTCCATTCATCACCGAGTTAACCGAGAAGATGCGGTTTTCCTCAAGGCGCCGTTTTACCGTGCTGCGAATTACCGTGGAGTCATCCGCGTGCAATACCTTGATAGGCTTGTAGTCGCGTGCCCCAACGTCGGGAGCCAGCAGGGAAGAACCGGAGATTGCGAGGTTGGGATCGAGATCTCCTATCGCTTTTTCAAGATCAAGAAGAAAAACTATCCTGCCTTCCAACTCGATAACGCTGGTGATGGTGTCGCTCAGACCTTCGGTATAACCGTCGAGCGGTCTGATGTCCCCCCATGTCACCCGGTGGATCCTTGTGACGCCCGAGACAAGAAAGGCGGTAACAGTATTGTTGAATTCGGTGATCAGCACCTTCGACGCCGCATTTCCCGCCTTGGCCCTCCCGAGCCATTTGGCGAGGTCCAGCAGTGGCACCAGCTTGTCGCGATGGTTGAACACACCCACTGCAAAGGAGGCCTTCAGATGGGGAGGCTGCGTAATTTTCGTCGGCATCGGGATTATTTCGAGGATTTTCGCAACATTCACACCGTAATGGCCCCTGTAATCCTCTTCATCGATGTAAACCTCCAGGATCTCCACCTCATTGGTTCCCGCTTCAAGGAGTATGTTCGATACGGCTGTTCCCATAGTCCCTCTCCTCCCGGTTTGCTGTTTATTTATGCCTTATGCCTCTATCCTGCAGAAGGCCACGACCTGCGAAATATGATGGATTTTCACCATGTTATCTTATCGGAACGTCCCGGAATAACTTAAAAGCGAAAAAAAAGGCGATCAGGGGCACAGGCTGCGGGTCGCGATCGATCTCTGGGGATCGAAGAGATCGGATCATCTCGGCAAGTTGAATTCTCTCTCCCGCAATCTCATATTAGAAAAGGGAACAACATGGAGTGCCGGGAAGAAAGCAGCGAAATCAAGGAAATGCGGAAGGCGTATCCTGAGAAATTCCTTCCGGAAGACCAGGTGTTCGGTCGTATCCATGCAGGCGACAGGATATTCATCGGCACCGGATGCGGGGAGCCGCAGCACCTCGTACAGGCCCTTATCAGCTATATCGAGTCTAACCCGAAGGCATTTTACGACGCAGAAGTGCTCCACGTGTGGACCCTCGGTGTGGCGCCCTATGCGACCGAGAAATTCCAGGCCAATTTCCGTCACAACTCCTTCTTTATAGGGAGCAACACGAGGGATGCGGTGAACAAGGGTATAGCCGACTACACCCCCATATTCCTCTCCGAGGTCCCAGACCTGTTCCGACGCCGCCTTATCCCTGTCGACGTGGCCCTCATACAAACATCGCCGCCTGACAGGCACGGCTACATGAGCCTCGGGGTAAGCGTCGACATCGTAAAGGCGGCGAGCCAGATGGCCCCGGTGGTAATCGCTCAAATCAATGCCAATATGCCCCGGACCCATGGCGACAGCTTTATCCATATCAAGGAGGTCGATTTCCTCCTGTCCTGCGATGAACCCCTTCTGGAATATGAGACTGCTCTCCCGAGCGAGATCGCCAATCGCGTCGGGACCTACGTGAGCCGCATAGTCGAGGATGGAGACACGATCCAGGTCGGCTACGGGAGCGTTCCCATCGCCGTTCTCTCCAACCTGGAAGGGAAGCACGACCTGGGGGTGCATACAGAGCTTCTTTCCGACGGCGTTGTCGATCTGATCAAAAAGGGCGTGATTACGAACAGCCGCAAGAACATCGATACAGGCAAAACAATCGCCGCCTTCTGCATGGGCAAGAAGGACACCTACGAATACATCGATGATAACCCGACCATCGAATTGAGGACGATCGATTATACAAACAGCCCGGCCGTCATTTCACGGATCAGGAATATGACCGCAATAAACAGTGCCCTCGAAATCGATCTCACCGGACAGGCAACGTCCGAGTCCTTAGGAAAGACCTTTTACAGCGGTGTGGGAGGACAGGCCGATTTCATGAGGGGCGCCGTGCTCGCGCCTGGAGGGAAGACGATTCTCATCGTATTATCGACGGCGCAGGGCGGGAAAGTGTCAAGGATTGTTCCCTTTTTGCGGGAGGGGGCGGGGGTGACCCTCACGCGGGGAGACGTGCACTACGTGGTGACCGAGCACGGAATCGCGTATCTTCAGGGGCGGAATGTGAGGGAACGGGCGATGGCGCTCATCGCCATTGCCCATCCTGATTTTCAGCCCTGGCTCATGGAAGAGGCACGAAAACAGCACCTGGTCTATAAGGACCAGGCGTTTGTTCCCGGCAGGAGCGGCGCATATCCGGAGCATCTGGAAACCTACCGGACCACAAAGACAGGACTCGAGATCTTTCTGAGGCCGGTAAGGATCACCGACGAAGGGCTGTTGAAGGATTTCTTTTATTCCCTCTCCCTCGACAGCCTTTACAAGCGGTTCATGTCATGGCGGTTCGATATGACCCACGAGCGCCTGCAGCAGTATATCGTTCCCGTAGACTACACCAAGGAAATGGGAATCCTCGCCCTCGTAAAGGAACATGGCATCGACGTCGTCATAGGGGTCGGGCAGTATATCATCAACGAAGACCGGCATACGGCCGAAGTCGCGATCGTGGTAAGGGACCGGTACCAGAATCGCGGGGTCGGATACGAGATCCTGTCCTACCTTACTTACATCGCCCAGCGCAGGGGCTTACTCGGTTTTACCGCTGAGGTCCTTATTCAAAACGAACCGATGCTCCACCTCTTCGGAAAGATGGGTTTCGACATAGAGCGTACAATGACCGCAGGCGTTTACGAACTCGAGTTGCGTTTCAAAAAATAGGACGAGGCGGTAATAGTAGATTGTCTTCGGCCCGATGTGCTATAAATTTTCATGTTCGTCGATTCCCACTGCCATCTGGAAATGGAGGATTATGACAAGGACCGCCAATCGGTCATCGATCGGGGCGTCAAAGAAGGCGTCTCGTACATGCTCACGGTGGGAACAGAAGAGCGATATTTCTCAAGAGTGGCGCAGATCGTTGACAGCAACCCCACTGTGTTCGGCGCAATAGGCATTCACCCGCATAATGCCAAGGACTACTCCCCTGCCCTTGAAGAGAGCATCAGAAAGCACCTTGCCCATCCCAAGATCGTCGGCTATGGTGAAATAGGGCTCGATTTCTTCAGGAATCACTCACCCAGGGAAGCGCAGTTAGAGGCATTCAGAAGACAAATAGGGCTCGCGAGGGAAGCGGGGCTTCCTATTATCATCCATTCAAGGAATGCGAAGCGGGAGACCCTTGAAGTCCTGGAAGAGGCGGGGTTGGGCGACCACAAAACCGTAATCCATTGCTATTCCTATGATCTCGCCACCGCAAAGAAGCTGCTCGGCATGGGCAGGTTCTATCTTTCCATACCGGGGACGGTGACTTACAAGAATACGGGGCTGACGGATATCGTCAGGCACGTGCCGCTCGACAGGCTTCTCTCGGAGACCGACGCGCCCTTTCTGACCCCTGAGCCGAAGAGAGGCAGGAGAAATGAGCCTGCATACGTGAGGCTCGTGGTCGAAACGATAGCCCGGATAAAGCAGCAGCCGGTAGAAGAGGTCGCCTCGGCGCTGGCCGCAACTTTCTCGGACATTTTTCTAGACAAAGGAAGAAAATAGCATGAAACCCGCTGTTATTGTCGTTGACATGCTGGAAGACAACTACGGAAAGGACCGAAGCGAGGACAGGGAGGACGTAAAGATCATACGGCCGGTACGTGACTTCCTGAAGAAATGCCGGTCTCTCTCCATACCGGTCATATTCGCCTGCGACAGCTTTCTCGAAGGCGACTTCATTTTCAATGGCAGGATGAAGCCGCACGCCATAAGGGGTACGGCGGGAGAAGCGGTGCTTGCAGAACTCGAACCGGAACCGAGCGACATCGTGCTGCCCAAAAGAAGGTTCAGCGCCTTTTTCAAGACAGACCTCGACCAAACCCTTCGCACGCTGGACGTCGATACTGTTGCGGTCGGCGGTATCAACACCCATTTCTGCGTGCTCGCCACGGCCCTGGATGCCGTCTGCCACGACTTCTACACCGTTATCCTGGAAGACCTGAGCGCCGCTTACAAGCGCGACATCCACGAGAGCTTTATGGATGCTTACCGGAAATCGGCAATATACCCCATTTTCAAGATCGCTACCGCAGCGGAGTTCCTGAACGCTTTTCTAGAGCATGACAAAAAAGCATAAGCTCCTTGTAACACTCGTACTGCTCATCCTCGTCGGCGGCAGCGCCGCGGCCTATTATCTCTGCCAGCCGCAGGCAGCCGGTCCTGTCATGCACACGGCGGAAAGGGAACGGAATAAAGACACAATCTCTGTCTTCTTTCCTGAAGGGCCGACCAAGCTGGCAAGGAAGACTGTTGAGTTTCCCAGGCAGCTATCGGATAAAGAGCGCGCAGAGGCTCTCTTCAGAGAGCTCAAGGAAGCGAAATGTATACCGGACAGGCTTAAGTTCTATGAACTGGCCGTGGGCCAGGACGGTGTGTTATACTTGAACGTATCAAAGGAGTTCATGGACTGGAGCAATCCGGGACGAGAGATCACCATGACGTACGGGATCGTGAACTCTTTCGCTGAAAGCTTCAAGAACACAAAAAGTGTGCAGTTGCTGGTAGAGGGGGAGCCGGTCTATACAAGAAGCGGGCTTCTGTATATATTTGATCCGATCCCTTTTAATAAGGACCTTCTGGAGGATTAGATGCTCGATCCAAGATTGATAAGAGAAAGACAGGATATTGTCAGGGAAAGCCTCTCAAGAAGGGGATCAACATTCGATCTCGAAAAGCTGATCATTCTCGACGAGAAAAGGAGAGAGTTGATCAAGGAAGTCGAGGCAATGAAGAATCAGCGCAACGTGACTTCCGATGAAATAGCGAAGCTCAAGAAGTCCGGCGTCGACGCAAAGGATAAGATAGAACGGCTCCGCGAGCTTGGAAAGAGAATAGGCGTGCTGGAGCAGGAATTAAAGGGCGCGGAAAGCGCGTGGGAGATGATGAGCCTTGAAATCCCCAACATTCCTCACGAATCGGTACCTGTAGGCGCCGGGGATGAACAGAATGTTGTGGTCAAGTCCTGGGGAGAAAAACCTCACTTTGATTTCGAGCCGGCCGCCCATTGGGACCTGGGAGAAAAACTGGGCATGCTCGACTTCAAGCGGGCAGCGAAGATAACCGGTTCCAGGTTCACTCTTTACAAGTCGCACGGCGCACTTCTCGAAAGGGCCCTCATCAACTTTATGCTGGACCTGCACGTTCTTCAGCATGGGTACTCGGAGGTTTTGCCCCCATTCATGGTAAACCGGGAAAGCATGACGGGAACCGGACAACTCCCCAAGTTTGAGGAAGAGCTTTTTAAATTGGCCGACCCCGATTACTTTCTCATACCCACTGCCGAGGTGCCGGTAACCAATATCTTCAGGGACGAAATACTCAAGGAAGGCGACCTTCCGATCAAGTACGCAGCCTATACGCCCTGCTTCAGAAAGGAGGCCGGAGCACACGGCAAAGACACAAGGGGGCTTACGAGGCAGCACCAGTTCAACAAGGTTGAGCTCGTCAAATTCAGCCACCCGGAGCACTCCTATTCAGAGCTGGAGGGCTTGTTGCTGGACGCGGAAGATGTGCTGAAGAAGCTGAATATTCATTACCGGGTTTCCAGCCTGTGTACCGGGGATCTCGGCTTTTCATCGGCAAAGACCTATGATATAGAGGTCTGGCTGCCCGGTCAGAACATTTACAGGGAGATTTCCTCCTGCAGCAACTTTGCCGATTTCCAGGCGAGGAGGGCAAAGATCCGCTACAGGACGGGAAGCGGGAAGACAGAATACGTACACACGCTCAACGGTTCGGGGCTCGCAGTCGGGCGGACGGTTATGGCGGTCATGGAGAATTTCCAGCTTGCGGACGGTACGATTGCCGTACCAGAAGCATTACGGCCTTACATGCACGGCATGAACACTATTCTTCCAGCTTAGAAAGATAGTTGTCGATCCTATCGATCACGTCAGGGTCTTTCTCGATATCCGCAATTTCTATGAGAAGCTCTCGCGCCTTTCTCAGTGAGAGCTGAGAGATGTAATCGACTGTCTTTTCTTTCGCTTCTTTGTCGTCCATTTCGGTAAGGGCATTCATGAGGGCGATGATGGTCCTTCGCTTGCCGAGCATCACGAACGTTCTTACCATGAGCATCCGCAGTTCGGAGTCGGTTTCGTTTCTCAGATGCGAAAGGAGGGGATTCACGAGGCCCTCATCCCTGACCATGGCAAGCGTCTCTATCACCCGTTGACGCAGCACAACATCCTCTGCCGAGAGGAGCGACAAAATGGGGTCGCCGTCAAACCCGTGCAGCTCCCTCTTTGCCATTTCGAGAAAATCCGCACAGTCCCTTCCGTGGTAGACCATGCTTGCGATGATAAGGCCCGTCTCTTTCTTCGTGAACATCATCCGGCCTTTTAGCTCGGCAATACGGTCGAGTGTTTCAGTCCTGAGAAGCTGCCCGTCCTCGCCGGCATGCCTCAAGACCTGCCGTATCTTGCGTTTCTCTGCAAATTGATCGAGCTCCAGCTCCTTGTGCAGGTGCTCCTTCAGGTGTCTGCTCGACAGGGCGTAAAATGCAGAGTCAAACACGTTCTGTTGACGCACGAAACCCTTGTCCTGCAACAACTTCAGACACTCCGCTATCCTTTCCCGGGGTATGCACGTTTCAAAACCGATCTCTTCGACGCTATACCTTTTCAGCATCTTGTCGCCATTCCCTGTCAACACGGATACCACTTCTCTCAACTGGTTTCTGTCGATCACCTTTTCGAGCATCTCATCGACCTTCTCCCTGAATATCTCGACAGGGACAATCTCGCTTTGGGGAAAGGGAGGCTGAATTTCGAGCCGGTCAAGGGAGCTGACCTCGAAGATCGCCGAAAGGCTCATCTTTCTGAATATCTTATACCAGTCGAAGAAATCCTCCTTATCACCCAGGACGATAAGGTAGGCGTTTTCGTGCTCTATGCAAAAATCGACCAGTCTCTGAAACTTCTCCTTCTCGTCAGTACTGACACTTTTCAGCCGCTCGCATCCATCGATCAGAAAGAAGCAAGGTCCGTCGAGGAGCAGGCGCCTGCACGCGGATATAATGTCCACGGCAGCGCTCGAACGTGTCTTCACCGCGTTATCCATCGCTTCTCTTATCTGATGAACCGGCCGATCCCATATTTCGGCATAGATCACATTCGGCGAGAAATGGCGGAGTTGGGGCACGACAAAGGAATTGATCATCGTCGTCTTCCCCGTTGTCCCGTCACCCACCATGATCACGTGCCCGAATTCGAAGAGCCTATCCAGGAGCTGAGACGTCTCTTCCCACCTTATGAAAGGCAGATTTTGAAAGGCGGTAAACGGAAAAAGGCCGGGCACCGGGGGCGACGAAAGCTTCTCAAAACTTTCCCCTATATTCCACACGATTTGGCGGTACTGGAACCCGAGCCTGCCGTTCACACTCTCCCTGAACCTCTTGAAGCGGGCGTCCACATGCTCCTTTATGCGTTGAAGAACATGGATGTGATAGGGTATCTGCGGTTTACACTCGATGAATATGACGCCCTCTTTACTGTCCACGGCGAGACTTGCATCCTTGAACCTCAGTCTGAGGTCCGTGTTTTGGAACCTTCTCAGAACAGAGTAGTTAGAATCAGCCGAAAAGATGTCCCATACGAGGTGGGAAAAATCGAAGATCTCGTTCAGTATGCGGGCATTTCGCACGATCGCCTTTTTCGTATCCTCGACCAGTTCCCATTCGATCGGGGTCTTTTTTACCGAGAAGATAAGCGAGTTAATCAGCTCTGAGGCCTTCTCAGGCATGCCGAGACGCTTTTCAATTTCGCTGCTGAGAAAAAGCGCCCGTGATGCGCCCTCCATGCCGTTCAGGATTTCTCTGTTGGACGTCCAGCCGCAGCTACTCACCGCGCCCATGTCATGAAAATAAAGTGTGCACAGGAGAGCGAAGACCTCACCCGAAAACATCTCCTCCCTG
>MVRP01000114.1 GCA_002067405.1 Syntrophorhabdaceae bacterium PtaU1.Bin034 | reverse complement strand
CAGGGGCGTCTGCCTCCGTCACGCTTCTGGGTCCCCCGGAGAGTATTATTCCCACCGGCTTCAGGGACTTTATCTTGTCAAAGGCGACATTATAAGGAAATATCTCGCAGTAAACACCCAATTCCCTGACTTTTCGCGCTATCAGCTGCGTGTATTGCGACCCGAAATCCAGTATCGTAACTATTTCCTTGTGGTAATCGCGATAGCTCATTATTCGACCCTATAGTTCGGCGCTTCTTTTGTGATCATTACGTCGTGGACATGGCTTTCTCTGAGACCTGCATTTGTAATACGGACGAATTTGGCGTTTTTCCGGAGCTCCGGAAGGGTACGGCAGCCAAGATAACCCATGCCTGCCCGTATGCCTCCTACAAGCTGATGGAGGGTAAAGGAGAGCGAGCCGCGGTAGGGAACACGCCCCTCGATCCCTTCAGGAACGATCTTGGACTCTACCTCGTTTTCCCTGATCGAATAGCGGTCTCTTGTCTTGCCTTCCTTCATGGCATCGAGCGATCCCATGCCGCGGTAGGTTTTGTAAGTCCGGCCCTGATAGAGCACCATCTCTCCCGGTGTCTCATCGGTCCCTGCGAACAGGTTCCCTATCATTACCACGTCGGCGCCTGCGGCTATCGCCTTTGTAATGTCGCCCGAGTACTTTATTCCGCCGTCTGCGACAATAGGTATGCCCCGCTGTTTCGCAACCCTTGCCGCCCCAAGAATAGCTGTTATCTGGGGCACGCCGACCCCTGCCACAATTCTTGTGGTGCAGATGGACCCGGGACCTACCCCTATTTTCACCGCGTCGCATCCGGCATCAATAAGAGCCCGACATCCTTCCTCTGTAGCGATATTTCCTGCAATCAACTGCACGTTCCTGAAATTCTTTTTGATATCTTTTACCGTCTCGATCACGTTCCTGGAATGCCCGTGGGCGGTATCTACGACAATGACATCACAACGTGCTTTCAAGAGTGCATCGACTCTCGCTTCCCTGTCGGGCCCTACACCGACTGCCGCTCCGACCCTTAATCTGCCGAGCGAGTCTTTGCAGGCCGATGGGTATTTGATAACCTTTTCTATGTCCTTTATGGTGATGAGACCTTTGAGATTGTATTCCTTGTCGATGACGAGGAGCTTCTCGATCCTGTGTTTGTGGAGCACTTTCTTTGATTCTTCCAGACTGATTCCTTCTTCAACGGTAACTAGATTATCCTTGGTCATCACGTCCTGAACTTTCTGCTCGAGATTTGTCTCGAACCGGAGGTCCCTGTTGGTGATGATTCCGACAAGTTTAGTCCCTCTTGTCACAGGAATTCCGGATATCCTGTAGCGGCTCATCAGATTCAGCGCATCCCTTATCTGCTGATCGGGTGATATGACGATGGGATCGATTATCATTCCGCTTTCGGATTTCTTTACTTTTTCAACTTCCTGGGCCTGTTCCTGCACGCCCATGTTCCGGTGGATTATGCCTATACCTCCCTCCTGGGCCATACATATCGCCGTTTTTGCCTCGGTTACCGTATCCATTGCCGCACTGATAAGAGGTATATTTAATTTTATCTCGGGGGTCAGGTTCGTCGAGACATCCACGTCGGAGGGCATTACTTCGCTGAGGGACGGCACAAGAAGAAGATCGTCAAAGGTGAGACCTTCCTCAATATAGTTTTCTCCCATACGTAACCCTCCTTTTCTCTTTTACAAATGTGCTAAGGTCTGACAGTGGTGATGGTCAACTACCGCATCCGCCATCACCCCCAATATACCATATTTGCCTGAATGGGTGATAGAATAGGTGGTTTGGTCAGGCGTGAAAGTGTCCCTCATATTAAGCTGCGGCAGAAAGAAGATGCTCGGTGCCGTTTTTTGGGAGGTAGTATACTTCATGCTTTGAAAACAATCAATCGTCAATTATCGGCGGCTCCTATCGCCTACCCACTCCATGGGGGTGCCAGGCCGTCGGAGCCGCGACCCGCAAGCGGGTGCGCCAGGTCCCCCCTCTCAAGTGGATTCCCACGAGCGAGCCCATGGGAATCCATTGTACAAGGAGTATGTGTGAGATTTAGCTTTCGACGCCTGCCAGTCGTTTGGCAGCCTTTTTCTTGCTGTTTATGTCGGTTTCACGGAAAATGGTAACCCTGTGGGCCTCCGGAGAGCCGCCGCCGTGTATATCGGAGATGGTGTCGGCGCTTTCGAGGGCCAGTTTCTCTGCCAGCCTGTACATTTTGACCCGGTTCTCTACCGGCACGCTGTCCACGCCCTTCAGGTACTTCTTGAGGAGGCCGCCGATCTCGGGATTGTTAAAATCCCTGTCGGAAGGCAGGTCGGCCACGAAACCACCGCAGGCGTCGATCATGAGGCGGATGGCTTCGGCAAGCTCTTTACCTTCATGGATCTTGGATGCATTGGCGAGAACGGTGTCGATAAAGTAGGCGCCCGAAGGCTGCTTCTTGCCTTCGTACGATGAGGCCAGACAGCAGGCGTACAGTGTTTCGGCCCTGTGGATCATATCGATCACCTTCTGCTTCAGGTGCGCTGCTTTTGCCGTTCCATTGTAATCCATAAGCGTGAGGGCACAGCCGATCATGCAGTCAATCTTGCCCGACTTGCATCCGCCATGGCTCTGCCGGTGGAAGGAGGAGAACTTCACGACCAAATCCTGGGCGAACTCGGACTCGCCACACAGGAAAACACGGTTCCAGGGCACGAAGACGTTGTCGAAGATCAGGGTAGGGCAGTATTTCGAATAGTACACGTTACCGCAATCAGCCCCGTCAAGCTCGCGCATGTCGAGGGTGGACCTTCCTACCACATGAATGAGCCCTGCGGTATCGGAAGGAATGGCGAAGGAGACCGCATAATCACTGTCTGCTTTGGTCATTGCCCTCGTCGGGAGCACGATGATCTCGTGGGATGAAAGAGAACCCGTCTGATGGGCCTTTGCCCCGCGAACCACGATCCCGTCATCCCGTTTTTCGACAACGTGGAGGAACATATCCTTGTCGACCTGGTCGGCGGGATTGAGAGAACGATCGCCCTTGACGTCGGTGACGCCGGCGTTCCCGGTGAGGTCGTTTTTCTGCATGTGCTTGAGGAATTCGAGGAAGTTCCTGTTGTATGAAGTTCCATACTTCTGATCCACGTCATAGGTTACTATTGCGAGGGAGGACAGGCAATCAAGGCCCGTGCACCTCTGATGGCAGGTGCCCACGTAGTTCGCGACCTTACGGTTGACCTTCACCCGGGCAACGAGGTCCTCGATGCTGGCAGGGGGCAGGGTAAAGCGGCTTACCCGCTCATTAAGGAGAGGGCTTACGGTTGTGAAGAGATCGCGGTTTTCTTCCTTCTCCGCCAGTTCATACGTAGCGGCCGTTGCCTCGATGCCGGCGCGGATGCGCGGATTGTCAATTATGTTTGTGAGCTTTTGCCCAAACATGTATGCCGTGGGTGTGAGAGCCGCTACGGACTCGATATACTCTTTTTTTGTTTTGAGACCCATGGTGAAACCTCCTGTATGGAATTATGATCGTCGCAAAAGTCGATCAGCGTTTTCTTACCGGTAACCACACGCTTCCGCTCGAGGCGGAAGGCGTCAAAATTGCCCTTTCTCCTGTTCTTCCATCATCTTCCGAACGCTTGACAGGACCTGGATCTTCACGTTCGTGACGTGATTCTTCAGCACTGTCTGGGCCCTTTCCATGCTGCGCAACGATACGGCATCGAATATCTCCTGATGTTCCTGGTCCGTTGCCTGAAGAGACGTTCTTGGCAGTCCGCTGTATTTGAGGAAAAGGATATCGAAGATGTTTTCCAGGATGCGGATCTGGGTTTCTTTTCCTGAGAGTGACGCCAGGGTCAAATGAAATTCCTTGTTCTTGAAAAGGCGTTCTTTCAGGTAGACCTCGCGCTCCGCTGATTGGTGTGCCTCCAGGGCTGCCTTCAATGTGGCAAGGTCGTCCTTTTTCAGGTTCTGGATGGTAGTCGGAAGAAGGGACGGCTCAATAAGCTCCCTCATCTCGTAAATCTCTTCAATCTCCCTGATGCTGAAAGGTGACATAAAGAATCCGCGGTTCGGCTCGTGACATACGAAGCCCAGCAGTTCGAGCCTCTCCAGGGCCTGGATGATCGGCGTCGGGCTCAGTTGAAGCTTCTCGGCGAGGTCCCGGTATGCGATCTTCTGACCCGGGACCAGTTCCTTTGTGTAAATCATGCGCCTGATTCCCTGGTAGGCGATCTGGCTGCTGTCTTCCTGCTGCTGCTTGGCACTCTTTCCAGTTTTGCGCTCCGCCATTCTCGTATCCTCTTAAATTTTATGTTCTGATGATTTAATGTAAAGCAATTAAATTAAATTTGCAATTAAATTCTGACACAAATATAATCGCTACTTGTCGCAGTAAGAAAATAATTAGATTTTCAATTATTTTCGTTGACAAGCGGGCTTGAGGATTTTATACTTGCAGGCGCGTTATGCGAAAAGAAACGATCTTCTTCGTAATGCGAAAAATCATTAATAAGGAACTTGAATCGCTATGAGACTTCATGAATATGAGGCGCTGGATATTTTTGAACAGTTTCGCATCCCCGTTCCCCGCCGCGGTGTCGCGACGACCATGCATGAAGCCCTCCAGCTGGCCGGAGAGATAGGTTATCCGGTGATGCTGAAGGCGCAGGTCCTTGTCGGCGGTCGCGGGCTCGCGGGAGGCATAAAGACCGCTGCCTCACCCGATGCGCTGAAAGAGCTTGCCGATGAGCTGTTCGTCTCCGAAATCAAAGGTCTTCCCGTTCGACGGATACTTGTGTGCGAGAAAGCGGAGATCGCCAAGGAACTCTACCTCGGCATGACCATAGACGGGTATTCGGGCAAGCCGGTCATCGTGGTCAGCACCGAAGGAGGAGTACGTATCGAAGAGACGGCGAAGACGTCCCCGGAGAAGATCGCCGCTATCCACATTGATCCTTCTTTCGGGTATTATCCGTACCTCGCCCGCGGCCTTCTGAGAATGCTCGGGCTCAAACAGCAGCTTATTACCGCGTGGACCGACGTGATCGGCCAGCTTTACAACATCGCGCTTCGTTACGAAGCTTTGATCGCCGAGATCAATCCCCTTGTCGTTCTTCCCAACGGCGGTCTCCTTGCTGTCGATGCCGTACTCGAAGTCGACGATTCCGCGTTATCGAGGGTCCGCTTCTCGTTGCCCGACCGGGTTGACCGCATAGAGAACCCCCTGGAGCGAAGGGGCAGGGAAATCGGCGTCACCTACGTCGACCTGGACGGCGATATCGGCATCATCTCCTCCGGCGCAGGTCTTGGTATGGCGTCGATGGATATCATTGCCCAGAAGATGAAACCGGCCAATTTCCTCGAAACCGGCGGAGGCATTACAGCCGATTTGCTCTACAAGTGCATGGAGCTGGTTATGATGAAACCGGGGCTGAGGGCGATATTCATAAACGTCTATGGAGGGATCAACCCCATCCATGAAGGGGCTAAGGGCGTTGTGCGCTACATCAAGGAACACAACCTGAAGATTCCCGTCGTGGCAAAGGCCTTGGGCAACAGGCAGGAAGAGACATGGGAGATCTTCCGCTCGGGCGGCGTCGAGGTGGTGACCGAGGTGGCGACCGAAAGGGCGGTCGACCGGTTATACGAGCTTGTAAACAGGGCGTGAGATTCGCGGCCGGCTCCGGGATGATTATGGAAAAAATGAAGAAAACAAAGAGTCTGAATGAGGTTCGACCATGAGCATATTGATCAATGATTCCACCCGTGTGATCGTGCAGGGGATTACCGGCCGTATCGGTGCGGTACAGACACATTGGATGCTGGATTACGGAACAAGGGTTGTAGGCGGCGTGACTCCCGGCAAAGGAGGATCAACGGTTGAAGGTGTTCCTGTTTTTGACAGCGTCGGAGAAGCCGTGAGGGAGACAGGGGCCAATGCATCGGTCTTCTTTGTGCCTGCGGCCTTTGTCCTCGATGCTTTCCTTGAAACCATCGATGCAGGCATTAAGCTGATCGTTATCGTCCCTGAGCACATCCCCGTAAAGGACGTGGTGAAGATGCGGGACTACGCCATAGAGAAAGGGGTTTTTGCCCTTGGTCCCACCACCCCAGGGATTCTCGTGCCAGGAAAGGGGAAAATGGGTATCATGCCGGCATCCCTTTTTGCGCCGGGCCGCGTCGGCATAATCTCCCGAAGCGGCACGCTTTCCTATGAGTTTGCGGGCATCCTCTCGGAAGTCGGTGTGGGCCAGAGCGCTGTCGTCGGCATGGGCGCCGATCCTGTGGTGCTTCGAAACCTTGCCGATATCCTTGAGCTCTTCCAGGAGGACCCGGACACGGATGCGGTCATCATTGTGGGGGAAGTAGGGGGAGAGCAGGAAGAGAAAGCAGCCGGGTTCATTTCGAGAAAGATGACAAAGCCTGTCGCCACCTATATCGCCGGTCGCTACGCGCCTCAGGGCAAGCGGATGGGTCACGCGGGGGCAATCGTGAGAGGGGCTTCAGGGACCGTAGAGGCAAAGCAGGCAGCAATGCATGCAGCAGGCACCGAGGTCCTCGAAAGTCCTGTACATGTTGCTGCATGGGCGAAGAAACATAACCTGAGATAGCTTTCCGGACCGGCGGTCAGAAAAAGCAGTACGTGCTATTTCACCGTAAGTGCGACAGAGTCGATCACGCGGTCTTCTTTGTCTACGATAGAAAGTCTAAAGCAGCCTTTTTCGGGCTTCCACAAGAACAGAGGATCGGAACTGCCGGTCCTCTTGTCGTTTAATACCCATTCATACCGCTGCAGGGCAGGCTTGAACTGAAAAGGGATGCGCTGCAGGTCTTCGGGAATTTCGGGATCAAGGGCGATCAGTGTTCCATCAGTTGGGTAGGTAATGCGTGCCTTCTGGTGAAGCTCGTTCAGCCGGACGGTGGAAGCAGGTTCCGTGCCTCTTATGAAGCAATCCTTCCTCGGCGGTTCTACATCGGACTCAAAAGATACATCCGCAAAAACAATATTCGCAGGAGCTTTTGGAGGGCTTGAGGGTGTGCCTGAATGGAGATAATTCATCATTTCGAGCCACAAAGGCGCAGCGCCCGTTACCCCGCTCACGTTTCTCATGGGTTGTCCGGAAAAGTTCCCTACCCAGACGCCGACCGTATATGTCCGGGAATAGCCGACGCACCAGTTGTCCCTCATGTCTTTGCTCGTCCCTGTTTTCACCGCGGTCCAGAACCTTGTGGACAGGGGGTTTTCGAGCCCGAAGGTGCTGCTTCTTGCCTCTCTGTCCGACAGTATATGGGAGACAATGTACGCTCCCTCCTTGTCGAGCACCTGCGCGGGCCATGTCGCTTTATCGTCGAAGGTGAGCTTCAGCGCACTCCATCTGCCGCCGTTTGCAAGCGTGCGGTAGGCGTTTGTCAGCTCCTTAAGCGTGATATCGGCTGAACCGAGGGCGATGGAGTAGCCGTAGTATTCGGCGTCTTGGGTCAGGCTTTCGAATCCCAACTTCTTAAGCCGTTCGACGAAGGGCTCGACCCCCAGAAGCAGCAATGTCCTGACAGCAGGGATGTTCATGGAAGCAGACAGGGCGGTTCTGACGCTGACATGGCCCTTGAACAGGTTGTCATAGTTCTGAGGGACGTAAAGGCCGTTAGGAGTCGGTATATGGAGCGGGGAATCCTCCAATACGGATGCCGGGGTCAAAAGCTTCTTCTCGATGGCGAGCTCGTACAGAAAAGGCTTCAGGGTGGATCCCGCCTGTCTCGATGCGATTATTCCGTCCATCCATGGGGCGCCTGACGTGATACCGCTGTTTGCGAGGTATACCAGGATTTCGCCCGTCCTGTTCTCTGCCACCAGGATTGCCCCGTCAGTCACATTACTTTCCCTTAAGAGCAAGAGATGATGATTGAGCAGTTCGTAAGCGGCCTTCTGGAAGCGGCCGTCGAGGGTTGAAGTTATTCTCGTCTTCCCCTTCGACAGAAGCATGTGGGCTACGTGAGGGGCAAGGACCACGGCAGGCTTTATCCGGTAGGGCAGGGATAGGCGTTCCTCCGCGAGATTCCTGAAGTCATCGTATTTGGTTGGCGATCCTACGGACTTTGCTATGCCGTATGCCCTTTGAGCCACCTGTTCAGCCTCCGCGTTCGGAGAGGTGATGAGAGAAGCGAGAAGCAAAGACTCGGGTTCGTTGAGACCGCTGGGCTCCTTGCCGAAAAGCCCTTTCGATGCAGCGCGTACGCCCTGCAGTTCGCTTCTGTACGAGATCAGGTTGAGATAGGCTTCAAGTATTTGCACCTTCGACCAGCTCTTTTCGATATTCCGGGCAGCAAGTATTTGCGCCCATTTCTGCCTGAGTGTCTTTCTCAACTTACCTGGCCGGAGCTTGCGGTCAAGTAGTGACGCGAGTTGCATGGTGATGGTGCTTGCGCCTCTTGTTTTACGGGAGATGGCGTTCTTGAAGGCTGATGCCGCTAGTGCGTTCCAGTCAATACCGTGGTGCTTGTAGAACCTTCTGTCCTCAACATGAATTACAGCATATATCAGTGCGGGGGAAATTTCTGCGAGCTTTGTCCATTCGAGGCGTCTGCCTTTTTCATCGACCCGCATCTCGTAGATGATTTCGCCATGGCGATCCAGAAGAATTGCCTCCGATCTGCGGTAGGATTCTTTCACCGTTTCGAAGGCGGGGACCGGCTTCATCGGACCAGAGGTAAGGATGAGGGGCAACAGGCACAGAAAGGCAGCTACGGGAAGGATTGCAAACAACGTCAGATATTTCAAATGGTTACCAAGGGCCTTCATCACGCACCAAGTCGGCCGACCCACAATCAGTCACGCAAGATCGTCCAACGGCTTCTTATGTTAGCAGACATTCGGATTGATTCCACAGACATTTTTTTGTTCGCCGTACCGCCCGGCGGTCCAGGTTACTTTATCCGCGGCGGACAAAGGCATCCGTCGGGTAAATTCGGTTTGCCGATTGACAAATCCGAAATCGTGCTTAAGGTTTTAATGAAATGACTCATTACAATTACAATTACAAGGGGGTGAATCAATGAAGACGAGAGTTTTGGTGTTTGTCTTGTTCGGCGTCCTGCTTGCAGCTCCATTCGTTTTTGCAGCTCAGGATTACGGCTCGATGACCACGGAGGAACTGTGCAAGTCGTACAATTCCGCCATGACGAATCCTGCTGAGAAAGACGCGTATTACCAGGAATGGAGCAAGCGCATGCAGGGCATGACTCCTCAGGAAAGGCAGACGCTGTATCAGAGGGAGGTAACGAAAGAGCGGACTACTACCACCACCCCGATGGGTCAGCCGAGTACGGCGGCACCGGGAGCCGGGAGCACTACGGCAGCGCCGGGAACAAAAGATTACAGTGCCATGTCGCACGAGGAGTTCTACAGACTCTGCCAGAACCAGCAGTTTATGCAGGGGCTTACCCCTGAGCAGAGGAGGGAGATCGACAGGGAATGGCAGAGACGCATCCCTTACATGAGCCCGGAAGAGCGGAAGATGTACTATCCCGAAGGAATGCGTTATTACACGGGAGCGTAAATTTTGGAAGGTCAGATAGAGGCGTTTCTTTGGCCCTGATCAGGCTTAAGAAGATCGGGGCCAAAGAAATCAGCGGACCATGCCGCACCCCCCGCAAGCGGGTGTCCCGGCCCGCAGAGCCTCTCCCTCAACAAAAGGATAAAAGAGCAAGGATCTGCCCGATCTATCTAACCCTTCATCAGTTCTTCAATTCGCTGCAAGCATTGGTCCATGTGGATGCCCATGCCGAGTACGCCTTTCCAGAGGTCGCCTGTCTCGCACAGGCGATTCATGATGGTTTTTATAGTGAATCGCGCGGGGTCGAGATGTGGTCCTACTTCCTCCCATTGTAAAGGGGTAGATACGGGAGCGCCCTTTCTTGGTCGAATGCAGTAAGGGGCGACGAGTGTCCGGCCCCGGGCATTCTGCATGAAGTCCAGGTATATTTTTCCTCGCCGCTTGTCGGGGTTTCTTTCGACGCTCGTCGTACGGGGCAGTCGCGTGTGTACGAGGAGACTGATGAGCCGTGCGAACTGCACCGACTGATCGTGGGAATAGTTCGCACCGAGAGGCACGTAGACGTGAAGGCCCGTTGCCCCCGAAGTCTTGCAGAAACCTTCCACCCCTATTTCCTGCAACACCTCATGGATAACAGTGGCGGCCCGTATCACTTCCATAAAAGGGGCATCAAAAGGGTCCAGATCGAGCACCATGTAATCGGGAGCATCCAATGACCTTATCCTGGAATGCCACGGGTTTATCTCAATGCAGCCAAGATTGGCCAAATAGACCAACGCGGCCTGGTCCTGGCAGAGCAGATAGTTCAATTCTCTGTTCTCCGATTCCGATCGGATCGCAATGGTATGAATCCAGTCGGGGACCGTGTGGTCCACGTTTTTCTGGAAGAAACTCTCTCCTGCTATCCCGTCGGGATGGCGATGGAGCGACTCGGGCCTGTCTTTAAGGTAAGGGAGGATAAATGGCGCTACTTCGCGATAGTAATCGATTACGTCGCCTTTAGTGTAGCCCTCCTGGGGCCAGAAGACCTTCTCCAGGTTGGTGAGCGGTACTTTGGCGTCATTGATGACGACCAAGTCCGCGCCCTTTTTTGAGGATCTCGGCCCTCTGTACAACTTTTGATGCTCCCGGGGATCGGGCCCGGCAGCAATGCGCTCCGGTTCCTCCCGTCTTGCCTCACGGGGGTCGATATCTTCCCTTAACCCGAGAAAGACCGGCTGGCGCATAAACCCTTCATCGGTCCACCCGGCAAAACGTACTTCGCATACGAGCTTTGGTGCTACCCACGTGACCGGCGTATTGGTCTTTGGTGGTGGCACAAAAGGTGATTTCCCTACTTCAAGGGGATCGAGTTGCCGATGGAGCGATTGAAGTTGTTCGTCCGTGAAGCCGCCGCCCGTATGACCGATGTACACGAGTTTTTCATTCTCATACACCCCGAGAACGAGCGATCCGAAGCCTTTTCTGCCACCCCTGGGCTCCGTGAAGCCGCCTATGACCGCCTCCTGGGTGTGATGCGTTTTAATTTTCAACCAATCCCGGGAGCGCTGGCCCGTTCTGTACGGGCTCTGTCCGTCTTTTGCGATAATTCCCTCCACATCGTGTTTCCGGGCCTGTTCAAAGAGCGACAGTCCCTCCGATTCCACATGGTCGCTAAACTTTACGTTGGGGAGCCCGGAAAGGATCTGCCGGAGAATCGACTTGCGCCGGACAAGGGGTAACTTCCTTACGTCATAGCCATTGAAATGGAGAAGGTCAAAGACATAATAGACAAGGTTGCCCCTGTTCGATCTCAGGTAGTTCTGAAGGAGTTGAAAACTCGCTTTTCCCGATTCGTCTGTTACCACTACCTCTCCATCGAGCAATGCCTCGAAGGGCAAGGATTTGAGCGTCGCGACAACAGGCGGGAACTGCTGGTTGAGGGTTTTGTCGTTCCTCGTATAAAGCCGGACTTTCCCCTTTTGTACCTGGGCAAGCGCACGGTATCCGTCCCACTTGATCTCAAAGAGCCACCCGGATCGGTCAAAGGGCTTTTCGATCAATACGGCCAGCATGGGCCTGACGTTGAGCGGCATTGGTGCCGCTATTGCCCCGGTCAGATCGATTTGCCCCGCGTCAGGGAGATTTCGTTCGATCTCCTTCATGCTGCGTCCGGAGACGACCGAGGTATCGGCCCCTGCCAGGCCGTCACGCCTCGCGAATTCGTCTCTCTTCTTGATCAGGAGCCAGCTGTTTTCTTTCCCTCTCTTCAACTTTACAAGGGCGAATTCCCCGTTAAGTCTTTCGCCTTCAAGCACGAAACTGAGATGGCCCTTATCCAGGCCCTTTCTGAGGGCTTCCTCGCTTGAGCGTCGACCCGGGAAACCTGCGGCATGATAGGTCCCTCTGTCCCAGATCATGACATTACCCGCGCCGTAGTTGCCCTCCGGGATAACGCCCTCGAAATGCTGGTAGTCTATGGGGTGGTCTTCCACCATCACGGCGAGCTTCTTTTCCTCCGGATCGAGGGAAGGGCCTTTGGGGATGGCCCAGCTTTTCAGGACACCGTCAAGCTCGAGGCGGAGATCCCAATGGAGATGCGAGGCCTGGTGTTTGTGAACAACGAAGCGGAGCGGCTCTTCCTGTCTGTTTTCTTTTTCGATTCCGGACGGTTCGGGTGTTCGGGTAAAATCCCTTTTCTTTTGATATTCTTTGAGTTCGCTCATTCCTGAAGCTTCCGTTTCTTCCGGATATCCCCTTCACGGACCCGGATCCAAACCTTCCGGGGGCGAGGCCCCTTCGCTTCCTCCTGCTATGCGGTCTTTTTCTGCTTTCGGGCTTGTTCGAGGCTTTCGCGGAGTTTCGCCATCAGGTCGGGCACTTCGGTCGGCACAGGCTTTTCTTCCCGTGGGGCAGACGGTTTCCCCTGTACCTTTTCGGCAATCACCCGCTCCAGTTCTTCCCTGTAAGTGTCGTGAAACTGTTCGGGCTTGAAAGGCTCCGTCAACTGATCAATGAGCTTTATCGCAACATCCAG
>MVRP01000113.1 GCA_002067405.1 Syntrophorhabdaceae bacterium PtaU1.Bin034 | reverse complement strand
CGTCTCCCACGAAGAGCACCGTTTTCCCCTCGTCCTGAAAGTCCTTGATCACCTTGAGCTTGTCCTGCGGCTTCAACTCGGACCAGGTATCCGCTATTCCGACCGAATCGGCCACGAGCCGTACCGATTTATCGTGGTCACCCGAAAGGATGCCGATCCGCTCCACGCCGAGACGCTTGAGCCACGAGACAGTCTGGCGGGCCGTCCCGCGCGTGTGGTCAATGACACTCATTACCCCGAGCGGCCGTTGCTCCTCGCAGATCACGAGCGTCGTGGCGCCGTTCTCCTTGAAGGTCTCCAGGTGGCACCGCAGGTTCATCGGTATCTGCATGCCGCCACCTATATAGGCGTTGCCCACCTCGACGAGGTGCCCTCCGACCCGTGCCCTGACACCGAGGCCGATCTCCGTGAACATCTCCTCTGCCTGGCAGATGGTTACCCTGGCGTAATGGGCGGCCTTGAGCACCGCCCAGGCAAGGGGGTGGGTGCTGTTCTGCTCGACGCTGGCCGCCCTGGAGAGCACGTCCTCCCTGGTGACCCCGTCGGCGGTGACGATCGCGTTGACCTTGGGCTTTCCCTCCGTCAGGGTGCCCGTCTTGTCGAAGAGGACCACGTCCGTCCGGCCCGCCTCTTCGAGAAAGGCGCCTCCCTTGACCAGGATCCCCGCCCTTGCCGCCCGCCCGATGGTGGCGACGATCGCTGTGGGGGTGGCGAGGATCAACGCGCAGGGGCACCCGACGATAAGCACTGCGATGGCGCGGCTCAGCTCGCCCGTCGCCCACCAGGTGAGGGCCGCGCTCGCGAGGATCGCAGGGGTGAACCAACGGGCGTACCTGTCGATGATCCTCACTGCTTCGGGCTTGTGCGCTTCGGCTTCCACCACGAGCCTGACCACCTTGCTGAGGGTCGTATCTTCGCCTACCAGTGTCGCCTCCACCTCGATGACCCCGTTCTGGTTCAACGTGCCGGCAACGAGGGGATCGCCGATCCCCTTTTCGACCGGTATCGGTTCCCCGGTCATGGCGGACTCGTCCACGGCGGTTATCCCTTTCGTGACGCGCCCGTCGACCGGTATGCGCTCACCGGGCTTGACCAGTATGAGGTCCCCGACGCGAACGTGGTCCAGCGGGACGACTTCGGCCTTCCCGTCCACCACGATCGTGGCCGTCTCCGGGGCGATGTCGATAAGGCCCTGGATGGCCTTCCGCGCCGACTCGCTCGTGGCCTGCTCGACCAGCGAGCCGAGGACCATAACGAAGCTCACCACTGCGGCCGCGAGGTAGTCTCCCTGGATCAGGCTCGCGATGATGGCGAGGCTCACCAGTTCATCGACATTGACCCTCTTTTCCATGAGCCCCTTGATCGCCCCCCAGATGATCGGCACACCGTTGACCGCAACGGAGGAAAGGGCGAATATCGTACCCAAAAGAGCCGGCGTGAAGGCGCTCCTCTCCCAGAGGTAGCCGGCGAGGGCAAGGGCACCTGCAAAGGCGATCCTGTAGAACTCACGTGACTGAAGCAGCTCGCGGTACACGCCCTTGCGGGCGAAACGGCCAATCATGTCTGTCTCCTTCTATCTGCTGAATTTGTTGAAGAGGTCTATCACCTGGTGGATAAGCTCCTCGTTGTCTCCCTTGTCGCGGATGGCATCGGAAACACACCCTTTCAGATGGTTTTCGAGCACTACCATCCCGAGGGAGCGGATCGCCCCGCTGGTTGCCGCGATCTGCTTGAGCGTGTCGAGGCAGTCGCGGTCCTCCTCCACCATCTTGCGCAAGCCCCGGACCTGCCCCTCGATACGGTTTATCCGGGCGATCAATGCGTTATGATCGGTGCCGCAAAGTGCCATATGTCCCTCCTTGATTATACATATACTTGGTATATGTATATATCTTTTTTGAGAGCGGAGTCAAGATCTAAGAAGGGCTAACTGTCAGGAGGGCTACCGGACCGGGGAAGCAGTATACTGTTGTGTGGCTCGCACTGGTGAGGCGGGCGACGGTACATAGATGCCGAGTGGACAGGCCCGCATCTCTTGGGCATGAAGCGGTCTGAATGGTAAGCCCGACAATACATGATTCCCTCAATGAAAATCCCGGCTCGGGCCATGGGCGCCCTGTAGACCGACATCAGGTTTCCAGAGCATTCGGGCCACTATATAGACCACCTTCCCCTCCACCTGCAGGGTACCCGTGACCCCCAGTAAAGGGGTGGTTCTCACCAGGACCCTGTACCGGGCATAGATGTGCCTCCACACCAGAACGTTGACGAACCCCGTCTCGTCCTCCATGGTGAGAAAGACCACCCCTTTCGCCGTTCCCGGCCGCTGGCGGCAGATGACAAGGCCCACATACCGCACCTGCTGGCCGTCCTGTCCGGAAGCGATCTCTTTGGCCGTCGGAAGCTTTGAAGCGCGCAGCTCCTCACGGACCGCGGCGAGGGGATGGGACCGGGCGCTGTGCCCCTGGGTCCGGTAGTCCCACTGGACCGTCTGAAAGGCGCTCAATTCCTGAAAATCGACCGGTGACTCCCTCTCGCTCATCCGCAGGGGGCCACGCCTCGCTCGCGCTGTCCCGAGGGCCTGCCAGAGGGCTCCACGCCGTGGCGATGTAAGTTCTTCCATGGCCCCTGCCTCAGCAAGCGTTGAGAGTATCGCCTGGTCCAGCCCGGTCCGGTCTGCCAGGTCTTCGACGGAAGCGAAAGGCGTTTCCCTTCGGGCTACCTCGATCCTGTCGAAATCCGCGAGGCCTATGCCCTTGACATAGCGTAATCCGACTCTCACTGCAAAATCCCTATTGTTGTCCAGCGCCTCCAGCGTGCAGTCCCACTCGCTCTCCATGACGGAGGCCGGCCGTACCTCGACCCCATGATGCTTGGCATCCTCGATGATCGTTGCCGGGGAGTAAAAGCCCATGGGCTGGGCGTTCAGGAGCGAACAGGTGAACTCGGCCGGGTAGTTGCACTTGAGCCACGCCGAGGCATAGCTGATGAGGGCAAAGCTGGCCGCGTGGGATTCGGGGAAGCCGTATTCGCCGAACCCGAGGATCTGCTGGAACACCCTCTCGGCAAACTCCTTCGCGATCCCCTTGTCCTTCATGCGCTGGATAAGGCGCTCCCGGTGCTGGTCGATCCTGCCTTTTTTCCGCCATGCCGCCATGTCCCGGCGAAGCTGGTCCGCCTCGCCGGGCGTATAGTCCGCTGCCACCATGGCCAGCTTCATTACCTGTTCCTGGAAAAGTGGTACGCCGAGGGTCTTCTCCAATACCGGCACGAGTGATTCGTGGGGATAGCGCACGGGCTCTTGACCCTTCCGGCGCCGCAGAAAGGGATGGACCATGCCGCCCGTGATGGGGCCGGGACGGACGATGCTGATCTCAATGACGAGATCGTAAAAGCTGCGGGGTTTCAACCGGGGCAGCATGGACATCTGGGCCCGGCTCTCGATCTGGAAGACCCCTACGGTGTCACCTTGGGAGATCATCTCGTAAGTGGCCGGGTCCTCGGAGGGGATCGTCGCCACGGAATAGGATTCCTTGCGGTGCTTCTCGATCAACTTGAAGCAGAGGTCCAACTGGGTAAGCGCGCCGAGGCCCAAAAGATCGACCTTGAAAAGGCCCAGGTCCTCGATATCCTCCTTGTCCCATTGAATGACTGTCCGCCCTTCCATGGCCGCCTTTTCTATGGGGACCAGATCGTGCACCGGCTCGTGGCCCAAAAGGAAGCCGCCGGGATGGATGGAGAGGTGGCGGGGAAAGTCCTGGATCTCATTGGCCAGCTTGAGCAGATGGCGATGGTCCCGCGCCTTGGGGTCGAGGCCGGCCATCTCCAGGTGCTCGGGCCTGATATCGCCGTAGTACGGTATCAGTTTGGCAAGGCGATCCAACGAGGTCTCGGGGAGGCCCAGGGTCTTTCCCACGTCCCGCACCGCCATCTTCGGTCGGTAGCGGATCACGTTGGCCACCATGGCGGCGTGGCTGCGCCCGTATTTCTCATACACGTGCTGGATCACCTCCTCACGCCGCTCGTGCATGATATCAAGGTCGATATCGGGCGGCTCGGCCCGCTCCCGGGAGATGAAGCGCTCGAAGAGGAGGTCCATGTGCACGGGATCGACGGCGGTGATTCCCAGGCAGTAACACACGGCTGAGTTGGCCGCAGAGCCCCTTCCCTGGCAGAGGATGCCTTTTTCTTTGCAGAAACGGACGATCTCCCACATGGTGAGAAAGTAGCCGCAGTAGTCCAGCTCGTCGATCAGATCCAGCTCCCGGCTCAGTTGCCGTGCCACATCGGGCGGCACGCTGTCCTTGTAGCGGCTGGCCGCCCCCTCGAAGGTGAGCTGTCGGAGCCACTCCGAGGAAGTATATCCTTCAGGGAGCTTCTCCGAAGGGTAGCGGTAGCGGATCTCATCAAGGGAGAAGGTACAGCGCTGCCCGATCTCTTGGGTACGCGCCACGGCATCGGCCATATCTTTGTAGCGGGCGCGAAAGGCGGAGGGTGAAAGCAGGCCGTATTCCTCGTTGGCCTTGATCCGGCGACCGGCCGTGGACAGAGTAAGGCCGTGGCGGATGCAGGTGAGCACGTCCTGGAGGGGACGCCTGGCTTTTGTATGATAGAGGACCTCGGGCGCGGCCACGAGAGGCAAACCGTAGCGGAGGGCGTGCCGGATCGTGCAGGCCTCCGCCTCCCGTTCCTCGGCCCTGTAATGGCGGTCGATCAGTGCATAGAGGCGGTCTTCGAAGGCATCCTTCAGGAGCCTCATTACAGGGGCAGGATCCGCATCCCTCGCTATCAGGCCCCCTTCGCCGCCCCACAGGGCGATAAGCCCCTCCCCATGGTCGCATACTTCCTGCCAGTCCACGAGACTTTCCCCTTTCGGGGAGCGCAGGCGGCCCCGGGTGATGAGGCGGCAGAGGTTGGCATAGCCGGTGCGGTTCATGGCGAGCAGTATGATCGTGGAGGGTGAAGGCGTTACGGATCCGACAAGTCTTATTCGACCCGTATCCTCCGTTTCTCCCACGGTCACCTGGGCGCCGATGATGAGGTGGATCCCGACCTCTTTGGCCTTCACGTGGGCCCGCACCACCCCGTAGACGCCGTCCCGGTCCGTGAGGGCAAGGCCGGAGAGGCCCAGCCGTTTTGCCTCCTCTACAAGCTCTTCCGGACTGCTTGCCCCTTCAAGGAAGGAATGGTAACTCTTGACCCACAGGGGGATGCAAGAAGGGAGCGGGAAGCCCGCTTCGCTAGGGAGATCGCTCCCCCGGACCAAGTCCGGCGTCGCTAGGGAGCCAGAGCATTTTTCACCTGTCCCTTCTCCCCGCTCCCTATCCGAAGGCGATCTCCCCGCTCCCTTCTTGTTTTTCTCCTCTCCCCTCTTCATTCCACCCGTCCCTGCATCAACCACCGCTGCAGCCGACTGTCGTAATAGACCCAGAGCATGGCGCCGTCCGGTGTCTCCAAAAAACAGTAGCACCGATGAACTCCCTGCCCATCCGGGTTTCTCCACCATCCCTCGGAGAGGATGTAGGGACCACACGCATGCATCACCTGTCCGCGTTGAGGCCTTACCAGGGAGGCAGGCCGTGAGTAGAGGCGCCGGACTAGGGCGGGCCTTCCTTTCGGGCTTGGTTGGGCCTTCGGCAGATATGAAAGGGGTTCCCAGGCGAAACGTGTCTCGGGCAAGTGTCCCTCCAAGAGTCTTGCCCGCACCACCGCCTCTTCCCCCAGCTCGGCCCTGATCCTGGCCAGGGCGCGATTCGCTGCCGCAAGGTCGCGCTTGGGCGCCTTCAGGAAGAGCCGGATCTGCTCCGTTGATGCCTGTACCCCATGGGCCGTAAGGCCGATCTCCTTGACGGATGCCGTGAAAGGGGATCCTTCCAGCCTGAGCCGCAGAAGGTCCAGGATCAATGCCTCGTCCAGGGTAGCCTCGGCAGGCCTGACCCGGCCAGTACGGTCCTCATCCCGTTCCAGGAGAAAGCGGACCTCCAGCTCCCGGAGGACCTCGCCCTGTTCGGCCAGCCTGGCAAGGAGCGGACGGAGGTGTTCCTGGATCATAAAGAGGAGGCGCACGCTGTTTTCTTCCGGGGCATCGAGAGCAATCGTGCAGGCTATCGGCTCGACGGGAAAGACCGGGGCAAGGGGGTCAAAGACCTCTCCACGCGCAAGGGCGTGGAGGCGGGCGGCGCGAGCGCCAAACCGGCGTCTTACTGCTGCGACCGGCAGCCGCACGAACTCTCCCAGGGTATGGATGCCGAGCTTCGCGAGGGTATGCCTAAGGTGAGGATCAACGGCCAGGACGGATAGAGAGACCTGACGCAGCGCAGCCTCCTCGTCGTCGGGCGACGTCAGTACCAGGACGCCCTCCCGCTCCCTCGCCACGGCATAGACGGCGAAGCGCCGGAACCCCACTACCACGGAAGCCCGCCATCCCCTGGCAATGAACGCCCCGTGGACCTCCCGTGCCCAAAACCCGAGTGAGGGGAAAAGACCCGAGAGCCCGGCTGCGTTGACCCAAAACACCCCCGGCTCGTCCTCTGAAACTTCCACATCCGGGGAAAAATGACGAAGGAGGTCGGCCAGTTCGGCGACCTTGGTTCGCACTCCGTCAGCGGATACCTCTGCGGCCCTGAGATTTGTTGCAAGGCTCAGGCCCTGGGCATAGCGCATCCCCGGCAGAACCCCGAAAGCCCTTGCCTCGGGGCTTACCCAGAGTATTTCGCCCTGGGGCTTGTCCCGGGCCACCACCGCCACAGGAAGCCGCTTCCACTCAGGATATCGTGAGAGGAGGAACTGGAGGGGAAATTCGGGGAGATTAACACAGGCCAGGCGTTCCATCATACACCCCTTCCCGCACCCAGCCCGGAGTCCGGCGCTTGTCCTTGATGGCCTTGAAAGAGCAGATGAACCGGCCGGCCTCCTTTCTGTGACTCGACGTGCGCCCGCGCAGCGATATGAGCGACCCCAGGGAGGGTACCTCGTCCGCCTTTTCGGTGAGGAAGACCACAGCCATGTGGTGGGTGCGGGCAAGGCCCGCAAGGTGGGATTGAAGGGGAGGAGAGACGTCTCCCTTCACACCGAGGTCTACGATCAGAAGCCCGAAGGCGCCGGAACGGGCGAGGCGGTCCGCCACGCGGGCACAATCGCGCCTGTCGGGACAGCGGATCACTGCGAGAGCTGAGAGATCGATCCCTCTTTCTGCCGCGTCCGGCGGGTAGAAGCTGCTCTCCTTCCCCGTGATCCAGGCTACTATTTCCCTTTCCCGCTGTGCGTCGAGGATCAGGTCACAGGCCAGGGTGAGGTTGGCAAGGTTCCCCTGGCCGGAGAGCTCCGTGACCCTCCCCGCCAACCCGGAGAAGGAGAGGCCAACGCCCTTCCCGGTGCGGTCCCTTTCGACAGGGGTTCCTGAGAAATCCAGGCCCGTCTTGAGCCTGAGGTGCGCGCGCATGGTGTTATTCACGGCTCATTTCTCCAATTAAATGGGCCCACTCCCCTCGGACCAGGTCCGGCATCGATAGGGCGCCAAAAAGCGTTTTCTCCCCGCCCCATAGCCGGAGGCGAGCCCCCATCCCCCCTCTCGCCTTTCTCCCCACGCCAGCTACTCCAGATAGCGCCTGGTCTCGATCACCTTGCCCAGGATCATGACCTCGCCGGGCGGCGGGACGATCGGGGAAAAGTCCGGGTTCTCCGCATGGAGCTCGATGCGCCGGCGGTTCAGGCGCAGTCTCTTCACCGTTGCCTCGTCCCCCACAAGGGCAACGACAATATCCCCGGAATCCGCCATAGGCTGGCGGCGGACGATGGCGATGTCGCCGGGAAGGATTCCTGCGCCTGTCATGCTCTCGCCCCGGACGCGAAGGGCAAACAGTTCTCCCCGGGCCCGCTCCTGGGCAACGGGGATATACCCTTCAGGCTCCTCGATCGCAGTGGTCAGGACACCTGCCTGCACCCGGCCGAGGAGGGGGATGTACGTAATGCCCTGAGCTTCGGGCAGCCGGTAGCCCCTGGCTTTTCCGGCATCCCGTCCCAGTTTCCCTTCGGCAACGAGCTTCTCCAGATGGCGATAGGCCGTGTCCACGGCGTGGAACCCGAAGGTTTCCTGTACTTCCCGTACTGTCGGGGGACGGCCGGCCAGGATGCGCTCCCGCACAAACCGAAAGACTTTCTCCCTGGTCTCTCCTTCCCGCGTATAAGGCATACCACCCTCCCTTCTTTTTATAATTAACAGACATTTGTCTGTTTTGTCAAGGGTGGTTAAAACTTCGGCAGAGCAGGAAGATTATTCGGAGGACATTTTGCGAAGGAGTCTGCGAAGGCGGTATTCCGCCGATGTACGTTCGATATCGCTTAGGTCTGAGGCCTCATCAAGGAGCCTGCGGACAAGCTGCAAAGCTTTCCCCCATTCCCGGGTATGGTGCTCGTAGAACTTTGCGAGCTCTTCGACTGCGAAAAAATCATGGGGGTGGGATGCAACAAGACCCTGCCAGAGTCCGGCAGCCTCTTCCCGGCGATGGGTCTTCTTGTATATGAGAGAGAGGGACCGCCGGGCGCTCACTGCAACGTCCCCATGGTGGGAGGAACTCAACGCTTCCAGCATTCTTCCGGCCCTCTCGCAGTCGCCTCTTTCCTGGATCAGTTCGGCCAATCTAAGGAGGTCCCCGTGGTGGCCGCGTGCCATCCCGTCGCCGTCTTCTACAAGGTCGGCCAGGTACTTCAGGAGCGATGCCATCGAGACGATGTCTATCCTGTTGTGGGTGAAGACATCTTCCAGCAGCCTTCCGTCGCGCCGCCTGAGCCAGTCGAAATAGCGCTGGGGGATCTCGAAGCCGGGAACATCCCCGTCGCGCTCCACACCGAGCACGCACGTTTCTATCGTTGACAGACGGGCATTCTCCAGGCGGTGGGCGAGTATCCTCCGGCACGGGTGAAGGAGGTCGATGTGCGGCATGGCTGTGAGCGTCTCCCGGCAACGATTGAGGACGAACCGTGTTGCGAGAAGGTTCAGGTCAAAGGCCTTGCCGTTGAAGGTCACCAGGAATTGCTTGTCCGATGCAAGCTCGCTGAGGTGTCTCAGCATCGGACCCTCTTCGGAAAAGTCCCGGGCAAAGAGCTGGCACGTGACGAAGGAGCTGCCCTCGAACCATCCCAGTCCGATGAGGAAGGGGAAGGTCCCGGTGCCGCCCGCAAGTCCCGTGGTCTCCGTGTCGAGGAAGAGGCCGTCCTCTGCCGACACACCCTGACCCATCCGTGAACCGGCGAGGAAGGCCATTGCTTCCATACTGGCGCACCCGAGGTCGCAGATGCGCGCATGCCCGTGCACGGCGCCAGAGTTCATCGTGCTGCGGGATATGAAGAAGGTGCCGTGCGGCGTACGGGCTTCCTTGCCGTCGACGATGTCCTCCAGCGGCGTTGCGTATCGGCGGGGTCCGGGAGCATGTGCCGGGGTATTCTGCTCCCGGCGGTTCATGACCCTGTCCAGCTTCCTCCGAAGGTCGTTGATCGTCTCCTGTTTCGACCCGGCTGGCGAGGGCCTGGCTGCATCCCCGGTGAGGCGGTTGAGGCGGTCCTTGAGGCTCATGGCCTCTCCATCAGGTCGAGGATTTGCACCGCCGCATCCTTGGCCGAAGGCCCCACCTCCAGCAAGGGTCCGACACACATGGGGCACCCGTGCTCGCACCGGCAGGAGGTGATGACCGACCGGACCGCGCGCATCAGCTCGTCATGCCTCTCGAAGAGGTTCTCCGAAAAGCCGATGCCGCCGGGATAGGCGTCGAAGATGAAGACTGTCGGATCGTAGGCGTCTTCCATGACGGTGGCGGGCTGACCCGGGCTCGTGGTGATGACCCGGCGGTTCGCCCCGTGGCGCACGTACCATTCACCGCTCTTGTCGCCGATGCACCAGTCCACGTCACGGATATCCGCCATGACGAGCATGGCGGCAATGTGATGGAGGCAGTAGGCGAGCCCCGCGAGGCCGTCGACGATGTCCGAGCGGGTCAACTGCAGCGAATTGAGGAGATCCCAGGGGATGGTGAACCAGTAGCTCGTGGTGTGCATGTCCTTCTCGGGGAGGTGCACGTCGCCGTAGCCCACGTTCTCCGAGGTATAGAACTTGATCTTCTTGTAGCCCACTACCTTGCGGACCACGTGGACCTCGCCGTGCTCCACGATGACCCTGCCCTGCATCCTTTTGTCGAAGTCCTCTATGACGCGGACACCGGTGTAGGTCATGGCGTCGGTGTAGTAGTCCACATCCACCCTTCTCACATATGCCTTCTTACGCTCCAGGTCGAGCTTGTCCACGTGGTACTGCTGGGACTCTACCATGTAGATGGCCTCGTCGTGGACCGTGGTAAAGGCACCGTCCCAATCCACCTCGGCGATCACCTTGTGGTTGCCCGCGTCGGTGGTGTCCACGACCACGACGTTCTCGGGGTTGATGGTGCGGAGGCTCACTTCATCCGCCGGATAGCTCTCTGCCGCCCAGTGCCAGCGCTTGTCCACCCGGTGGAGCACGCCCTTTTCCTCCAGGTAGGAGAGCAGCTCCATAAGGTCTTCCTTGCCGAACCGCTCGCCCTCCTCGAAGGGGAGCTCGAAGGCCGCGCTCTTGATATGGTGGAGGAGGATCAGGAGGTTGTCCGGGTTCACTCGGCAATGCTCCGGTGAGCGGGCGAAGAAGTAGTCCGGGTTCTCCACGATGAACTGGTCCATAGGGTTGCTCCGCGCGATGAGCACCGCCAGGCTCGCCCCGGCCCTCCGTCCCGCCCTGCCCGCCTGCTGCCAGGTGCTCGCGATGGAGCCCGGGTAGCCCACCATGACACACGCCTCCAGGTCACCGATGTCGATACCCAGCTCAAGGGCATTGGTGCTCACCACTCCCATGACGGTCCGCTCCCGCAAGCCCTTTTCGATCTGCCGTCTCAGGTTGGGCAGGTAGCCCCCGCGGTAGCCCGTCACGTAGTGGTCATCGACCGGGACCTTCGCCCTGAAGGAGTCCTTGAGGTACTTGGTGAGCACCTCCACGGAGAGCCTGCTCGTGGTGAAGGCGATGGCCTGGATCCTGTTGCCGATGAGGTCGGCCATCATGTTCCGCGCAGGGGTCAGGGCAGATTGGCGTATGCCCAGTTCCCTGTTGACGATGGGCGGGTTGTAGAGGATGAAGGTCTTGGCCGCCCGCGGCGCACCGCTCTCGTCGATGAGGACGACCTCTTTCTCGATAAGGTCTTCCGCGTGCTCCCTGGGGTTTGCCACGGTTGCGGAACAGCAGATGAAGACGGGGTCCTGTCCGTAGAAGCGGCAGATCCGTTTCAGCCGCCGGAACACGTTCGTCACGTGGCTGCCGAAGACGCCTCGGTAGGTGTGGAGTTCGTCGACCACCACATACTTGAGGTTGGAAAAGAGCTTCTGCCATTTCGTGTGGTGAGGGAGAATACCCGCGTGGAGCATGTCCGGGTTGGTCACCACCACGTGGCCCTGCTTGCGGATGGCCTGCCGGGCGTCGTCCGGCGTGTCGCCGTCATAGGTAAAGGTTTTGATGTCTTTTTTCAGCTCGCCGATAAGACCATGCACTTCCGTCATCTGGTCGTTGGCCAGCGCTTTCGTGGGGAAGAGGTAGAGAGCCCTGGTCTCGGGCTCCTCAAGGATCTTCTGGAGCACGGGGATGTTGTAGCACAAGGTCTTTCCACTGGCCGTGGGCGTGACGAGGACTACGTCCCTGCCCTGGTGGACGAGATCGATGGCGCGGGCCTGGTGGCTGTAAAGCTGCGTGATGCCCCGGCCGGTGAGGACCTTCCGTATCGAGGGGTCCACCCAGGGAGGATACGGGGCAAAACGACCTTCCGATGCCGGTATGTGCGTGATGGAGGTCGTGTTCTCCCGGAAACGCCTGTCAGCCTCGGCGCGGGCCAGCCATTCCGAAAGGCTCAGGTGGGCCATACGCCTGCCTCGGCGCGTGTGCAGACGGTCTGTAATGCAGTCTGCACCGGGTTATTGAAGGTTATTGTATCGGATATGTTCATATTTCATTACTCTGCCGTTTTCACGGCTTTGCCGCATGGTCGGCCTTTTGCATAACGCCGTTTCCGTACGCAAAGCACTGGCAGCCTCCGGGATCGCTCCCGGAAGGGGTGACTGCATTCTCCTATTTTTGGCAGAAGTAATCAAATAGTTTCTACGGAAACCGGCATGCGCCCCGGAAGCAGACTGATAAAACCAGCCCCTGCCGGCCGCCTTAAGGCCGGCTGCTTCTTTTGCTCACCGCGACAATCTGGCCAGCGGGCCGGCCGGCCTACCCTTTGCCCCGGTACTTGATGAACGTGCCCCTTTGGTACTCGTCGAAGGCGACCTGAAGCTCCTCCCTGGTGTTCATCACGATCGGCCCGTACCACGCGACCGGCTCACCTATGGGCTTGCCGGATATAAGCAGGAAACGGACGCCTTTCCCTTCCGTAGAGACCGTCACCTGTTCGCCGTCATCGAAGACCACGAGGCTGTGATTGCCGATCATGGGCCTCCTGTCCATGTCGAAGTAGTTCGCGCCCTCCATGTCATAGCTGAAGGGGTCTTCCTCATGGCAGAAAGAGCCCTCTCCCC
>MVRP01000112.1 GCA_002067405.1 Syntrophorhabdaceae bacterium PtaU1.Bin034 | reverse complement strand
ATATGCCCGATGGTGCCGATATTGACGTGGGGTTTCTTCCTTTCATACTTTTTCTTAGCCATAGAGAGCCTCCGTTTATATTTATGGAGCCCACAATCGGGATTGAACCGATGACCTCTTCCTTACCAAGGAAGTGCTCTACCACTGAGCTATGTGGGCATCTGGAGCGGGAAACGGGATTCGAACCCGCGACCCTCAGCTTGGAAGGCTGACGCTCTGGCCAGCTGAGCTATTCCCGCCACTAACAGACAATAAGAAGTCGTGGTCCCCGGAGCGAACAGAAAAAAACGCCATTCAGACTCTCGAACCCCTAACTCCCGATTCATACATTAAAAGAAGCGAGGGACAAAAACCCCACAGCTTCGAATTCTCCCGAGAAATGGTGGAGAGGGGAGGATTCGAACCTCCGAAGTCTGAGACAACAGATTTACAGTCTGCCCCCTTTGGCCGCTCGGGAACCTCTCCCCCAGAGCTGGTGATGGGACTCGAACCCGCAACCTGCTGATTACAAATCAGCTGCTCTGCCTGTTGAGCTACACCAGCCTTACTTAAACCGGTATTATAATATAAGGCTTCTAGAAAAATCAATATATCGGCTTGTCTGAAAAACTTTTTTTACCCAAACGAAGGATAATAGTATTATACATCAAAACAGGTCAAAAGAAAACCCATATCAGGCCGAAAAGAGAAGGCTCTTACGTGTTGCATGGGTGACCTCGTAGGCCGTGACGGATGCGGGGGAGATTAAATGGCCGGGGATGTTCAGAAATACCGACAGTTTTACACACGGAGGAATGGACATGAAAATAACCAGTCTGGACAGGGTAGAGAAGGTGAAGATGGGCATGGAAGGGGCCAGGGATACGTATAAACAGGTCCCCATATCCAGGAATGACGGCGCCCCTTCATTCTCTTTCAGGGTCTTTACCATCGAGCCGGGAGGCCATACGCCTTTCCACGCGCACCCCTTTGAGCATGTCAATTACGTGATCGACGGACAAGGATACCTGGTCACAGAAGGCGGGGAGGAGAAACCGGTCAAGAAGGGCGATTTCGCTCTGGTGCTTCCGAATGAAATGCATCAGTACAAGAATGGGACGGCGGACAGACCCCTTCTGATTATCTGTGCCGTACCGAAAGACTACGAGTAGAATATGGAAATAAGGTCTGAGGAACGTTCCGGGCTGCAAGCCGGTATTCCTTCCGGCTCCGACAGGCGTTCTTCACCATTCCGGGGTTGAAAGATGCGCGGTTTAGACCGATAATTGTCGCATGGAGGGAGAATGAACAAACGAGGCTCGGGCGTCCTTCTTCATATCACATCGCTTCCTTCGCCATACGGCATAGGCGACCTCGGCCCCTGGGCTTACAGGTTTGCCGATTTTCTCTCGGAAACCCGCCAGAGCTACTGGCAGGTCCTTCCGCTCAGCCCGACGGCCCCGGTCTACGGCAATTCCCCTTACAGCAGTATCTCCACTTTTGCCGGCAACACCCTTCTCATAAGTCCTGACATCCTTGTCGAAGAAGACCTCATTTCAAAAAAACAGCTCGGTTCCATTCCCTCCCTTCCTGAAGGCAGGTGCGACTATAATACCGCAAGAATGTATAAGGAAAACATACTGGGACTCGCCTACGAGGCCTTCGGAAAGCCGGGGAGGAACCGGGATCGGTTCATTCACTTCTACGAAGACAATGCGTCCTGGCTGGACGATTACGCGCTCTTTGTCGCCATGAAAGAAAAAATGGGCGGAAAACCGTGGAGCGAGTGGCCGTGGGAACTGAGGGATCGGGTTCCCGAGCAGATGCGCGCAATCCGAATCGAGCGTGCCGTGGACATCGAAAGGGAGAAATTCAACCAGTATCTCTTCTTCACGCAATGGAGCGCACTCAAGCATTACTGCAATCAGCGGGGCATTCAGATGATGGGCGACATCCCCATCTACGTAAGTTATGACAGCGCTGACGTCTGGTCCAATCCGGGCATCTTCAAGCTCGACGGCGAGAAGCGACCGGTGGCCGTTGCCGGAGTTCCGCCTGATTATTTCAGCGTTACAGGCCAATTGTGGGGAAATCCCGTGTACAACTGGGATGCGCTCAGGCAGACGGGCTACGGCTGGTGGATCGACAGAATGAACCACATTCTCAAGATGTACGATGTGATAAGGATCGACCACTTCCGGGGTCTCGTCGCATTCTGGGAAGTGCCCGCCCATGAAAAGAATGCGGTGAACGGACGGTGGGTCGAGGTCCCGACGATGGATTTCTTCAATCAGCTCTTCAGACGTTTTTTCGGCCTGCCCATAGTTGCCGAAGACCTCGGCCTGATCACCCCTGACGTGAGGGAAGCGATCAGGCAGCTCGGATTTCCGGGTATGAAGGTGCTCCTCTTCGCCTTCGGCGAGGATAATCCGATGCACATCTATTTGCCTCATACCTATGAAAGGAACTACGTGGTCTATACGGGCACTCATGACAACAACACCGTGCGTGGATGGTTTGAACACGAGGCGAGGCAGGAAGACCGATGGAGGCTTTTTCGCTACCTGGGCAGGGAGGTCTCGTCAGACGAGGCGAGCTGGGAACTCATAAGGCTTGCGATGATGTCCATCGCCGATATGGCCATGGTACCTCTGCAGGATATTCTCGGGCTCGGCAGGGAGGCTCAGATGAATCGTCCATCCGTTGCCCACGGAAACTGGGCATGGCGGTTTCTCCCCTCACAGCTCAACGAGTCCGTTGTCCAAAGGCTCCGTTCTTTTACAGAGGCCTACGGAAGGGCATGAAGAATGGCGTGCTTCACGCCGAACGCATCTTTCTTCTCTTGACCGAGAGGCGACTCCGGATTTCACTTCCTACAGAGGACTTGTTAAATCGAAAAGAGTACAATTATCAGCGGGTGATCGATTTTGCCATTTTAAAGTGTTCTTGAAGCATGGGGAGTGTCTTCTCCGCAAAACCCCTGAAGTCTTCGTCCCCACCCTCTTTGGCCTCCTGCCGGAAGATCGAAATGCTCCTCTGGTGGTCCTTCATCACCGCTTTCATGTACTCGCGCTGAAAATCCTCGCTTGAAAGGCCCCTCAGCCTATCGAGCATGTCTTGCCTCTCCGGGTCGATCTCTGTCGGAATGCTCAGCTTTTTCTTCTTTGCCAGTTGTATCAGCTCCTTGTTTGCCTTCTGGTGCTCTTCGGCCAGCCGCTTCGCGAACTCCTTCAGTCTTTCGTTCGATGCGTTCTTTTGTCCGAGCTTGCCCAGCTCCACCTCGGCCAAGCCATCCCGTGCCGCTTCAAAGACAAATTCCCTGTCTTCCATGAAACTTACCTCCTTACTCTTTGTTAAGGCCAATATAGATATTTCGCTTTTCCCCTTCAAGGGAAGCGGCACGCAGGAAGGCAACCAAGCGCAAAGTACGTCAAGTTTCGACTTGTAATTGAAAGGCGTTTTGGGGCAGAATTGTCCTGTTGGAGGCGGGGATAGACGTCCGGAAAAACCCTCCCTGATTCACCGCGCTCTACGAAAGGCAAGAAGGATGCGGAAGCCGGTGCTCTTTGAATCGACATCCATCAACACCATAACGCTGTCAAATCGCTTTATCCGTTCCGCTACGTGGGAAGGGCTTGCCGATAACGACGGTTCAGCCACGGAGAAGCTCACGGATATGCTGAAAAGGGTGGCCGGAGGCGGAGTCGCACTCGCTATTACGGGTCTCGCATACGTGAGCAGGGAGGGCCAGGCCTGTCCCTGGCAACTCGGAATCGATTCAGACAGTCGCATCTCCGGCCTCTCGGCAATGACGGAAGCCATTCATGATGCGGGCGGTAAAATTGCCGCACAGTTCGGCCATGCGGGTTCCAGCGCAGCCTTTCCCTTAAGCGGCCTCGAACCGATAGGACCGTCGGTCCCTGAAACAACAACAAGATTTGCTGGAAGGGAGATGACACACGATGACATTGAAAGAGTCATCCGGGACTTTGCCGATGCAGCCGTCCGTACCCGGGCCGCCGGATTCGACGCGCTCCAGATTCACGCCGGCCATGGATATCTCATTAGTCAGTTCCTTTCTCCTCTCTACAACCAGCGGAGGGACGAGTACGGCGGAAGCATAGAAAACCGTGCGAGGTTCCTCCGGGAGATTATGAGAGCGATCCGGAAGGCTGTCGGTCCGGACTACCCTGTACTGATCAAGCTCAATTCCGCTGATTTTTGTCCCGGAGGTTTCATCGAAGAGGACATGCTCTTAACGGCAGCAATGCTCGGACAAGACGGTGCCGACGCCATAGAACTAAGCGGCGGAACCCCGTTGTCAGGCAGATACGGTCCGATCAGAACGGGAAAACCCGCTCCGGGGGAGCCCGAGGCTTACTATGAAGCAGCGGCCGGGAGGTACAAGAAGAAGATCGGCGTGCCCCTTATGCTTGTCGGCGGCATCCGTACCTTTGAAACGTCAACCCGCCTCGTTGCGGAAGGGATAGTAGACTACATCACCCTCAGCAGGCCGCTTATCTGTGAGCCCGGTCTCGTTAACCGCTGGCGATCGGGGGATACAAGACCGGCGTTGTGCATCTCGGACAGCGGCTGTTTCGGAGCAGGATTAAGAAGACGGGGTGTCTCCTGTGTTATGGAGACCCCGGGAAAGTCAAATGAAGCGGGATAAGGGGCTCCCGGAGGACTTGTGCAGCGAAAGAGGTCCCATGTGGACCAAATACGATAGAAGGAGAAAATTGACATGACAACCGTGGAAAAAGTGTGTGAGCTTATCTTGAAACTCAAAAAGAAAGACATTGCTGCCGTCGACTTGAAGCCTGAAGCGCATCTGGTCGACGACCTCAACCTGGATTCCCTCGATCAGACGGAATTGCTCGTACTGGCCGAGGATGCGTTTGCCATCAAGGTGCCCCTGGAGGACGCGGAAAAGCTGACCACCATCAACGCAGTGGCGGCATATTTCGACAAGCTCGGCGCGGGGAGGGGCTGATTGTTGCTGGATGGATTATTTCAGATCGTTGCCGTTGATGAGACGAACGCCCATCATGTGGGGACTGTTTTCCATTCCACGTATGGCGACGACTTCCCCGTCAAGGATGTATATCAGCCGGAGGTATTGACGAGGGAGATCCGGGCGGGACGGCTGATTTGCGGATTGGCTTTTGATAGGGACGGCGGGATATATTTCGCTCTTCAGACCCGCCCCCAATCCCCGCCTTTGGGAAGCCGGAGGCTTGCTGGTCATTCCGGGTTACTCCCACACCGATGTTTCTTCACAACTGACCCGTTACTGCCGGGATCTTGGCGGGCGCGGGATAGCCGGTATGGACGGAATTTTTTGTGAAGCTGGCTACTGCCATTATTTTTCCCAATTCATTACCGCCAAGAACGGCTTGATCGATTGCGGAGTGGAACTGGATCAGCTGGACGGCGCCAGTTTCAAAGACGGGAAAAGTAACAAGGCGGGTACTGCACGCGGTCTCCTGCGTGCTCAGTTTCTGGGAAGCGACTGAGCCGTTGGAGCCGGAATTTCTCCCCATTCAGTATGATAGGATTTTGCGACGAATTGCAGGCTCACTCCGTCCGAGGGTTCTTTCTCCTTCGACAGCGACGTTGCCGAAGGAAGGGGCAACGATCCTAGAGGAGGGGCGCAGATCGGTATCGGTAAACCGCCACCAGCCTTGCATCAGGCCGAATACGAGATCCAACCAGCGGGCAGAGGCCCTTGGTTCAAGCAGGACCGTAGACCACCGGGCGTCAGTAGCTGCCGTGTGTTGCGGAGGGTTCCCGCGAGGTCCCTGGTAGCGTGGAAGACATTGGTTGCTACCACAAAGTCGTAATGACAGCAGTCAAAGCCTTGTCTTTGCGGTTCTAGTTCGATATTCAGGGACCGATATTCCACAAAATCATAATCCTTGAATTTCTCCTGCGCTTCAAGGAGCAAGGCAATGAAGACGTCGGTAAAGGTATATTCCGCGCAGCCGCGCCGAAGATGGGGCAGAAGATAACAGGTTGTGCTCCCGGTACCGGCGCCAATCTCCAGGATTCGATAAGGTTTTGTCAGGGGTGCGTGTACGAGCACCTGCAGAAGCGTCTTCTCGATCAGGATATTCACTGCCCTCAATACCGGAAGTCACGGTAGAATTGTCCGATAGTGGTTGAATCTCCTTCCGGAAAAAGCAGTTGAAGAGGATCGAGCTTCCCCTGAAGAACCCGGGAAAGGTTTGAACCGCAACGTTCCACGAGAATCATATCGGGGTCCGATTTGAACGGCGAATCGGCCTGCCGGTTGACGTCGGGCACTGGAGGAGTGGAGATAACTTCCCAGAACGCATCTGAACGTGTCAGTATACCTTCATCTGACAGCATCATAAGGAAACGTTCCAGCAATCGGTGGTGCCGTTTGATTATGCCTAACGTGGAAGCCATCTGGGAGGTAGAGAAGGTCTACCCTCACGTAAACTCCCATCCCAACTTATTGAGGGCGGCAAGAACGTAGTCCATGACCTGCTTCTCAAGGAGCGCAAACTCCTCTTCGTGCCGGATCATGGATGGTTCCAGTAACCGGGCAAATTCGGAGAGCAATCGATCCCGGAACTCGATGAGAGGAGGAATGCAATCGTAATTCAAGCCGTCCGTTCGCTCCATTTTTGGCCCTTTTTGGGCAGGTCTGTTGTCGCCCCCTCCCGTATGCAGAGCAAGGGCTTGTGCCGTGTGTTTTGTTACTATTCTACACCCTTACTGATGATTGATCCACGGTGGAATGGTTCTCCGGCAGGGCAAGCGCACCTTCATGTCTTGACACCCTTACTCCATTGAGATAATGTAGAAATCGTCAAAAGGTGGGCACAACATAGACCGACATAATAAAACGCCGACCTTGAGGAGGAAGCATGAACGGACGGAACGTCAGGATTTCGAAGCGATTTTTCACCGTAGTATTAATGGTTTTGTTTGTGGGCAGCCTCTTTCTTATGACGCCCGGCAGGGCGGGAGCCGACGATGCTGTTGAGGCCCGCCACCTTGCGGAAAAAGCGAGGCTCACCCTCGAGGTGTTTTCAGGTGCACCCGAGATGGAGGGGTTTCGGAATCTGATCAAGGATGCGCGAGGCATATTTATCGCACCTCAGATCCTGAAAGGCGCCTTTATCGTGGGTGCATCGGGCGGAAGCGGGGTATTTGTGGCAAGGCACAGGTTATCCGGACAGTGGGCCGGACCCGCTTTCTACACAATAGGAGGGGCGAGCTTCGGTCTCCAGATAGGCGGCAATGCATCGGAAGTAGTGCTTCTTGCCATGACCGAGCGGGGCGTGAGCGCGTTGATGGAAAGCAGTGTCAAACTCGGCGCCGATGTGGGAGTGGCAGTGGGACCGGTCGGTATCGGGGCGGCAGCGTCGACCGCAAATCTTAGCGCCGATATCATCAGCTTTTCAAGATCCAAGGGTCTTTACGGCGGCATATCGCTCGACGGAGCAGTCGTCAAAACCAGAAGCGACTGGAACAACGCATACTACGGCAGCGTGGTGACACCGGTCGATATACTTTTAAAGAGGTCGGTTTCGAGTCCCCATTCCGCAACACTTCTTGAAGAGGTCTCCAGGCTGACCAGGCAAAAGTAGGAAGCGGGTATCTCCAGGCGTTTTGTGTCAGGCGGCCGCTGCTACCCGAAGGGACAAGCCCTGCGGCCGCCTGACACCTCCCATCCAAATTACAAATCCCCACCACTCTGCAGGACATTAATAATTGCCTGAAATGAGCTGATTCCGAACGAGGCGTCCGTTTCCTTCGATGCAGGGAGAGAGATGCTTATATTGAGTATATAACTTCCTGTCGGAGGCAATGATGAACAGAGCTGCCCGCGTCGGATCATCGGTCCTTGTTGCGGTCCTCGTCATCGGTCTGGTCGTTGTCTGCCGGACCCCCTTTTTCACCGGTGCACCGCTCGTACATGGCGCAGGCCTGCAACGCATTGTTCTCTATGATGTTCCTTATGTGCCAACACACGAGAATACTATAGAAGAGATGCTTCGCATCTGCGAGGTCTCACCCCATGATATCGTGTACGACCTCGGTTGCGGCGACGGACGGATCGTGATCACGGCAGCCAAGAAGTTCGGGGCGCGCGGAGTAGGGATCGATATCGATCCGGTGCGCATTGCCGAAAGCAGGACGAACGCTGCGAGGGAAGGGGTCGAGGACAAGGTCAGATTCGTGCAGCAGGATTTGTTTCAGGCAGACTTCAGGCAAGCGACGGTGGTCACCATCTACCTGCTCTCCGGTATCAACCTGAAACTTCGCCCAATGTTATTCGAGCAGCTGCGTCCGGGAACTAGGCTGGCTTCCCACGATTTTTCAATGGGAGAATGGGAGCCGGACGGGGTGCGGCACCTGGGGAGCGATACCATTTACTACTGGATTGTCCCTGCGAATGCGAGCGGCACCTGGAAATGGAAGGACCCGAAGAGCGGTCAGGAATGGGTCCTCCGCATCACCCAACAATTTCAGGCGGTGAAGGGAAGCATTACCCAGGGCAGGATGAGACTGCCGATCAGCGAAGCGCGCCTCTCGGGCGATGTCCTTTCATTCAAGGTCGAGCGACCCGGAAAAGACGATCTTTATTTTCAGGCAAAGGTAAGCGGTCATAACCTTGCGGGAACCATCAACACCGGTGAGGGGAAGGGCCAAGCCGAAGTCGCCTGGGCAGCGACCCGTGACCCCGCAACAGTCGTTCCACTCGAAAGCACACAGGAGCGGGAAGAGAATAAAAACAAACGGATTTGAAGCCGGGCTTCGTTGCTGACTGATTAAATGTCTAATACCCGCGCCTCTCCCCCGGTCTCTTGTTGACAGTCGGGCAGTACTGAGTAGAATAAAGTAGGTAGCAGGTATGTCATCTCTGAGGAGCTACGACGTTGTGGTTGTTGGGGCAGGGCCGGCCGGTTCGTCGAGCGCCTTTGTACTGGCCCGGCAGGGTGTACGGGTTGCCCTGGTAGAGAAGGCACCCATGCCGCGATACAAAACCTGTGGAGGGGGTATCGTTTCCCGGGCGCTCAGGCTTCTGCCCTTTGACGTATCTGACGCAATAGAGCGGCAATGCCACGTGGCGGAGTTGAATCTGGCCGATGCCGGCATGCATTTCTCCGTGGCAAGGGACTATCCGCTCGTCAGCATGACCATGCGCGACAACTTCGATTACCTGTTGTACCGGGCTGCGGCAACCGCAGGCGCTGATGTTGTTGATGGGTGCAGGGTGCTCGATGTGGTAAGGCACAACGGAACGGTTGAGGTAGTGACCGATAGGTATCCGCTCGTCTGCCGGTTCGTGATCGGCGCTGACGGGGGCAGAAGCATCGTCGCAAGAAAAGCGGGATGGAAGGACAGAACCAAGGTAATTCCCCTGGTGGAATGGGAAGTCCCGGTGAACGAAGATCTCCTGGAGGCCTTCTCCAGGTCCGCCCGCTTCGAATTCGGTCCTGTTCCTGCAGGTTATGCCTGGATCTTCCCTAAGAAACGCCATCTTTCCGTGGGACTGGGAAGCTACGATCCGGGCAAGCTCAGCCTGAGGAACACCCTGCAACAATTCCTGAGCCAATCAGGAATAAAGGCCAATGGCGGCGCGGAGCATCACGGCTATTTCATCCCCGTGGGGTTAAGAAAGGGCGGCTTTGCAAAGGGCCGGGTACTCCTCGCAGGCGATGCCGCCGGCTTCATTGATCCGGTGACAGGAGAAGGCATCACGCACGCGGTCATGAGCGGCCAGAGCGCCGCGCGCGCAGTCGTGAAAGGGGGTTTCAGGCCGGAAGACGTAAAGGAAAGCTATTATTCCGAACTGCGTAAATCAATCCTTCCCGAGCTTCGCTGGGCACGGTTTCTTGGCGCCATTCTTTATGGCTCGGTAAAGATTCGTAACCTCCTCTTTCGCCAATACGGCCAGGAGCTTGCAGAAGCAGTCACCGATATCATTGTGGGCGAAAAAAGCTATGACGCGGTGTGCAAAAAACACGCGGGGCTACGCCAATTGTTCCGAATAATGAAAGGCATGGTCAACAGTAAGGCGTCTCGCGAAACGTAAAGGCCGTCCGCTACATCACCATGACCATGGCACTGTCAACAACAAAAGCCTTTGGATCTATACGCGGTCTCTTGCCGTTAATTCTACAATCATACTTATCCTCTCCCTGTTGTTTGCTCAATTAGGCATCCCACGCACCATCCGTTTCTTGGTTATATGTACTATCCCGGGGTGGAAGGCCGGTGTTCTCTTCCAGCCGTTTGTTTTCATTCCCAGATCTTCCCCGGATTCATAATATTGTTAGGATCAAAAAGAAATTTGATCTTTTTCATCATGTTCAGCGCCACGGGGTCCAAGGACCTGCTCATATACTTTACCTTTTCCAAGCCCACCCCATGTTCCCCGGAGACCACCCCACCTAATTCAATGGCGGTTTCGAGAATCTCATCCATTGCCTTATGTGTTCTTTCCCAAAGGTCGTTATCCTGCGCGTCGCTTAAAATAGCCGGATGAAGATTACCATCTCCCGCATGACCGAGGACAACGATGTGAAGGTTATATTTCCCCTCCATTTCTCTGCACTTCCTTATTAAGGCCGGTATTTGCCCTATGGGAACCGTGGCATCTTCAGTCACAACGTTTCTGACCTTTCCATTGATTGCCGCAAACCCGGCGCGTCGAGCCATCCAATACTGATTGGCTTCATCGGTGTCTTTCGCTACTCTTATTTGTACCGCACCGCACCTTCTGACGAGTTCGACAATTTTCTCGGTTTCCTTTCCTACAGATTCTGTTGTGCCATCCGTCTCAAAAAGAAGCACTGCGTCAGCATCCCGGGGAAGACCGAAGGTCATTAAATCCTCTATGCTGTTGATAAGCCAATTGTCCATAAGCTCTATCTTGCAGGGGACAATACCGTTCTCAAATATTGTCGCAACACTCTCGCCTGCTCTTTCTATGGAATTGTAAACGACCATAACAGTCTGCCTCGCCGGCGGGATGGGTCTGAGCTTTATCTCTGCACAAGTGATAACGCCAAGCGTGCCTTCCGAACTGATGAAAAGGTGCATAAGATCGTATCCTGCCGCGCTTTTCAGCGTCTTGCCTCCGAGACGGATAATATCGCCGCAGGGCAAGACAACTTCCAAGCCAAGAATGTACCTTTTGGTAACGCCGTATTTCAGACAACAAGGGCCTCCTGCATTTTCGGCAATGGCTCCCCCGAGGGTGGCACCAAAAAAACTCTGTGGGTCGGGAGGAAAAAAGAGTTCTTCTTTGGCGAGTCGCATATTCAGATTCTGGAGGATAATGCCGGTTTCCGCGGTGGCACTCAGATTTTCCCTGTCAACGTTCAGAACTTTATCCATCTTCGTAACCGCAAGGACTATGCCTCCCTGGACTGGAATAGCCCCTCCGCTCACGTTCGTGCCTCCGCCTCTGGGGGTAACAGGAATCCTTTCGCTATTGGCTATATGAAGGATTTGAGCAACTTCCTGCGTGTTTTTCGGTAGTAACACCACATCGGGCTCGTGGGTGTGATTTGTTTGCCCGTCATACGAGTACGCCTTTAATACCTCGGGAGCCGTAAGGACCCTGTCGCCGCCAAGGATTTCGTTAAACTCCTTGAACAGGCGTTCTGTTATCATAAACAATCCTCCCTGTCTGCGCGATCAATTCGATGGGATATACTGCATTGTTGCATCTGGATAAACGGCCACGTTCGCCTTATCGAACCACTTTTTCGTGAGCAGAGCCAAAACCTCATTCCAGGTTTTGCACCAGATGATGGAAGGCAACCCCTTGAAACAGGACACCCCTACGATATCTTTTATAGGGGAGAGCAGAATGCAACGACTTACTCTTGATGACAGAGGCGGCGCTGGCGGCTCTTCGCCATCCTTACGTCGTCCGAATTCACCAAAAAGGTAATGAACGACCTGCCCCGCCGGTTCATTAGCGATGATCACCAGATCTCCGCCCTCTTCCTTTAGAGAAGCCGCACCGATGTATGGCGCAATGACACACTCGCTTGATTTCGTATAGGCATTCACCACCACAATATCCATATTATTTACAGGATCAGTTGCATATATTTCTTTTGCAAGCACGACTCCCGCTTTATGCTCCAGGATTGGATCTCCGACAAAAAGGTCCGTTATTTCTCCACGAAGGTTCAAAACTGCATCGATCTTCACATCGAGCCCTGCCATTCTCGCGGCTTCTTCAATATCGAGGCGCACCACGTTCCCCTCTATTCTGCCAAGCCCGATGCACCCGGGATTGGCCTTTATCAATTGTCCGTGGTTGTATGCGATAGTATCTATATGCGCGACTCCGGGCAGGATGATCTTACCGCCTCCTCCGAACCCCGAAAAGGCATGAGGCGTTATACATCCGATACCGATTTTAAGATCACAGGCCATCACTTCACTGTTAATCGAAACGGGAGTCCCATTGCTCGTTTTGCCTAAGTACGTACAAGAACTGAAGGGGTTGTGATTGTATACCGGAAACCTCTCCAGCACTTCATCCCCGAGCTTTTTTCTGAAATCGCTTGCGCTGTGGGCCCCGTGCGCCCCCAGTGCGGCGATGAACCGGATCTGCTCATCCTTAATGCCCGCCCGCTCTAAATGGTCTATTACATAAGGCACAATACGATAAACAGGGGTAGGCCTCGTCAGGTCGTCAAAAAGAACGGCAACCTGTTTTTTTCCG